>CAZYXT010000083.1:0-11473 GCA_964651505.1 uncultured Enterobacterales bacterium
TCAGTCCACGGCTCATCTTTTTCAAGTTTGAGTCCTGCAAACCTGCCTTTGCCGTTTAAAAAGAGTTCTTTGAAGGTGGACAGCAGCATGGATTTGCCAAAGCGGCGGGGTCTTGAAAGAAAGAAATATCCGTCCTGCCTTGCCAAATCTGCCACTAAATCGGTTTTGTCCACATATAACTTCTTGTTGTCAATCCGACGGGCAAAATCCTTTATTGAAGGGGCCAGACTATCTTTTAATGCCATGGCTTAATCCTCCTGTAGTTTAGATAGGTGATCACTTTTGATCTTCTGATTTATCAAAAGAATCCTTTTTTCTTCAACTTAAGGGCTGACTTAACACCTACATTCAGCGCTTTTACTTTAAATCAGATCTTACAGCAAACCTCGCATTTGGGATCTTCTTAAGTGAATTCAGCGCACAGAGCCTGTTTGGCTTTTTGGGGTCTTGCTAGATTTTAGCAGGAACTCTAAACATTAAGCCAAAAAGCTCGGATTAACCGGGCACAAAAAGGAGAATTTCGCCTCTTGTCATAAATCATGTGAACCGACAATTTTAGGTTTCGATTTCAAAAAACTTTGAAGCAGGGTACGCGGATGCGGCCCCGGCCAAAATCGCCCTCTGCAAAACGCCAAGAGCGCTCCTTGTTTAGTCCGTCTGCGCGACCAAGCCCTCCTGCCTTGCCCTGCAATAAGGATTGATGATGCCCAAAGAGTAGACGGCCTCGCAGTCCACTTCGTTTAACTTGACGTAATTTCCTATCTTGCCCTCATCGTCAAAAGGCAGGCCCTTGACCAGGGTTTTGACGTGCTCAGGTCCGATCCCAAGCTGCGGCAAAAGACAAGGCAGCTTAAAATCTTCCATGAGCTCATACCATTTTTTAATCCCCTCTTGGGCAGTGGAGACGGGATTTTCAAACGAGAGGGGCACGCGCAGCACGTTATGGGCAAATTGGGCCATGCGCAAAACGTTATGGCGCAAAACAAAGCTTAAGTAGGCGGGCATGACGATGCTGTAGGCATTGCCGTGGGGTTTGTCGCGCAGAAGCGAGATCTCAAACTCCAAAAGGGATGGCACCTTATCGCAGGTGCGCCCCTTCAAAGGCAGGCCGCTGAAGGTCATGGCTCCTGCCCACATCAGATCTGCGCGGGCATCGTAGTTTTGCAGATCGTCGCGGCACACGCTCATGGCCCGCAAAATATCTGCCATCAGGCTTTCGCACAGATGATCGCTGATGCGCACGGACGCGGTGTTTGTAAAGTAGCCTTCCATCAGCCTGCACAGCATGGCCACCGCCCCATTGGCCGTGGCCTTGGGCGATAAGGTAAAGGTAAGCTCGGGATTTAAGATGCAAAAAGACGGTATGAGGCAGGGGGCCCTGAGAATGCGCTTTTTGCGCTTGGGATCTTCATCGTTGCTTAACACCGAGGCATCCGAGCACTCAGAGCCTGAGCCCGGGATGGTAAGGACCACCCCCAGGCTTAGGGCTTGGTATACATACTCTTTGCCATCGTACAGATCCCACACGTCGCCTTGGCAATATCGTCCTGCGGCGATGGCCTTGGCGCTGTCGATAACCGAGCCTCCGCCCACGGCCAAAATAAAATCGACCCGAAGACTGCGGCACATGTCGAGCCCCTCGCGCACCTTGTCGACCCTAGGATTGCTCACCACTCCGCCAAGCTCGGCATAAAAAAGCCCGGCCCTGTCCAAAGAGCGGCGCAATCTTTCCAAAAGGCCGCTTTGGGGGGCATATTTTTTGCCATAGAGGATCAATACCGAGCGGCCGCCTTGTTGTCTGATAAGCTCGCATGCCCGGCTTTCGGCCCTGCGGCCCAAGCAAAAGCGGGTTTTACAAAAGCACTCAAAGCTTTCCATAATAAGATCCTCCCCGTGACACTCTCCATTTTAAGGAACAAACAAGAAGGTGCAAGAGCTAATGAAGATTGCGTGAACAAACCCTGAACAAAGATCTCCCTGCCCTTAAATATCAGCCCCCGGGCGCCAAAAGGTTTGAGAGCATGGGATGGACCAAGGCGCCCAAAAAGAGCCTTTTTAGGCAAAATGCAGGGGTTTGATGATACAAGCCCGCTGTGCCTTAAGCTTTTGAGTTGCACCAATATGAGGGAGCGCAGATCCTCAAAAGGGCCTTTTTTTGACGGATACGGTCAAGAAAATTATGAGTAAAATCAATGAGTTGACTATAATTTGGTCCATTTTTGGATAATTGCTGTAAATTTGCCTCAATTTTAATTAAGATACGCACATCACAAAAATGGGGACTCGCTTTTCGAGCCTTAGTTTTCACTCAGCGCCCAGGCGCTATTTGGAGATTTACGCAGGGTGGAAAATATCTTCCCGGCCGCAGCAGGCAGCAAGACCCGACAAACTGTCAATCCTGCAGCAGTTGCAAAAAGCGCCGATGCCAAGCGCCATCTTCCCGGGGAGCTGCCCGGACAAAAACCCAGCCCGCAGCAGCAAAACCGCAGGCCCATTCTTGAGATCAAATCTTTAACCAAGGAGTTTGACAACTTTGTCGCCGTCAACCATGTCGATCTGACCTTATATGAAGGGGAGATCTTTGCCCTGCTGGGCTCCTCAGGCTGCGGCAAATCGACGCTTTTGCGCATGCTTGCAGGCTTTGAAAAGCCTACCTCAGGCAGCATTTTGCTTGACGGGCGCGAGCTTATCGGCGTTCCGCCTTACAAGCGCCCCGTCAACATGATGTTCCAATCCTATGCGCTCTTTCCTTACATGACCGTAAGGCAGAACATAGCCTTCGGCCTCAAGCAGGAGAAGCTGTCCAAGGCTGTCATCGACGAGCGCGTTGATCGCATGTTAAAGCTTGTGCACATGGAAGATTATGTCGACCGCAAGCCCCATCAGCTCTCAGGGGGGCAAAAGCAGCGCGTGGCCTTAGCCCGCTCTTTGGCCAAGGAGCCCAGGGTCTTGCTCCTTGACGAGCCCATGGGCGCTTTGGACAAGAAACTTCGCGAGCAGATGAGATTGGAGCTGGTGGACATCATCAACTCCGTAGGCGTAACCTGCCTGATGGTCACCCACGATCAAGAAGAGGCCATGACCATGGCCGACAGGATCGCCATCATGGACAAGGGCGACTTTATCCAGACAGGTGGCCCCCGCGACATCTACGAAAACCCCAACTGCCGTTTTTGCGCCGAGTTCATAGGCTCGGTCAACATCTTTGACTGCCATCTCATCACTTCAAACGTCAGGCAGTCTTTGATTGCCGCTGCCGACTTTGCCGATCCCATCGAGCTTTTGCACGACATCGATTTGGCCGACGGCATGCCCTTGACCATCGCCATCCGCCCCGAGAAGATCTACATCTCCCACACCAAGCCTGAGGAGAAGAACAATTGGTGCGAGGGCACGGTGGAAAACATTGCCTATTTGGGCGACATTTCCATTTACTACGTGCGTCTGGTCTCAGGGCGCATCGTCTCTTCGACGCTGCCCAATGTAGACCGCTTCAAGACCGGCCTGCCCACCTGGGATGACCATGTTTATTTGAGCTGGGACCCGGAGTCCTGCATAGCATTGACTTTCTGAGGAAGGGCTCATGTCCGCAGGCTTTTCTTCCAATCTTGCGTATATACGGCGCAGTTTTCAGCAGAGGCGCAAAGTGCTCAAAACCGTCAAGCACGAAAATACCTGGCGCGATTACGCGCTGATCTTCCTGCCCTATGCGTGGATGATCCTGTTTTTTCTGCTGCCCTTTTTAATCATCTTCAAGATCTCCTTGTCGGTGTCGGAAATTGCCATTCCGCCCTACTCGCCTTTGGTGACCTTCGAAGAGGGGGCCATGCAGATTATTTTGCACCTTGAAAACTACACTTACATCTTCACCGATCCTGACGGCACCTATATCCGCTCGTATGTCAAATCCTTGAAGGTGGCGGCTTTTTCGACCGTTTTGTGCCTCTTGGTGGGTTACCCCGTTGCCTGGGCCTTAGCCACGGCCAAGCCTGCCTTGCGCAACGTGATGTTCATGCTTGTGATCATGCCAAGCTGGACGTCGCTGGTGGTAAGGATCTACGCTTGGATGAGCATCTTAAAAAAGGATGGCCTCATCAACGACATCCTGATGGCCCTTGGGATCACAAACTCGCCCATACAGATGCTGCAAACAGACTTTGCTGTCTACGTGGGCATTGTCTACTGTTATCTGCCCTATATGGTGCTCCCTTTGTTTTCGGCTTTGATGAAGGTTGATTACTCGCTCATCGAAGCTGCCTATGACTTGGGATGCAAACCGGTCAAAACCTTCTTTAACACATTAGTGCCCCAGACCAAGAGCGGCATCATCGCAGGCTCCATGCTGGTGTTCATCCCGGCCTTGGGCGAGTACGTCATCCCCGAGCTTTTGGGCGGCAAGAGCTCCATTCTCATCGGCCGCATCTTGTGGCAGGAGTTTTTCAACAACCGCGACTGGCCTCTGGCTTGTGCCGTTGCCATCTCCATGCTGATGATCCTGGTCATACCGATCATCGTCTTCTACAAGGTCGAGCGCAAAGAGCAGGAGAAGATCAATGCAGGGAAATAAGAAACTCTTGAGGGCAGTCATCCTCGCTTTGACCATGGTGTTTTTGTATCTGCCCATCTTCATCTTGGTGGTCTACTCGTTTAACGAGTCGAAGATGGTGACCATCTGGACCAAGTTTTCCTTAAAGTGGTATGCGGCCTTGGCAGAAAACAGCGCCATCATCAGCGCCGTGGGGATCTCCTTGACCGTGGCGGTGCTGACCGCCTGCGCCTCGGTTGTGATCGGAACTTTGGCAGCGTTTGTCTTGGTGAGGGTTACCTCCTTTAAGGGCGAGTCGGCTTTCGTGCTCTTTATCACGGCCCCCATGGTCTTGCCCGAGGTCATCACCGGTCTTGCGCTTTTGCTGATGTTTGTAACCTTGGGGGAGATGATCCCCTGGTTTTCCGATCGCGGCATCTTTGCCATCTGGGTGGCGCACGTCACTTTTTGCTCAAGCTACACCACGGTGGTGATCCGCTCGCGCTTCAGGGAGCTTGACATCTCCATCGAGGAGGCGGCCATGGACTTGGGCGCAGGCCCCATCAAGGTCTTCTTTGCCGTCATCCTGCCTGCCATCATGCCTGCAGAAGTGGCAGCCTTCCTTTTGTCCTTTACCATGTCCATGGACGATCTGGTGATTGCATCCTTTGTGGCAGGCCCCGAGAGCACCACGCTGCCCATGCTGATCTTCTCAAGCGTAAGGCGCGGCCTGTCCCCTGAGATCAATGCGTTGGCCTCCATCATCGTGCTCATCGTCTCCATCGGCACCTTCTTTGCCTGGCTGTCCATGGTCAAAAAGCAAAAGAGGATGGCCTCCGATCTGGCCAAGGCCAAGAAGGCTGATCTGATTGAAAAGCGCCACCTGTTCAAAAGACAAGAGGGCCGCGCTTAGGAGCTTAGAAACTGTGCGAAAATAACATTTAAGTTTAATGAGAATTATTCGGCCTTATGGTGTAGTTCCATTCGCCGTGCCATTCATCGCGATCAATGAAAACTGCACTCAGCTCTTCATCCGTAACTTTAACTCCTTTTTCATAGCTTAGTTAATCTTGCTCGCACTTAATCTTTAAGCCGCCCTCCGTCTTATCTGAACCGATAAGGCTGATGATGACGGCCGGAGTCTTTGGCGGTCTGCCGCGCCAATTTTTGCTGATGAAGGCGAACATGCGGTGTTCAATCTTGTTCCATTTGCTTGTGCCCGGCGGAAAGTGACACACCTTGATCTCAAGACCGCTTTCGTTGGCGAATCTTTGAAGCTGAGTCTTCCATAACCTGCAACAGTATCCGTTGCTCCCTCCGCCATCTGCGGTTATAAGGAGCTTGGTTGCATTGGGGTAGGCTTCCTTGCCCATCGTCTCCCACCAGCGCCTGATGGAATTTACCGCAAACTCGGCAGTGTCATGGCTGATCCCGACGTTTACAAAGCCTTCGTTTTGGTTGTATTTGCGATTTCTTCATCTGCACAGGCAATTGCTTTTCTAAAGTAACTTTCGATATTCTTTGCATCTTCTTGAGGCGGTATGTAAGAAGACTCAAGAACTTCGGGCGGGATTTCGGTCGGTTCGAACGGAGGGGCAAAAGCATACCGCGCTATTCCCATGCCATCAATTACTCCCTTTATAAAATCACTTGTCATCATTGTTTGAGCCTCGCAACCTGTTCACCATGATTGGCATGGCAATGGAATTGCTTCTTCAAACCAAAATCATAAGTTATTTTATTGCAAGCCCTTAGGCCTTTGAAGCTCCTGCCTTAGGGCAGGAGCTGTTGGTTCCTTGTCTAAAAATGCAATCTCAGAGATCAGGCGAATTTGCCATAAACTGTTTTATGAAGAAAGTGCCAACAAGCGCTGTCGTGAGGCTCTGATCTTTTGATGCCTCGGCTGAGCTGCGTCTTTGCCCCCGATGCTGTCTTTAAATGCCCCTCTCTTAAAGCCAAACCTTAATGAGCTTTTGTCCTGCATGACAGATCTAAATTTGCCTTTTTCTATTCCATGTAAATTGCAGCTTGGCTATTCTATGCCAAACACCAATCTTGCCGTTTGGCAAGTTCTGCTTTCAACAGAGGATTTTTCATAAGAAAACAAAATCATAAAAACGCTTTGACCAAGCCTGAGGGGCCGCTATAATGGCGTTCTTCAGAGTGGTCTTTACTATAAAAATACCAAGCAACACAAGAAGATAAGGACGGATCTGACCCATCTGAGAAGGAGAGAGCCCCGCTTTCGCGGGAGCATGATTATCACTACAGCATGAGGACAATCTATGAACTCATGGACTTTCAGATCCACCGCCCGTCCGCAGGCAGCTTACCCTGCCTTGGATCTTAAACAAGACACTTTTCAATTGCACGAGGCTGCGGGAGCCGTGCGGGCGCAGAGGCCCAATCCCTATGCCCAAGGCACGGCTTTGCACCGTGCCTTTGAGCTTCAGAGCGCCAATCTTTCAAAAAGCGCCCTCTCTTGCTGCTCGGAGCGAGGCTACGAGGCCTGCCATACCTTGTTTTGCGCCATCCCGCAGTGTTTAAGCTCATTTGTCAATCTGACCCTCGACGATCCTGCCAATCTCATCAGAGCCGTGCTTGACGGGCGCAAGATCCAAGAGCAGATCCAAAAAAAGCACTTCCCAAAGGATGGGGGCGCAGGCCAAAAGAGCGAGCCTGAGGTTTGTGCGGTCCAAGCCATCGGAGATCCTGTTTGCGATGATCTTGTGCCTGCACCGCAGGGCCCAGGCATCATCTTACATCTTTTGAGCAACTATGCTGACCATGAAGAGCCTTTTGTCATGGCCTTTCCTCGGGATTTAAGATCCGATCTTGTTTGCCGCACTCCCCAAGATGTCCTCATTGCGCTGGCTCGCGGGCATGAGAGCATAAGCTCTGTCCTGCCTCAAATGAAGCTTGCAGCCTATGTGCTTGCATTGTCGGCCTTCTGTGATGATGACTGCTGCACAAGGGGCAATCCCAAGATCGGGCCTGATGCCGTGTTTTATGATGCAGTGCCTAAAGAAGATCTCTTTGAAATTGCCGCTTATGAGTGCAAGCCCATCTTGAAAAGTGCCCTGTATGAAAGCAAGTTTGTCAGCCCCGCCTGGAGTTTTGAGCAGCATGCCTTTTTGCGCGCCCAAGCCTCAAAAACCAAGCAAAGTCGCGCCAAAAGAGAGAAGAGCAAGGCTGCCCCCTCAAGCGCACCACAAAAAGACGGGGCTTTGAGCTTTGAAGATTTAAAAGCTCTTGCCGCCCAAAACTGCTCTGATCCCAAGGCCTGGGGCATGGCAGATCATGATGCGCAAGATAAAAGCAATGATAAGAAGAGCAAGCCTCTTGCCCCGCCCTCGTCATTTAAACTTGACAGATTGTGCCAAGGAGGCCGCGGCGGCGCAGCCTTAAAAAGCGCCAAGGGCAAAACCCAAAAAGCACCTGCCGCAGGTGTCTGCGCCAACCTCTCTGAGAGCACAGCAAGTTATGAGGAAAATAACGCTCCTTTGTACAATCTTGAGGTGCCGGTCTTGGAGCCTCAAGGCCTCTTTAATCATGCCCGCAAGGCAGGTCCTTTCAAAAACGCCGATATGGGCCATGAAAGTGTGTCCGATCCCGCCTTTGAGCTTGAAAAAGACCAAGAGCCAAGCTTTGACATCATGATCTCGTCCGTGCTGTCAGACCGGGCCTTGGAGGCTTTGCTTAAGGGGGAGACATCTAGCCTTGGGCAAAATTTCAAGCTTGAGCAAGAAGATGGGCCTCATGCCAAAGAGCTTGCCGCAGAGTCTTTTTATGCCAAGGCAGGCCTGAGCATAAACTTTGAGCTCTTGCAAAGCCTCTTTGAGACTGTTTTTGACGATGTAAGGGCAATCTTGCAAGAGCCTTGCAAAAACGGCCTGAGCGATGGCAATTTTGCAAGACTTGATCCTTATCGCCCCGCCCTTGAAGCGCAAAAAGACACAGGGACAACCTTTGAGCTTGAGCTTGGCTTAAGCGCGCAGCTGCCCTTTGATGAGCCTTTGTTTTGGGACTCAAAGACAGCATCCTTTGCCAATCTTTCAGATGATCCTGCTGTTAAGGCCGGGCAAAAGGGACGGGCCCAAACCTTGGCGGGGGCCCGGGCTTTAAAAAAGGCTCAAAACGAGATCTCAAAAGAAGAGCGTCTTTATGCCTGTTTTGAAAGGGCCAAAGCCCAAGAACAAGAGGCGCTTTTAAGCAAGACGGGCTTTCAAAAGACAAAGCAGGACGAGGAGCGCAGCTTTGATGAAGAGCTATACGCGCAAGCCTCGGCACTGCCTGCCTCATTGCTTTTAACCTTAAGCCCCTTGCAGCTTTTGAGCATCAGCTCAGGGCAAAGCCGCGGCGCCATCCTCTCTTTGGCCGATAGTTTTTGCACCCACCCTCTTAAGGTGCTGCGCGCCGTGTGCGGGGCTCACGAGAACAATGCCCTCCCAAAGCTTCTCAAGCACAGCCTGCTCATTGCAGGGGCCAAAAATGAAGAGAGATTGCACTTTCTTGCCCCCAAGGACATCACCGCCATGGAGATGGCCAGGCTCAATGCCCCCTCATCCCTGATTGCAAGGCTGTGCAAGCTTCATCACTCAACATCGGCAAACCTGGTGCAAAAATGCCAAAGCGAAGGCTTGTGCTCAAATGAGACCGCGCAGGATGATGCTTTGGCCAAATCTGCTTTGCATTATCTGTTTTTAACCTTGATGGTGTACTTTTACAATCTGTCGGTGACCCTGCTCAAACTCAAGGAGCCGGGGTTCTTTGCAGAGCTTGACAGGTTTGAGAAGATGCAGCGGCCCCAAGACTCAAAGAGTGCAGGGCTCAAACTTGCGCACTCAGGGGCCGAGGAGCTTAAGCACAGCCCGCAGGTTTTGCTGCCTGCCCTCATGGTTGGGGCCTACAAGAGCGCTTCTTTATTGCATGCAAGCCGTCTTTTTGACGATGTCCGCCATGAAAACGTATTCCCATCCTTTGCAGCCTTTGCAGGAGTGCTGGAGCTTCTTTACAAAGGGCGCGGACGCATTGAGGTATGCCTTGAGTGCGGCTGCCATTACCCGGCTCCCAACCCGGGCAGCAAAGAGTCGTCGGGATTTTGCATGTGCAAAGCCTGCGCGCTTAAAAAGCATCACAGGTTCCAAGATTGGGCCTACAAAGGAGGCGGGCGTTAAGATCACAAAGGCCCCTTGCGGGGCCTTGCAGGTTAAGAAAATAAGAAAATCTTACAGCTTAAAGGAGTAGAAGCTGCCGCGGCCGCCATAAACGGCATTTGAGCCAAGCTCCTCTTCGATTCTGATGAGCTGATTGTACTTGGACAGACGATCCGAGCGTGACAAGGAGCCTGTCTTGATCTGGCCTGCGCTGGTGCCTACGGCGATGTCGGCAATGGTGCAATCGGAGGTTTCGCCCGAGCGGTGAGATACGATGGCAGTGTAGTTGGCGCGCTTGGCCATCTCGATGGCCTCAAAGGTCTCGGTCAAGGTGCCAATTTGGTTGACCTTAATCAAAATGGCATTGGCCAGGCCCTTTTGAATGCCCTCTGCGAGGATCTCGGGGTTGGTTACGAACAGATCGTCGCCTACGAGCTGGCAGCGCGAGCCCAAAGCGTCGGTCAGCTTCTTCCAGCCTGCAAAGTCGCCCTCGGCGGCGCCGTCTTCGATGGAGATCAAAGGATACTTGTCGCACCAGCCGCTTAAAACCTCAATCCACTGATCGATGCCGTAGCTCTTGCCCTGCTTCTTTAAGGCATAGACGCCGTCTTCATAGAACTCAGAGGAGGCGCAGTCAAGGCCGATGAAGATGTCTTCGCCGGGCTTAAAGCCTGCAGTCTCGATGGCCTTTAAGATGAGCTCGATGGCTTCTTCGTGGGTATTGAGCATGGGAGCAAAGCCGCCCTCGTCGCCCACGGCAGTGGTCATGCCCTTATCGTTTAAGATCTTGCGCAAGGCGTGGAAGGTTTCGGCACCGTAGCGGATGGCTTCCTTCATGGAGGGGGCGCCTGCGGGGATGATCATGAACTCTTGCAGATCCAAGTTGTTGTTGGCATGCACGCCGCCGTTGATGATGTTCATCATGGGAACGGGCATGAACTTTTGCCCCGAGCCCCCCAAATAGCGGTATAAAGGCAGATCGTGCTCGCAGGCTGCGGCATGGGCGGCAGCCATGGAAACGGCCAAAATGGCGTTGGCGCCGAGCTTCTCCTTGGTCTTGGTGCCGTCTAAGGCAATCATGGCGCGATCGAGCTTGACCTGATCGTCGCCATCCATGCCTACCAAGGCTTCTTTGATCTCATTATTGACATGGCTTACGGCCTTCAATACGCCCTTGCCGCCATAGCGGGACTTGTCGCCGTCGCGCAACTCCAAAGCCTCGCGCACGCCGGTGGAGGCCCCGGAGGGAACCGAAGCGCGTCCGCAGGCGCCTGATGCCAAAACAACATCGCACTCGACGGTGGGGTTGCCGCGGCTGTCTAAGATTTCGCGGCCCTTGATATCAACAATTGCAGTCATCTTTTAACTTTGATCCTTAAAAAATTCAACATAAATCGACTATGGCTCATTATAACCGAAAGTAACTGTAGAGTAACTAAAATTAGCGTCAACTAATAAGTTGACGTCAATTAATGAGCATGCCCCAAGGCAGCACAAACCGTGCCAACGAAGGGCAATCCCGTACAAGCGCGCCCTGCCCTTGTGCATTCGACGGTCTTGTTTTTTGATCTTAAAGCTTGAGCACAGACTGCCAAGATACGGGCGCCGGCCCGGGCTTTTGCACAAGACGCACAGATTCAAAGAGCTTTGTGCCCGAAGAACCTTGCAAAACCAGGTACTTTGGATCTGCAGGCACTCATGGCTGTTCTAACCAAATCTGACGGCCATGCCTCTTGAGTAGTAGTTACGCATGATAGCAAACCTCAGAAAAAATCATTGATTTTTCAACAAG
>CAZYXT010000084.1:0-11184 GCA_964651505.1 uncultured Enterobacterales bacterium
GGGCTTTTAGGATAAAGGGCGCTTTTTGCATCATGAGATTGAATGAAAACAGGCGTCTTGCGACGCCTTGTATAAGAGATGATTAAATCAGTCTTCTGCTGCCTTTTGCAAGGCCGCATGGACGGCCTCGGTGAACTGATCGTAGGCAATGGTGGCCCCCGATATTTTGTCCACATGGTCAATGTCCTGCACCTCAAGCAGAGTCTGCCTGTAGATCTTCATGGCCGCAACGGCGCGCTGGGCTCTTTCATAAAAGCCGCTGTTGCCCAACTCCATTGCACCGCGGCCGTAGTTTTCATCCTTGATTTGGCCTGATTTTTCGTAGGTTACGTACTTGCAATCGATGATTTGATTGTCTTTGATGACAAGCTCTACCTTGGCATAGGCCCCGTCTTCATCCTCTGAGCTTACAGCCTCAAAGGTGCCGTCTTTAAGATTTTGTTCGCCGCAGCCTGCAAGCAGCAAAGGCATCAAACCCAAGACTGTAAGCCGCAGCGTCCTTTGCAGCGCCGATGTTATTTTAGAGATCGTCATTTAAGATCTCCCTGCCCTCTTTATCAAGCATGAACTCCTTGCCGTCATGCCTTGATTTTTTGAGCCTGCCGTGCTCGAGGATCACCGTGCGCTGCGCGCACTGTGCCACCTTGGGATCGTGGGTGACCACTATCAGGGTGCGCCCGTCTTGATGCATCTTGGAAAAAAGCTCCATCACCAGATGTTCGTTGGCCTCATCAAGGTTGCCCGTAGGCTCGTCGGCCAAAATTATCTTGGGGTAATTGATGATGGCCCTGGCGATGCAGACGCGCTGCTGCTCGCCCCCTGAAAGCTGCGAGGGCAGATGGCGGGCTCTTTTTTCAAGCCCCACTTGCGCCAAGGCTTCCATGGCCTCTTCTTCATTGGGCATGGAGTGGTAGTATTGGGCCAGCATGACGTTCTCAAGGGCCGTTAAATAATTGACCAGATGAAACTGCTGGAAGACCAGACCGATTTTCTCGCGGCGAATGAAGGTCAGATCTTGCTCTTTTAAGGTTGAAATGTCCTCGCCATCCAAGACAACCTTGCCAAGCGAGGGTTTGTCCATGCAGCCTATGATGTTCATCATAGTCGACTTGCCCGAGCCTGAAGGACCCATGATGGCCAGCCATTGTCCCTCTTTGACCGTTAAATTGACATCATCGAGGGCCTTGAGATTGCCGTAAATCTTGCTTACGTGACTTAAACTTAAAATTGCCATGATAAATCCTCGTTACTCGCCTTTTAACACAATCACAGGGTCGACTTTGGAGGCTTTGCCGATGGGTATGGAGCTTGCCGCCGCCGTCAGGGCCATGGCGGCGATGATGGTGCAGATGATGATGACAAAGTCCTCTTGAATGGGATTGGCAAATACCTCCGTGCTCACGTAATAGGCAAAGCCAAAGCCCAAGATTGCACCGAAGATCCCGCCCATGGCCCCCAAGATTAAAGACTGGCTCAAAAACTCGCGCATAATCTCAGATGTGGAGGCGCCCAGGGCCTTTTTAAGCCCGATCTCGGCGCGCCTCTCGGAGACCACGGCCATCATGGTGGTGGCCACGCATACGGCGGTCAAAAGCACAATCACGACGGTTACGATGTACACGAGCGATTGAAGCTTCTCAAGCACGCGCCCCTCGGATGAGGCCAGGCGCTTGACAAGACGGGGGTGATAATTGTCGTTTAAGACTGCGATGTCTGCCTCAAGCTTGGCAAGCTGTCCTGCCGAGACGGCGATGGAGCACTCGATGACATCAAAAAAAGCCTTCTGCCCTGTCAAGGCTTCCAAGGCCTCCGTGCTCAAATAAATGTACTCTTCTTCGGAGCTTCCCGAGTTTACGATGCCGCAAACTTTAAAGCGCATCTCTTGTTTTTGCCCTGCCATGGGGTAATAGGCAATATCAAGACTGTCGCCCGGTCTTGCGCGCAGGAGAGATGAGACTTCTTTTCCTATGAGGATGTCAGATGCGCTCTTGGGGATCTCCCCCTCAATGCCCCAGTAAGGAGAGGTTTTAAGCACGCTGCCAAAATCGGTGCCTGCTGCCAGCAGCGGCTGATCGTTGATGCGCACGTTGACATAGGAAAAAGGGGTGATGCCGATAAGATCGTCCTTGCCAACCAAATCGGCAACCTCGTCGATGGTCTTTTGATCAAGACCGATCTCAGAAGATCTCGGGGTGATGATGAGGTTGGCCCCGTAGTTGCGAAAGGACTTGCTCATCTGCCGCGGCACATCATAATAGATGGTGATGAGTCCGCACAAAATGGCCGAGCCCATGGCCACGGCCAACAAGGCTGTCATAAGTCTTGAGCGGCGCCTTACAAGCGAGAGCGCCGACATGATCAAGAATAATTTGGTCTTGGTCATTTAGTGTCCTCCGTGCAATACCAAGGCAGGGCGCAATGAGGTCAGCATGCGCAAAGCAGGAAGCGAGCCCAATAATGTCACGATGACAACCAAGACGGCCACGGTGGGGATGACAAAGGGCGTGAGGCTTACTTGCGATGAGAACACGCTCATGCCGATGATTTGGGCAAAGCCTATGCCCATTAAGAAGCCTATGACGGCACCGCCTGAGGCCGTGACCATGATGTCGGCTAAAATGAGCAGATTGACCTCGTAATTGCGCGCGCCGATTGCCTTTAAGAGGCCCACCTCTTTGCTGCGCTCCATCACCGAGGCGGTGACCAGGTTTGAAATGCCCAAAGCCGAGCCTAAGAGGCTTAAGATGGTGATAAGCAGCATTAAAAGCCCCGTTTTATCCAAAATGGCCCCTTCAGATTCGGCAACCTGCCTTACGGCCTTGGCCACCGCATCGGGCATGACCTCTTCAATCTGATAGCAGATGGAGCTTACATAGGCCGTGCAGTACCAGGTTTCCATCTCCTTTAAAGAGAGGGCCTTGGGGTTTTGCGCCGCCTTGCGCGCAAGATCGTTGTCGGGGGTGGTCAGGGCGCTCACCTCGGCCTTTGAGATCTTCCCCTCAAGGCCGCCTAAGGCCTGCACCGCAGCAAGAGGCGCATAGACCTTGTCGTCATCCTCATCGCCGCTGTGGAAAATGCCGGTCACTTTAAAAGAGGATGTGGTGCCGCCGTTATTAAGAATCAGGGTCGAGCCCAAGGATAAATCAAGCTTTTTGGCAAGGTTTTGCCCTGCCATCGCCTCATTTGGGTTTTCATCGACGGGCCAGGCCCCATCCACCGTCCACCAGCTTTTTAAGCTGCTCAATGAGCAGTCAAACTCCTCTGAGGTAGGCAGCGTCAGATGCTTTTTGTACCAGCTGCCAACGAGGGCAACGGGTTCGCCTTTTTGATCTTTGACTTCAATTTCCAAAAGCGGGGCGAAGTCTGCGATATTAAATGCCCAGAAGATGGTCTTGATCTTGCCCAGATCTTCTTCTTTTAAATAGTGATCAGAGTTGTCAAGACCGTATAAGTCCGACAGCAGCGAGCTGCCCTTGGGCTGCACCGTGATGTTGGCCCCGTAGGCTTTAAGCTCGCGATTGACCTTATCGCCCACATCCATCATGACATTGAGCATGGCCGTGGCCAAAGATGAGCCTAAGGCTATGGTCAGGGCAATCATCAGCATCTTGCTTTTTTGCCGCCACAGCGCACCTTTTAACAAGCGTAAGAACATAATGCCTCTACCTGAAACGTCTTTTTTCTGTCTGAAGATCGGCAAGTTTGATTAAGATCTCGCCGTTTTCGATGACATAGGGCAGGGGAATGGGATTGCAGCCGCCCTTGTAACCTATGGTATTGATGTTCATGACCACATCGCACAGCATGCACACCACCTGCTCGCCGCGCTGGTAGTAGCCCGTGGCCCCGCAGATCTCGCAGGCATCAAAGCCGATGCCGAATGACGAGCCCTGCTTTTGAATGATGATAAAGCGCACCGCGATGCCGTCTTCTGTTATATATTGGAAACGATGGAGCATCTTGTCGCTCACCTGCGTCAAAGGAATGTGCGCATAGACATCGTCAATCACGCACTCCTCGGCAGGCGAGAGGGTAAAGCCTTTGTTTTGATAGTCTTTGACTGCCGTAAGATCCAAAGCGATTATGATGATGAGAACGCTCATAAACGCGCACAAACGCCTGCCTCTTTTTACAAAAAAGAGGGCCTTGCGCTTTAGGGCAGGGTTGGCAAAAACTCCCGTCACCCTCCGGTAACGATAAAGCAAAATTGCAATCGGCACGGCCATGACGGCAAGTGCAATGAAGACAAAGACGTCATGATAGTTGACGGCAAACTTGACGTAACCAAACAGCGTGCGGTTAAAGGGGATGATGCGGCGGGCAAGCAAGATCTGAAGCCAGGCGCTGAAGTTTGCAATCAGGCATACAAGAGTGATGAGGCCTGCAAAGGTTAAGATCTCAATCCGCTTTAAGCGGCAGGTGAGGCTGCAGGATGCCAAAAAGAGCAGGATCATAAGAGAGGAGCCTGCAATCCAGCCTATGGCCACAAACAAAAATTCGGTGGATAAAACGCTTTGATTGGACAGCACAAAATCTGTGGGGTCCAAAAAATAATCGGGCATCGCCAAAAAAAGCAGGGCCCCTGCATAGATGGCAAAGATGCCCGCCTCGGCATAGATTAAAGGACTGCCTTTTTCATCATCGGCTGTCATGAAGATCCTCCCCTCATGATCCCGGGCCTTGCGCGCACAAACGGCCAATCTGACCAAAAAAATAAGGCCGCCCAAGATTGCAGCGGGCAACACCCATAAATTGACAAGCTCCTGATTGATGAGGCGGGTGTTGTGCTTGACCATGGCAAAGACAAAGGATGCGATGATGATTGCGCTTAAAAAATACTTTAAGGTTTTAAGGGCAAAGCCCTTTTTAAAACTGACGAGGGCGCCAAAGAAGACGGCTAAGCTTAAAGTGACGACGGTCAGTTCCGAGGCCGTGCTGACGAAAAACTTGAGCATCTCATTCTCTTATACAACAAATAAAGTCCGGCCCCAAGGAGGCCGAACTTGCGATGTAAAGTGATTGTTTGGATTACCACTGACGGGGAATGTAATCAAAGTCGGTCCACTCGGCGACCAGGGGCTCATTCCAAAAACGCCCTTCAACGCCCGTGACGGCATCGGTGTGCAAGAAGAAGCCGCTCTCCTCGGGGGAGTGGATGATAAAGCGGATGTCATAGGTGCCTGCGCCCGGCAGCTTGACATTGGCCCCGTAGTGAGGACCGTCGGTGGCATTCATGGCCATGAAGGTGCCTGAGGTTGCCATCTTGCCCTTGTTGGGGCCGTCTTTGTGGATGATTTCAAAATCAACTTTAAGGTAGGGGACGAATTCGCCTGCACCATAGCCCAAGTTATTCTCCAAAGCGCTGATATCGGCCTCAAGGTGGAAGTCTGCCTCATCGGCAGGCAGTCCCATGCCCGCAGGCTCCATGTCTACAGGCTGGAAATATACGGCGCCGACATTAAGCGGGCCTACTTCAACGTCATCGCCCACCGGGAACTCTTCAAAGCCTGCCTCTTCTCCGGGAACGGGAGCGGCATGGGACAAAGAGCTCAGGCCCAAGCCCAACAGCAGGGCCAATGAAGCTGAAATAACGGTTTTTTTCATGGATATCTCCTTTATTTACTTTGAATTTGCTTCCAATTGCGCCTTTAGCTGCGCACGCGCCCGGGCCCACTTTTTCACCGATAAATACATGGTGACAAGGCACAAAACGAGCATGCAAAGCTGCGGCACCAAGGTTTCGACAGTAGGATAAATTCCCAAAATATCGATGGTGGGCACATAAGGCACGGGGGTGACCGAGACGAGATCGCCTTCTTGGAATTCCTTGACGGCAGCGCCCACAAAGTCGATGCAGATTATGTACATGAGGATGCTTGTGCCCACAAAGAAGGTCTTTAAGGGCAGCTTGAGGCTTAACAGGCGGATGAAGATGTAGACAAAGATCAAGAGCACGCAACCCATACCGAAGCCTGCCCATACGGGAAGCGAGTCTTTGGCGCTCATCAAGAGGGCCTGATAGAAGAGAATGACCTCGGCGCCCTCGCGGAACACGGCCAAAAAGGCGGTGAAGGCTAAGGCAAACAAAGAGCCCTTGGTGATGGTGGCATCAATCTTGCCTTTTAAATACCCCATCCAGGCTGCCGCATCGGCCTTGCTCATCATGAAGTTTGAAACATAGAACAATACCGCCACCGCCACGAGCATTACGGCGCCTTCTGTGATCTCCTGATTTTGTCCGTTGCCCTCTGCAAGCAGATTTAAAACGAAGGCCATGATGAAGCTTGCGATGATGGCGAAGATCCCGCCTTTGACAACCGTCTTTTGCATGTCGGGCCGTCCCATTTTTACAAGGTAGGCCAAGATGGCGGCAAAGACTATCATTGCCTCGATGCCCTCGCGCAAGATGATAAAGAGCGATGCAATCATGACGGCAACAAAGGAGCCGGCCGTCGAGCCCGTGTCGCCGTCTTCGGAGCCGTTCTTGCCGTCAAGGGCCAGACCCTGTCCTTTTAAGGTATCGTTGAGCTTTGCAATCATCTGCTCAATTTGAGGGAGCGGATCTTTTGCAAGCATCCGCTTTTTGAGCATGGCAAACTGATACTCCGCATCCGAGGCGCTTTTGCCTGAGATATAGGTTTTGACGTTGCGCTCCACGCCAAGCTTCTCGTAATACTGAAAGTAGGCAACGTTGACTTCATTGACGGCGGCGCGCTCATCGCCTTTTGCGTAGATCTTGCCTGAATTGGTCAAGATCTCTTGCATCTCATCTGTGATTTGAGACCAGGTTTCGTATTGCGCAGCCTGCGAGGGCGTACCCCATGCCATGAACAGTGCAGCTGTCAATGCCAATAATATGCGCATAAAAAGCCTTTTTTGATGGTGAAAATCCCTGTAATTGCACAAAGGCAACTAAAATAAGCATGGGCTTACTCAAGTTGCCCAAGTGCTCGTTAGTGTATGCTAACAAACAGACGCTGTCAAAATCTTTTTGACAAATTCCAAGGGGCCGATTAAAAATCAAGGCTAACTTATTGATCTACTGGCAAAAATATTTTTATTTTCAAAAGCTGCCCAAAAAATATGCCCTCTTTGTCAAAGGGCAGGGGGCAGGTTTTGGACTTGAAAAAATGCTTAAGATGGTTGAAAATTAAGTAAGTACAGGGTTATTTTAATAAGCCTTGGCTAATTTAAACATCGCAGTCTTGCCTGCATAACCCCCAAAAAGAGCGGGGGACTTGGCACAGACCGGGTATCCTGACGGACGCCCTTTGCGACGCTTAAAAATCCTTTTGCGATGCTTAAAACTAAAGAGCAGGATTGCATTCATGTTTAAAACCGTGCCCAAACTTACTTTAGCGCTCTTGACGCTCAATGTGCTTATCGGGGCGGCTTCCTTGTTTGCAGGCGTTTTTGATCTAAACGTGCAAGATCTGGCCTCCTTTGATGATGAGGCTTTTAACGTCCTCATCATCTCAAGGCTGCCGCGCCTTTTGGCCATATGGTGCAGCGGCATGTCTTTGTCGGTTGCAGGGCTCATCATGCAGACCTTGTGCGCCAACAAATTCGTCTCCCCCACCACGGGCTCTACTTTGCAATCGGCGCAGTTTGGCATAGTGCTCTCGCTTTTGTTTATGCCCGAGAGCACCCTCACGGGCCGGGCGCTGTTCTCCTTTGCAACTGCCGTGGCAGGCACCATGCTGTTTGTCTTTTTGGTCATGAAGGTGCAGTTTAAAGAGGTGGTTTTGGTGCCGTTGGTCGGGATCATGCTTGGCAACATCATCATGGGCATCACCAACTTTTTGGCCTTCAAATTCGGCGTCACGCAGGCTTTGGCCTCCTGGTCGGTGGGGCATTTTTCGGCCGTCATCAAGGGACGCTACGAGCTTGTGTATCTGTCGGTGCCCATCATTGCCTTAACCTTTGCTTATGCCCATTACTTTAATATTGCAAGCTTGGGCCCTGCCATGGCCAAAAATTTGGGATTAAGCTATCGCACCGTGATGATCTTGGGCTTGACCTTGGCAGCCATGCTCACAGCCTCGGTGGTGACGGTAGTGGGAGCCATCTCCTATATAGGTCTTATCGTGCCCAATCTTGTGACCATGTTCAAAGGGGATAACGTCAAAAACACGCTGATTGACACGGCCTTGGCAGGGGCGCTGTTGGTTTTGGTCTGCGATCTTATAGGCCGCATCGTCATTTACCCCTACGAGCTGCCCATCGAGCTTATCATCGGTCTTGTAGGATCGGCAATCTTCATCGCGCTTATCTTCTATCGCATCGACAAGAAAAGCTTTAAAAAATTCATGTTTGTAAGGAGGAGCTCTCGTGACGCTCAAGTCTAAAGCGCAGCTTTTGGCCCTCCTAAGCCTCGGGTGCGCTCTTTTGTATGAGTTTTGGGCCTTTGATATGCAGTTTGCCTCCTTTATCATCGGCATCAGAACCCCCAAGCTTCTTGCCATGATTGCAGCCTCTGTCTGCATCGGGGCTGCCTCATTGGTGTTTCAGACCCTCATTCAAAACTACATCGTAACCCCGTGCCTTTTGGGCATGAACGCCTTGTACCTGGTGCTGCACACGGTGCTTATCTTTTTGTTCGGGCTTCAAAGCGCGTATTTTCAAAGCCGCCACGTCTCCTTTGCGTGCGATTTGGCGCTGATGGGGTTGGTTGCAACCTGGCTTTATGGCTATTTGTTCGTTAAAACCCGCTATAACGTGCTTTATTTGCTTTTGATAGGCACGGTTTTGACCACCATGTTCGGCTCGGTGCAGTCGGCCCTGGTAAGACTCATGGATCCCAATGAATACGACATTTTGCTCACGCAGCTTGTGGCAACTTTCTCGGACGCTGACTTTGCCTTGTGCTTGGCCTCATTTGTGCTCATGGCAGCTGTGGCGTGGTTTTTGCGCGAGGATTTGAAGACTCTTGATGTGATGGCCTTAGGGCGCGATCTTGCCGTAAACCTGGGGATTGACTATGAGCGCAGTCAAAAGCGGCTCTTGCTCGGGGTTGCCTTATACATAGCCATTGCCACGGCTTTGGTGGGGCCCATTTCCTTTATGGGGCTTATCACCACCAATCTTGCAAGGCAGTTTTTTGTCACTTACAGTCATCGCTATCTTGGCTTGGGATCGGTGTTCTTTGCCCTCATCATCCTCATTGCAGGGGAATTTGTCATCGAGCAGATCTTCGTGTACGCCATCCCCATCAGCGTCTTTATTACCATAAGCGGCGGCATTTATTTTTTATACCTGATTTTAAGAGCAGGCAGGGGCTCTTATTAAAGGATAATTTTAATGTTAACCACACTCAACCTTACCAAAAAATATGAAGAAGGCACGGTCGTCGACAATATCTCGCTGTCCTTTGAAAAAGGGCAGCTGGTATCGCTCCTAGGCCCCAACGGCGCCGGCAAATCGACCTATCTGAACATGATATCCCGCCTCATCAAAGAAGATGGGGGCAAGATCTTGCTTGATGGCAGGGATATACATGAATACGGCTCCTACGAGCTTGCAAAGCGCATGGCCATCCTCACGCAGAGCACCCGCATTGCAAGCAAGCTTACGGTGCGAGAGCTTGTTTGCATGGGCCGCTTCCCCCATTGCAGGGGCAGACCGGGCCCCGCTGACATCGAGGCTGTGGATAAGGCCTTGGAGTTTTTGGAGCTTGAGTCGCTTGAGGGCAGGTTTTTAGATGAGATCTCAGGGGGGCAAAGGCAAAGGGCCCTTATTGCCATGGTGCTTGCTCAAGATACGGATTACGTGCTTTTAGATGAGCCAACCAACAATCTTGACATCTACCATGCCGCAAAGCTTATGCAGTGTTTGCGCTCTTTGGCGGACAATCTTGGCAAGGGCGTCATCATGGTGCTGCATGAGATTAACTACGCATCCTTTTATTCAGACAAGCTGGCCGTGTTCAAGCAGGGCAAACTGCAAGGTTTCGGCCCTGTCGATGAGATCATGAATGCCAAGTTTTTAAGCTCGGTTTACGAGGTGGATTTCACCATCACCTCTTTGAAGAACAAGCCTTTGGCTTTGTATTTTTAGCCTTATTTAACAAAAGTTTTTGGAGTATGCATGAAAAAACCGGGAATCGCCGCAGTATTGCTGGCAACACTCATGATGACAGCAGGGGCGCAGGCTGAAGTTGTCACTGTCCCCTCTTTTGACAAAGATTTGAAGCTCACAGAGGTTGTCGTTCCCCAAGATCCCAAGCGCATCGCGGTGCTTGATTATGCAACCTTGGATATCATCGACAGCCTGGGGCTCTCAGAGAGGATCGCGGCCGTATCCAAAGGCGCGGCTCCCGAGTATTTAAACAAGTACATGGAAGATGACGCTCTTATCAACACAGGCACCGTAAAGGAGATCTCATTGGAGCATCTTTTGCGCGCCAAGCCCGAGCTTATTTTTGCAGGGCCGCGTCTTGCGCGCAAAATCGACCAATTATCCAAAATTGCCCCGGTGGTGATGCTCGGGGTTGACTATGAGGAGGGTCTCATCCCATCGGTTAAGCGCAATGTCAAAGTCATCGAGGAGATCTTCAATTTGAAAAGAGAAGATGACTTTGGGGTCTTTGAAGAGCGTCTGTCCAAGGTAAGGGCGCAGGCCGAGGGCAAGTCTGCGGTGGTGGGATTGGTGACCGCCTCAAACTTTAATGCCCTGGGCAACGGCGGGCGCTGCTCTTTGATCACCCATGACAGCGGCTTTGTCAATTTAGCAGGCGACATCAAGGCTGCCCATGGCAGCGAATCGTCCTTTGAGCTTTTGGTCAAATTGGATCCTGAGTATGTGTTTGTGCTCGACCGCGACAGCGCCATCAATCTTGACGGGGCCAAGCTTGCCCAAGATCTGATGGACAATGATCTGGTCAAAAGGACTCAGGCTTATCAAAACGGGCATATCGTCTACCTCAACTCTGCTGCCTGGTATTTGGCAGAAGGGGGGTACCGGTCATTGGATCTGATGCTAAAGGATTTGGAAAAGGCCTTTGAATAGGGCCCCATGCGCCATTTTTCATAATCACCCCTGTTGAGGCTCTTTGCAGGGGACTTGGGTTGTCCTTTTTCATTCCCCAAAACAAAGCGCTTCATCGCTTTTTCAGGGTGATTGCATGAGGAAATAGATTATCGCCCTGCTCGATGGGGTGCAGACGCCTGCAAAGCCTTATTTTTT
>CAZYXT010000085.1:0-11162 GCA_964651505.1 uncultured Enterobacterales bacterium
ACACGCCCTCCGTATTGCGTGAAATCGTGTACTTGGAGGAGGTTGACTTAAATCAGCCTGCCAAAGATCAGATTGTCAAACAGGCGTAACTGCCCCGGCAGCATTTTAGGAGGGTTGAATTTTAAGCATCAAAGGCAAGCGCGCTCCTCACGCTCAGATTAAAGGAGGCGTTCTCTTGCAAATTGGCCTTGTAAGCAGTTCACCTCAGAGAATGAGCGCCCTAAAACCCATCCCGATTAGGGCGCTTTGCAATGGAATGGAGGGTAATGATTGCCCTTTGTTTGAGGAGTGTCTGCCGGTACAGCACCGCGCTATTGCATGACAAACAAAGGTTTGCGTGCATTAAAGGCGGCCTTTGCTGCCACCTATGATCGTCTTAAACGGCTTTTTAAGATGCGATCGCAGCTTTTGCCCGCTTTGGCTCATCAGGCTGCAAAGAGATCTTATGAGCGCCATGAGCCCCGGGCGTCATCAACATTATTCTGTCCGCGCCCTGACCTTATCTTTGATGGGTTAAAGCAGGCCGTCGAGTTTCATCAAAACGTGCGAAGGGGTGGGAACCTTGGCATCGGCATAAAACTGCCGCACAAACTCGATGAGCCTGTCTTCTGCTATGGCCTCCCTGATCTGCGCCATCAACTGCTCGTAATAATAAATATTGTGAATGCTGTTCAAATGCGCCCCCAAGATCTCGTTGCACTTGTCCAAATGGTGCAGATAGGCCCGCGAGTAGTTTTGACAGGCATAGCAGCCGCAGTTTTTATCCGGTGGCTCCGTGTCCATGGCATATTTGGCATTTCTAATCTTGACCACCCCTTCTGAGGTGAAAAGATGGCCGTTGCGGGCATTGCGGGTGGGCATGACGCAATCGAACATATCAACCCCGTTGAGCACGCCTTCGATGATATCCTCAGGACGCCCCACTCCCATCAAATACCGCGGCTTATCCTCAGGCAAGAGATCGGGCACGTAGCTTAAAGCCTCGTACATGACATCCTTGCTCTCACCCACGGCAAGACCGCCGATGGCATAACCGTCAAAGCCGATGTCGGTTAAAGCCCGAGCCGACTGCTCGCGAAGCTTGGGGTTGGTGCCGCCTTGCATGATCCCAAAAAGTGAATTTTGGTTATTGAGGCGCGTAAATTCTTCTTTGCTGCGCAAAGCCCAGCGGGCCGAAAGCTCCATGGCCCTTTGCTCTTCTTCAAAAGGAGCAGGCAGGGCTATGCACTCGTCAAACTGCATGACAATGTCCGATCCCAAATCGGTTTGCACCTGCATGGAGATCTCGGGGGACAAGAACAGCTTGGAGCCGTTGATGGGATGGCGAAAATGCACGCCCTCTTCTTTGACCTTGGATATGGAGGACAATGAAAAAACCTGGAAGCCGCCCGAATCGGTCAGAATGGGCTTGTGCCAGTTCATAAAATCGTGCAAGTCGCCATGGACCTTGATGACCTCGGTGCCCGGGCGCAGCCACAGATGAAAGGTGTTGCCAAGCAGTATGTCGGCCCCGCACTCCTCCACCTGCTCAGGCCGCAGGCTTTTGACGGTGCCGGCCGTCCCCACCGGCATGAAGGCCGGGGTCCTGATGACGCCATGAGCGGTATGAATTTCCCCAAGGCGCGCTTTGCCGCAGCGGTGATGACAGGCATAGGTTAAAGCCATGACTTATTCCTCGTAAGAAGGGGGCAGATCATCAATGGTCCTGCGGGCAGTGATAAACATGCAATCCCCGTAGCTGAAAAACTTGTAACCCTGCTGCACGGCGTGGTTGTAGGCCCGCAAAGTATTTTGATAGCCGCAAAAAGCGCACACCAGCATGATCAGGGTGGACTCGGGCAGATGAAAGTTGGTGATGAGGGCATCGACTATCCGATACCGGTACCCCGGGTATATAAAGATCCCCGTATCCTTGTCAAAAGGGCAGATCTCATCTTTCAGTCCCTGCTCTTTTGCAAAGGCCGCAGCCGACTCTAAGGAGCGCACCGCCGTGGTCCCCACCGCAATCACCCTGCCTCCTGCCTTGTGAGTGGCAATGACCGCCTCGGCCGTCTCTTTGGGCAGATGCACGAACTCTTGGTGCATGTGATGCTTTAAGATGTCATCTTCGCGCACGGGCTGAAAAGTCCCGGCTCCCACATGCAAGGTCACGTAGGCAAAGCGCACGCCGTACTCTTTGAGGGCGGCAAGCTGCGCCTCATCAAAATGAAGCCCTGCCGTGGGGGCAGCCACGGCCCCCGGGATCTTGGAGTAGACGGTCTGATAGCGCTCTTTGTCCAAGGGCTCGTCGTCTCTTTGAATGTAAGGGGGCAGCGGAATGTGGCCAATCTTATCCAAGATCTCAAGAATGGCAGGATTGCCGGGGTCATTTTCCACCATGAACAGATCGCCCTGCCGCCCCGTGACCGTGATGACAAATCCGCCGTCAAGACAGATCTTCATCCCGGCCTTGGGGGCCTTGGAGGCTTTGATGTGGCTTAAGGCTTGGCGGGGCCCCAAGATCCTTTCGATTAAAAGCTCGGCAGCGCCTCCCGTCTCTTTTTTGCCGTAAAGCCTGGCGGCAATGACCTTGGTGTCATTGAACACGAGCAGATCCCCGGGGTGCAAAAAGTCTTGAAGCTCGATAAAAGCATGATCGCTGTAAGTGCCGCTTTCCCCGTCCAAACAAAGCATGCGGCATTGCGTGCGTTCTTTTGAGGGGTAATTGGCAATCAGGGATTTGGGCAAATCAAAGTAAAAGTCGCGGCGCTGCATGGAAAATCAACCGTTAAGGAAAAGAGGGCCTGCGCCCTCTTAAATTTTTGCGTAAAGAAAGGTTAGTACATCAAAGCATAGAGCTTGCGGCGGTATTGGTTTTGCAAAGGATCGCCGCCCATGGTGGAGAGAATATCCAAGAAGGTCTTCTTAACCTGAGCGCGGTTAAGATCAGACTTTAAAAGATCAAACAAGATCTGCAAGGCTTTCTCCTTGCGTCCTGCTGCCGATAAGGCGGCGGCCAATGAGCAGGCCGTATCTTCATCTTGGGGATTTTGCTCGAATTTTTGCTGAAGCTCCACGATCTCGGGGCTCTCCTGGGCCTTTAAGGCCAGCTCCAAAGATGACATCAAATCCTGGTAATCCTGGCTTTGAGCCTCCTCGCGCCCTGGGTTGGCCAGCACGGTTTTGGCGTGTTCCAAATTCTTGTTGGCAATCAGGAGCCTTGCGTAAATGTGCTTTGACTGCAAATCTTTTTCGTCAAGAGCATAGGCCTCGCAGGCCTTGGAGACGGCCCCCGCCAGATCGCCTGCGGCCTCGAGGTTTAAGGCATCGCGCAGCAACAGCTGTTGATCAGAGGGCATGTACTTGGCAATGATCTCCTTGAGCTTGCCGGTCACGTCATCGCCCATCAGGGCATCGACGGGAGAGCCTTCTTTGAAGACGATCAGGGCAGGCACGCCGCGCAAGCCGATCTGGCCTGCCACGGCCTGGGCAATGGGGGTGGCCACATCGGCCTCCACTAAGGAAATGTATTCGTTATTCTCAGAGATCTGCGATTGCAGGGCCGTGGTGGCGCCTTGGCACTCGGGGCCCTGCATGTAAAAGTACAAAAACACTGTCTTGCGCATCGAAGCGTCGAGCAAGACTTCCTTGACATTCTGTTCTGTAAGCTGCATCAACTTGTCCTTTTAGCTTGATTTATTCTGTTGGGCATCTTTGGCGTCTTCATCTTTAAGATCTTTAAGGCGCCTGCCGCCCTGCCCTGTTGTCGGGGGGCTCTTGCAAATCAGTGCCCGCTTTAGATTAAATGCGGGCAGCTTTGGTCAATTTAAAGGGTCTTTTTAAACTCTTGTCATCTTAAGGGCAACAAACCCCTGCCTATTCTTGGAACCTGTTAAGCTCGCGCATGGCGCTTATGAGGCTCTCCAGGCTCGGCCTTTGCTCAAGCCTGGTTCCCGCGCGCTCTGAGAACACCCGTCCTTCATTGGTGTAAACGCTGTTGCTGCGCAGACCCACGAGGATGATGTCATGATCCTCATCGCTGATGACATACTCGCGGCGGGGCAGATCCATAAGATCATAGCCGATGCTGTACTCGCCTGAGCGGTTGACGATCCCCAAGATCTCCCGGCCCACCGTGGGACAAATGTCATAGTGCGTGGAAAGCTCGCCGATGGAGGCCCCCACCCTGTCAGAGTGCGGCCACAGCACCAGCATGGGCACGTGATTTTTCTGCCTGTCATAGAAGCCCGAGCCATCGGAGACAAAGGGTGAGCCTTGCGAGGAGGTGACCATGAGCAAGGCATTATCGAGCACCCCTCTTTGCTGCAAATAATCAAACAACTGCCCCAAAGCGCTGTCGGTTGAAAAGAGCATGCTTTGATACTCCTCTTCGTTTTGGGCCTTGAGCAAATCGTTGAGGCTTAAGGTGAGCATATAGCGCTCATCGCCGCGCCAGGATGAAATCTCGCTTAAAGCCTTGGCAATGACCGCCTCGTTGCCTGCTCCCTGCTCGATGGCAATGGAGCGGATGCCCATGATGCAGGAGGTGCTGTCATCATCTTCTTGCTTATAGGAGCTTTCGATGACGCGGGCGGTGTATTCTTGGCGGTAAAGCTCGTTGACCACCACGGGGGCTTGATTGGCCTCGCGCAAGGAAGCCTGATAGCTTGCACTCAGGCCGTAGGCCATGGCAAAGTAATTGTCCTTTAAGTCTGCATAGGGCAGATAGTGATTTTCAAAGCTTTGGCTGTGCTCTTTGAGCTTTAAAAGATTGGGAGTGAGGGCGCTGCTCAAATTGGAGTAAGACAGACCGTTGATGCTGATGGCAATCACATGGCTTTGACGGGCCTGAGTTTCGGTGCGAATAGGCTCGAGCGGGTAGACCATGTTGAAGATCTGCTCGCGGCGGGGAGTATCCGGATCCAAATAGCCGTGGCTGGTCAAAAAGGACTTGGCCGTCATGGGGTAATGGGCAGGAAACACCGAGCGCAGCACCGTGATGCGATCATACTGATAGGCATCGGCCCAAATATGCAGGCAATGAGAAGAAACAAAACAAACGCCCAAGAGCACCAGCACCGCCGCCTGTTTTTTGTAGCCTGCTTCTTTATACAAAGCGCGGGTGGCAAGCTTGGCCAAGGCAAGCTCGATTAAGATCACCAAGGGCACGGCAATGAGCAAAAAGTTGTAATTAAGGCCCGTGTTAAAGTCCAATTGCGTGAAGATGAGCCCCAAGGACATGGCGCTCAAATGCACCCTGACGTTCAAGTAGAGCTTGACGTCAAAGAGCAAGATGGTAAAAAAGATCACGCAGATTAAGACACTGAGCACCCGATACCAGCGGTAATTGCCGATAAAAGAGAGCGGAAAGAGCAAAATCAGATAGACGACGCAGGACAAAAAGCACATGTGGCTGAGCCACGCGGTCCCCAAATACAAAAAGGAGACAAAAGACCCAAAGCCCGGGGCGGCGTAGACATATGCCGAGCCGATGACGATGGCCAAAATGATGTTGAAAAACAAAAAGTAATGGCCCCAGGCAATAGAGCGCGATGCCTGCTCTTTGTAGGTATAGTTTTCGGTGAGCCCCAATTTTCCGCCCATGGTCGTGCCTCTTTAAAAAACTTGCTCCATTCTAAACCAAAGCCCCCCAAATTGAAACCGACAGGCCTGTATCCATCAGGCTTCAAGCCAAAGGAGAACCCGCTAAAAGCAAGATAAAAAAGCACCTAAAACCAAAACCAAAGCGGCCGCACAAGAGGTTTAAGGGCGCAAAAGCAAGGCCCAAAAGAAAGACATGCCAAGCCTGCCGCCTGTAAGATCAAAAAATAAAGTCAGGATAAAAAGAAGCTTGGCTTTGAGACAGCGGAATTTGAAAACCCGGGGGGCGGGAATTTTAAGTGAAATCCAAGCAGGCAGGAGGCCGAGCCCTTTCGGCCTTCTGCCCGTGCGTATGAAATTTTGTACCTCGTTTAATCTACCGCAGAACGCACCCCTGAGCGGTAAGCCTCGTAGGGAACATCAAAATAATTGCCGTCAACCAAAGGAATGCCGCAGCTCTGACTGATAAGCTCGCCATCTGCAATTTGTACGCTCAGATCGAAGATGATGTCCGCATACAGCTCATGGTCGTTTAAAACCGTGCCTGCCATCACCCCCTGATCGATGGCGCTCAAAGCATCGGGCAATCCGTCGATGCCCACCACTGCTATGAACTTGTCATCGCCGGCGTTTTGATTGAAGCCGTGTTTTTGCAGCACGCTTAAAACCCCCAAAGCCATCGCATCGTTGTTGGAGGCCACCGCTTCGAGGTCATCCAAGGAAAAATCATCGCGCGCAATGAGCTGCTCCATCAACGTCGCACCGCTTTGAAAAGACCAGTCGCCGTTGCGGGTGAACATGACTGTGTATTTGATCCCATTCTCGCCCAATGCCGACATCAGCCCCGAGTTGCGCGGAATGGAATCCTGATGGGCCGAAGGGCCCGAGATGATGATAAGGTTGATGACCCCGTCGCCGTTGCGATCGATCCCGGGGCGGTATTTTATATAGTCGGCCAAGACCTTGCCTTGCAGCAGGCCCGAAAACTCGGCATTAGCTCCCACATAGTAGGCATTGTTGTAGGAGCTTAAGATCTCGGAATACGGCTCGCGGTTAAAGAAAATCACCGATTTTTGCTTTTGTCGCGCCTGATCCACCACAAATTTGGCAGTGGCAGGATCGACGAGGTTGACAGCCAGAACCTGCGGATCGCTGTCTAAGATGTCGTGAATCTGTTCAAGCTGCAAGGTGACGTCGCCGCGTCCGTCATGATGGAGGATCTGAACGTCATAAGCATTCGCCCTTTTGCGCAAGGCATCGTGGATCTGAGAGATGAAAGGGGCATCGCCGTGATAGGAGAAGAAATCGACTTTCTCCAATGAAAAAGCACTAGCGCAGCTCGCGCTCCACAGGCACAGAGCTGAGGTAAAGCTAAGACAAAGACCATATTTCATACGCCACCTATATATAAGAGCAAACCGGGCATGCTCTGTGTTGAGAGCAAAGGGCCGTGCCAAACGTCAGTCATAAGATCAAGGTCAAAACTTATATCTGAAAAGTTCGGGCGGAAAGAAGACTTAAGCACAGGGCTCTTTGCACCCGCTCTATCAGCAGTATATTTAACGGCAATTTGATCACGATTTTTAAAATTCATGCAAGCAAGGCAAACGTAACAAAATTTCACTTTTTAAAAGGTCGCAAAGCGGCCTTGGGAGAATTTTTACCGGCAGCGGCGGCGCACAGATGCTCTTAAGATGATGTCCCATGTTATTTGCACTGATTACTGTTGCAACTAAAAACCCTTTTGCAATCTGCTTTTGTCAATCAAAACGGCTCTGCAATTCCCTCCTGCCATAGTGCCTCGGTGACGCCTCAAACAGGGCTTAGAAGGACGGGCGCGCAAGGCGGTTAACATTTTTTAGCAGATTTGAGCAGAAAAGATCGTTGATGGGGCTTGAGATCTGCTCCGATTATTTTTCTCATTTTTTGATACACATTTAACTTTTGACAGGCAACAGGCAAAAAACGTGATCTTGAGCAAATTTTAAAACACCAAAATTATAAAAATTTTGAACCCAAAAGACAAGATCCGAAAAATCCCCTCAAAAAAGCCGCAGCAAGGCACGGCTTTCACTTTCACGCAAAGTCGCCAAGGCAGCATCAAGCGGGGCTCATCTTAAGACCAATGCCCCTGACCTTAATTTGAGATATCCAAAAGATGGCGCAGATCTTTGATGCTCTCTTCTGTCAAATAGCGCAAACCCTCATCAGTCTGCCTTTGCCGCCTCTCCGACTGCGCGAAACCTGCGACGCTTTTGCAGGAGATCATAAAGTAGCGCCCCCGCTCGATGGGAACGCCTGCCACCTCATCTACGCTCATGCCTGACAGATCCAGGGCTGCAATGCCGTAGATCACCTCGGCCATCAGGGCCGAATCCTGCATCACCGTGCCTGTCATGGAGCCGATTTTGACGGCGTCTAAAGCCTCGGGAATGGCATCGACGCCGAAGACGGGGATGGTGGGGCTGCCATCGGAGAGATTAAAGCCGTGGCGTTGCAGCATGGTGATGGCGCCCAAGGCCATCGAATCGTTGTTGGAGATCACCGCCTCGATGCCGTCGGCGGAGTGTTGGCGCTTTATGGCATCGTCGATGCAGCGAAGCCCGCTTTGCCTTGACCAGTCCCCCCAGCAAAAAGAGGAAACCTTAAAGCGAATGCCATGTGCGTTGAGCTCGTCGAGCACCGCATCGGTGCGAGGCTGCGAGTCCTGATGGGAGGCAGGTCCGCTCAGCATCACCAAATTGATGGTGCCGTCCTTGTTGCGGTCAACCTCGGAGTGCTGTTTTAAATAGCTGCACAGCATCTTCCCCTGCAGCATGCCGCTCTCCTTGGCAGAGGAGCCCACATAGTATGCCTTGCTGTAGGATTTCAAAATCCTCTCGTCAGGCTCGCGGTTAAAAAAGATGACGGGCATCTTTTTGTCTTTGGCCTGCTCGATGACATAGCCTGCTGTTTTGGGATCTACGAGGTTCACCGCCATGGCATCAAACTTGCCTGCAAACCCGTCGCTCAATTGCTCAAGCTGCTTGACCTGTTCTCCTGCCGAGTCGAACAACTGCATGTTGACTCCCTCGTCGTGACACAGGTTTTGCAGGGTCACCATAATTTCGCTGACAAAAGCATCCTTGCCATCATAGGCAAAGACCGCAAAGTTTTTAAACCTTGAGGGGGCTTGCTCATCATCTGCATCCGCTGCCGCCTGGACCGTGCCGCCCCACAGCAAGGCTGCGTATAGCAATGATGCTTCAAGGGTTCTGTTTCTCTTCCTGATGTTCATCGTAGTTTTCTGCCTGTTTATTGGCTAAGTAAATATATTGTAACCCAATCTATTTTTCAGGTTTGAGATAAAGATTAAAGAAATGAAACCAAACAGCAGGCACAGGCACGCATAACAAGGGATCGACCTTTTGCCCGGGGACTTGTTTTTAAACTCTCAAGGATGCCATGACAGGCCCTGCCTCAAATCCTTTTTCAGGCAGGCCCTGCCTTTGGCTCTTTTCAGCATGGAACATAACCTTTAACATAGCGCTCAAGGAGTCTTATATGAATCGACAAAAAAACTACATTGAAATTAACGAGCAGGGCGCGCCAAAACACGGTTTGTGCCGCTACGCATTAAAAGGACTGATGTTGGTCGGCAGCGTTCTGACCTTCATTCGCAACTTTATTGCCAATGCCGTGATGCTGCTCGTCATTGTCTTTGCAGTCATTGCCTATAACGCAGCATCAAGCTTAAAAGAGCAGGCTCAAAGCTTTATTCGAGGTCAGGCAGAAGATCAAAAGACGGTGCAGGTGCGCCAAAGCGCTAAGGTTGTGCAAATGGATTTAGGCGGCGTGATAAGCGAAATACCTTTGGGCAGCTCGCGCCTTGATGCCCTCCAAAGAATCTTGCAGTCAACCATAAGCAGGGTCGATTACCATGAAATCACGGCCATCGAAGAGAGCTTAAAGCTCATCGCAGCCGATGATGACGTCGAGTGCCTGTACATTAAGCTTAATAATCTGCAGCCTTTGAGCATGGCCATGGCCAAGCGCATTGCCTCCAAGGTTGATCTGGTGCGCCAAAGCGGCAAGCGCGTCATTGCCCAAGGCTTCAATTTAAGCCAGTCGGCCTTTTTAATCGCCTGCGCAGCCTCGGAGATCATCTTGGATCCCTTGGGAGAAATTGCCTTGCACGGCCTGTCGGTGCAGTCTTTGTACTTCAAAGAGCTCCTTGATAACGCCAATCTTACTGCATACGTGTTTAAGGCCGGGGCCTTTAAGAGCGCGGTGGAGCCTTACACGCAAAACGCCATGTCAGATGAGGTCAAGGCAGAATACAGGCAGATCATAAATGCCTTATGGTCAGACTATGAAAGAACGGCAGGGCAGTACCGCAAGGTGCTCTCGCGCTCCGTGCTGTTGCAGGGGGAGTCCCAATACATGTCGGCCCTGAGAGAGTACTCAGGCAACAGCGCCTTGATGCAGCAAGAGAGCAATTTGTGCGATCTGCTGATGACATCTTCGGAGCTTAATGCCGATCTGATTGCCAAATACGGTGCCGATCCCAAGCACAGCCTCGAGCCTTTGATGATTGACTACGAGAGCTATTTGCACGCCAAGAGCAGCCGCAGCAAGGACGGGCATAATGTGGCCGTCATCTACGGGGTGGGCACCATTGTCGACGATTACGTCGATAACACCACCTTTTGCCCCGAAAATCTCATTCCCATCATGGATCGGGTGATGCAAAGCGATCAGTACGAGGCGGTTGTCTTGTACCTAAACAGCCCGGGCGGCTCGGTGATCCCATCTGAGCTGATGCGCCGCAAGGTGATGCAGCTTCGCGATCATGGCCTTAAGGTCTATGCCTCCATCAACGGCACGGGAGCCTCGGGGGCCTACATGGTGGCCTTGGGAGCCGACAACATCACCGCCACCTCCGACTCTATAGTAGGCTCAATCGGCGTGTTCGGGGTCAGCCTGGGAGTGCACGATCTGACCGAAAAGCTCGGCGCCCGCCAAGACGGCACAGCCACCCACGAGTTTTTGCGCCCCACTCCCTTTAAGGCTCTGACGGAAAACCAAAAGGCCTTGCAGGCTTTGCGCATTGACAATATCTACAAGCGCTTTATAGGTTACGCATCAGATGCGCGCAAATTGGATAAAGGCGATTATCTGCAATTTGCAGAAGGGAGGGTCTTTACCGCAGACCGTGCTTTGAGCCTGGGGCTGATTGATAATGTGGGCACCTTGGATGATGTGTATGCCAAGGTGGCAGCCGATTTGGGAGCGGATGTTGAAGATCTAAACTTAAGGCACCTGACGCCTCAAAGCGAGGATGATCTGCAGTCGCTGCGCGAGATCTTATTCAAATTCGGCGCCGCAATCCTGCCTGATGGCTTAAGCGCGCTTGCAGGCGATTTTCTGATGCTAAAAGAGCAGGCCGCATCGCTCTCGTCTGCTCCCAAGGTTGAGGCGGTGTCCTTGGTGGCAAGTCCGCTTCTTGATTAATGGCAACGGATTTGAGAACAGGCCGGGCGATGCCCTGCTTCTTGTTTGATGATGGCAGGGCAGGCAGATTTAAAATTTGCCAAAAAAAC
>CAZYXT010000086.1:0-10857 GCA_964651505.1 uncultured Enterobacterales bacterium
GCAGGGCGATAATCTATTCGCACATGCAATCACCCTGAACCTGCCCAAGCTTGCCGATTTTATGGCCGCCCCGCAACAGGGCAGGCTTTAATGGTTATCTTGTAAGATTTGTTTGTGTTTTTGGTATTGGGCTTGGTTTAGGGCTTTTGACTTTCAAAGCGTTTGGGCAGATGCGGATCTTCCAAAGCCTCGGAGTCCTCGTCTTCATCGACATTTTTGCCTTTGATCACCATGTCCTCGTTGGCCCAGGCCCCAAGATCGATCATTTTGCAGCGCTCAGAGCAAAAGGGCCTCAAAGGATTGCGCGCCGAATACTCAACCTGCCTGCCGCAGCGGGGGCACTTGACGTACAAAACCCCGGCATCTGCCGACTCTTGGGCAGCAGAGGAGTCAAAAGCCTCGCGGCTCCCGCCCAATTCGTCCAAGATCTCATCGTAAGTGCCCTCAGGCAAAAGATCTTTGAGGCTCATATGCAGCTGCCTCTGACAAAAGCAATTTCAAAGGCGATGTCTCCTACCTCCGCTCCCTTGGCAAAGGGCAGGAAGCGCACGTTGATGCTTGACTGAAAACCGCTGACCACAGGATAGCCCTTGACCTGCTTGGGATAACGGATGCTGATGAGTTCGCAGTTCTCGCCGCTTTCTTTCATGAAGCCGTTGACGGCCACGCGGCTTTGGTAGTCCGAGCACAGGCGCCACAAATACAAAATGGTGTTGACCGGGGTGCTGATGGTGTCAAGCTCGAACAGCCACTTTTTGACATTGATCATTTTTTGCTCGTAGGGCAGCGAGCACCAATAGACAAACAGCGGGGTATCGAAGGGATTGACGCCGCAGGGGGTCAAAAAGCGCGGTTTGATGTTCTCCAAGAGCACGTCGTCGCGCAAAACGGTGCGTTGGCGGGTGAATTTTTCCAAACTGCGGTAGGAGGCGGCAATTTGGGCGCGCAATTGGTCTATTAAGACGGCATCGGCCTCGGGATCTTGGACCCAGGACTTAAGCTTTGTGTCCAGTTTATCAAGATCTTTTAGAAGATCGATTTTCAAAGCCCCCGAGCCGTCGACCAAATCCATGTAGTCGATGACCCCGCGGATTAAAGACATGACTTCAGCCTTGCTGCTCAAAGCGCTGCATTCTTCAACCCTTTGGTAAATGCCCTCAAACTTAAGATAAGTGCGGGCCTTGGGAGTCAGCGGAAAATCATAGACAAACATTAATCCTTAAAGTCCTTTACATGGCCGAATACAATTTGTGCAATTTTACAATTTTAGCAGTAAGGCCGCCAGGTTCAAGATAATCGGTATGGATAAGATCATCGGCGTGTTCGATCCTGTACTCGGCGCTCACCTGCTTGGCGATGATCCCCAAAGCCGTCTCCTTTGAGCACCCGTCGCGTCTGATGATCCTGCGCACCTGCGTATCTTCTGAGGCATTGAGCACCAAAATCCTGTCTGCCAGATGCTCAAGATGGTTCTCAAAAAGCAAAGGGATTGCCAGCACGATGTAATGCTCTTTGCCCTCGCATTGCCTGATTTCTTCTTCAAGCTTTTGGCGGATGGCCCCGTGCATGAGGGCATTCAAAAAATTAAGCTCGTTGTCGTCGGCAAAAACGATGGCGCGCAATTGCGCGCGGTTCAAGCTGCCGTCGGGGTTTTTTACCCCGGGCCCGAAATGCTCGAAGATCTTATTTAAAACTTCGGTGCCGGGGGCTGCCACCTGACGGGAGATCACATCGCAATCGATGACCTTTACTCCCAAGGAGGCAAAGACGGCGGTGGCCGCGGTCTTGCCGCAGGCAATGCCGCCCGTGACCGCAATTTTAAGAGTCATGTTAAAACCTTTATCAATCAAGCTTATGGCATTATAGCACGCCGGGGCCTGCCCTTTAGCCCATGGGATGGGCGCGCGCGTAGACTTCTTTTAAGCGGGCATTGGCAACATGCGTGTAAATCTGCGTGGTGGTCAGCGACGAGTGCCCAAGCAGCATCTGCACCGAGCGCAAATCGGCATCGTGGTTTAACAGATGGGTGGCAAAGGCATGGCGAAACGAATGCGGGGAGATGGAGGCGAGGCCTATCATTTTCCCGTAGATCTTCACCCGGTTCCAAAAGCCGATGCGGGTGATGGGGCCCAAGCCCTTGCCTGACAAAAACACGTAAGGACAGCGGCCTTGGGGATCTTTTTGGGCCCGCAAAGGCGAGTTTAAGTAGGCTTTGACGCAGTTGAGGGCAATTTTGCCTGCCGGCACGATGCGCTCTTTGTCGCCTTTGCCTTTGATGAGCAAAAATTCGTCCTGAAATTTGATGTTCTCAAAGCGCAGATTGCAAAGCTCGCTTACGCGCAAGCCTGCTGCATACAAAAGCTCGAACATGGCTTTGTCGCGCAGCCCCACATGGGTGGAAAGATCGGGCAGGGCCAAAAATTCGCTTACTTTGGCCTCTGAGATATCCTTGGGCAGGGGCTTTTCAAGCTTGGGATTGTCGATGCCTGCGCAAGGATTGTCATCGCGCTTGCCTGTCTTGTTCAAATAAGAGGCATAGGCTCTAAGGCAGCACATGAACCTTGCGACGCTGCGGCTTTGATGGGTTTTCCCAAGACTCTCAAGATACGCCGTCAGCATCGCGGCATCAAAGAGGGCAAAAGAGCAGCATTTTTCCTGCAAATCCTGAGGCTGTCCGTCTTTTATGCGCTCCTTGCAAGAGAGCCTCAAATAAGTCAAAAAGAGCTTTAAATCGGAGCGATAGGCGCTGATGGTGCTTTGAGAGAGGTTTTGCTCCAAAAGAAGATAATCGCAAAACAGATCAAGGCAGCATTTGATCTCCTTGCGATCATTTTCATCAAGCAGATCCCGGTTTGAGGCGGCACTTGCAGATTGCACGGGTGAAAAAGTTTTGCCAATTTGTGCCATGATTATCCTCTCCTTGTGCAACAGGCCGCATCTGACCTTAAGAAAAAGAAAATGCCCCCTCTCAAAGCCGGCCCTGCACCGCTTATGCATCAAGCGCTTTTTACTTTGTCTTTTGACTTTCGATGGAGCCTTGGCGGTTTTTGCCTGCCATAAGCAGGCTGTCCATCATGCTCAAAGAGCGCGGATCTGCCCTGCTGACGCTTGCATAGTAGCGGCCGCCATCTTCAGTGATGCAAAAGCGGAAGACGCCGTCGCCGCTTGGGTAATATTGCAGCTCCTCAAACCTGGAGTTGGGGTTAAGCTCGATTGCAGACGAGCCTTCTCTTAAGATCCCGGGAGGGTTGGCATAGCCGAAGTTGCTGCCTGCGCTCCAATTGGCATCGGCAAATTTGAAGCGATAGGGGGCCCAATCGGCCCGAAGCGGGGCTAAGGTGCAGTAGGTGCCTTTTTCGTGCTCGTTTAACTCATAGGCGGTCATGACCGCATAATCGTTCATCTCTCCTCGCAAGAAGATCCTGCGTCCGTCGATGTTAAGACCCTCGTCGGTCAGGCTGATGATGTCGGCGCGATTTTCGCAGCCTGCAAGCAGCGCGGCCGCACACAGGCACCCTATGGCAAGTTTAACTTTCACTTATCTGATTCCCAATAAATTCAACCTCATCATTATAAGGCAAATCCCTCTGCCAATCTTATCAGGGGGTGCTCAGATGAAAGCCGTCGGTGCTTGGGTAGAAGGCGCCGAGAAACACGAGCTGCCCTGAGCCTGTGACCGAGCGCAAATCGGAAAAGCCCTTGTGCACATGCTGATAGGCAAAATAGGCAAAAGCCTGAGCTTCAATGTATTTTTCCGAGATCCCAAGATCCGAGCTTTTTAAGATCTTAACGCTGTAGCCAAGCTTGAGGGCATCTTCAAGGCGCTGTGCAAAATATCTGACCGTCAGGGGATTGCATGCGCCGCCTCCGCACAAGACAACCTCGCAAGGATAACTGCTCTTAAGCTTCGAGGATCCTGCACGAGGGTCTTTTTTTAAAAGTTTTTGGGGTGGCAGGGTTTTGAGCAGTTTGAGGATGGCATCGGCTGCGCTATAGCCTGTCAGGGCACACAGGGTGTGCAAAAGATCAAGCTTGTCTTGGCGGCTTTGACACTGCTCAAGATCCCGGCAGATAAAATCTTCGTTAAAAAGCTCGCGCCCCGTGGATTTGGGCGGCTTTAATTTAAAGTAGGGATGGGAGAGCAGAGTTTTAAGCTGCTCTTCGTTCAGATTGCCCTGCAAGGCAAGCTTGGCATCTTCATCAAAGCCCGCGTCAAAAAACTTGCGGCAGACAAGATCGACAAGCGTGTTCCCGGGGCCGCTGTCAAAGCCGCATTCGATTGCAAAATCAGGCCTTAAGCAGGTGATGTTGGTGATGCCGCCGATATTGACGACCATGCGCAGCGTCTTTAATTTGGCAAAGATGATTCGGTGAAAAAGCGGGGTCAAAGGGGCACCTTGTCCTCCTGCGGCAATATCGGCCGAGCGAAAATCGGACACCACATCGATGCCGGTGTCAGAGGCCAAAGTTGCGCTGCATGAAGCCTGAATCGAAAATCCCTCTGCAGGGGCATGCCATAAAGTCTGGCCGTGAGAGCCGATGGCCTTGATCTGCGAGGGGCTCATGGAGGCCTCTTGAAGAAGCTTTTTGACGGCCGCGCCTGCTTTTTTGGCATAACAAACCCCGATCCTGCCTGCCGTCTGCACGGTGGCATTGCCTTTGGCCCCTTCGTGAAACAAGGCTTTTTCTTCGTCGGTGTAATCAAGGCTGACGCCTTTGATAAAGGTCATGCCCTCCTCTTGCATTTCTATCAAGGCCGCATCCACTCCGTCCATGCTGGTGCCCGACATGATGCCGATGTAGTATTCGGGGCCTGTAAAGTCATATGGTTCTTCATAATTAAATTGATTGAAAAGCTTGGCAAAATCGTTAAAAAAAGCCGATGCATCAGCATTAAATTGTCGCAAAGCTGCCTCCTGTGTAAGCTTAAAAGAGCCTTGGGCACTGCCCGTGAATTTTAAAGAGCAAGGATCTTAGGGCGCGCACCCCAAGGCCGCGTCTTTGAGCGCAGGCTTTTAAAGGGGCGGCGGGCTTGATGATTGTGCAGATCAAAGCCTTTCATGGGCTCATTTTAGCTCATGCTTCTTTTCTTGTAAGTTAATTAAGACAAGTTTAAGATCAGGTTCAATTATCTTCTATGTCAGGAGTTTTCAACTTTGTTGCACACACATTCTAAATTATGGGTGAGCGCCGCAGCCGCTTTTGCCCTCTTAGGCGTTACCGCCTGCAATGATAAGGCCGATGCCCAAGAGCCTGCCGCTGCCGCCCAAACCGCCGCCGCCGAGCCGCAAACCAAAGGTCCCGAGACGGTCGCAGCCGCCGTCACCAAGGACAGCCCTTTTGAAGACAGGGCCTCTTATGCCTTTGGCGCCTCCATCGGCATCTACGTGGCCGCCATGCAGCAGTCTCAGGCCGATATCGTGGGTCCTTTGGATTCTGATCTGATTTTGCAAGGCTTCACCGATGCCTTGAAGGGTCAGAGCGCCATGGAACAGCAAGACATCGAGCAAACCCTGCTGGCCTTAAACCAAAAGGCCGAAGAGGCGATGATGGCCAAGATCTTGGCCGAAAATCAGGCCAATTTGGAGGCAGGCCAAAAGTTTTTGGAAGAAAACAAGACCAAAGAGGGGGTAACAACCACCGATTCGGGCTTGCAATACAAGGTAATTAAAGAAGGCACAGGCAAAAAGCCTGCCCAAGAAGACATCATTTCGGTCAAGTACAAGGGCACCGACATTAATGGCGCGATCTTTGACGAGCAGACCGAGCCTGTGGATTTCCCCTTGCGCAATATGATCCCGGGCTGGGTGGAAGGCTTGGCCCTCATGAGCGAAGGGTCGGTGTATGAGCTGTACATTCCTGCCTCCCTGGCCTATGGCGAAAACGGCGCAGGCGACATCATCAAGCCCAACTCCGTTTTGATCTTCAACGTCGAGCTGGTTGAAGTAAAGAGCATGGGCAATGATGAAAAGGACTCAGGCGATGAGGCCTCCCAAGAAGAGAGCGCCGAGCCTCAAGCTCAAGAGAGCGCCGAGTAATTTTTGACCTTTTAAAAGGCGCAAAAGGCAGGGATGGAAGCTTGCAATCAAGCATCGCCCTGCCTTAAATTTTGCCCAAAGCCCGGGCTCGGCTCTTTTTATCTTGCGTCTTCTGTGCCCGTTCTTTTTTGGCCTTCCCTTTAAACCTCAGTCTTTGTGCCTTAAGATCTTATCCTAAGTTTTGAAGGGGCTTTGGGGGTGACTTGCGCGCGTGCAATTTAGGCTCACTTTGATTGGCAAATTTGCATATAATTAGGGTCTGCAATCAGGCTGATGCGCTTTGCGAAGCTGCAGGCGGCCCCCCTAGGAGATGTAATGATGTTTCACAAGTGGCAGCTTATCTTAGCCATACCCTTGGCCTTGAGCTTTAGCGCCGAGGCTTCCCGCTCGATTCTCAATCCCATGGCGCCGCGCGTCATTCATCAACAGGCCTATGAGCAAGATTACAGCTACGGCTATTCCATTTTGCAGGGCAATGCCATTGACAGCCTGGAAACTCCCAACCGCGTGGTCGGCTGGACCTTAAACTACGAGATCTTCGACAGATATTTCCTCCGTCACGTAGCACGCGGCTATTCGCAATTGCCATCGGGCGTGCAAAACAGCGTCGGCAATTTCCTGTTTAATCTCACCGAGCTTAACAACATCGTCAACAATGCCCTGCTGGCAGATGCGCAGGCTTCGGCCATCAGCCTTGGGCGCTTTGGCATCAATTCGACCCTGGGCATTTTGGGGCTGTTCGATGTGGCATCCGAGCTTGGCCTTGAGCGGCAGCCCATGGCGATGGAGACTGTGCTCGGCCGCGCAGGCACCGAGCAGGGTCCTTATCTGATGGTGCCCCTATACGGGCCTGCCACCGCGCGCGACGTGCATGGCGACATGGCCGACTCCTGGCCTTACATGTTCGTGCCTTTTTACGTCAAGCTTGCCCAATGGTGCTTAAGCGGCGTGCATACCCGCGCCATGCTGCTTGATCAGGAGGGCGTGGTGGATAAAGCCATCGATCCATATGCCGCCACGCGCGACATCTACTTAAGCTACAATGAGGGTCTGGTTGATCCCGATGCGGCCATGAGAGCCGATGAGGAGCCTGCGTTTGACGAGTCCTATTTAGACGAAATCGATGCTCTTTGACCATGGCAGACAACAATACCCATCAAGAGGCCCGCGCAAGGCTTGAGATCCTGCGCGGCAAGATAGACGAGGTCGACGAGCGCCTGGTCGCTTTGTTAAAAGAGCGCCTGGACTTGGTCAAAGAGGCCGCGGCGGTCAAAAAAGATTTGAAAGAGGGCTCCTACTGTCAAGGGCGCGAGGACTTTTTGCTGCAGCATCGCAGCAATTTGGCCGCACAATACAGCCTGCCCGAGGGGCTGATGGAAGATCTCATCAAAAGGCTGTTGCGCGAATCCTACAAGCAAAGCGGTCAGGGGCAGTATGCCTGCACGGCAGAAAACCCGGGGCCCGTGGTGCTGGTGGGCGGCCGCGGCGGCATGGGCAGGATCTTTGAGAGGTTTTTTAAAGCCTCAGGCTACGAGGTCAGAATTTTTGCCAAAGAAGATTGGGCAAACCCCATGCCAATCCTGCAGGGGGCGATGGTTGTCATGGTGTGCGTGCCCATCGACGCGACCTTGGAGGTGATTGAAAAATTGGGGCCCCTCTTGGAGAGAGGCACCATTTTGTGCGACATCACCTCGGTAAAATCGGCGCCCCTCAAGGCCATGCTGCAAGCGCATAAGGGCCCGGTTCTTGGTTTGCACCCCATGTTCGGCCCTGACATCCCCTCCATGGTCAAGCAGGTGATAGTCGATGCAGGAGGCCGGGATCACGACAAATGCGAGTTTTTAATAAAGCAGTTTAAATTGTGGGGGGCGAGGATCTGCAGGTGCAAGGCTCAAGAACATGACAAGGCCATGGGCATTATTCAGGCCATGCGCCACTTTACCACCTACTGTTACGGGCTCTTTTTGAAAAAAGCAGGAGCCGATCTCAATGCCATCTTGGACTTAAGCTCGCCCATCTACCATCTTGAGCTTTTGATGGTGGGCAGGCTGTTTGCCCAAGATCCGCACCTTTATTGCGACATCATCATGTCCTCAGAATACAACCTTAAGCTTATCGATGATTACCTTAAAACCATCGAAGATGAGATGGGAGTGGTAAAAGATGCGGATAAAGATGAGTTTGTAAAAAGATTTTTAGCCGTGCGCCAATACTTTGGAGACCGCGCACAGACCTTTTTAAATGAAAGCGGCAGGCTTTTGGCCAAGATCAAGGACTGACAAAGCCCTTTTCCTGCCGCTTTATTGATACGGGAAATAGTAATGGCAAAGGTAGTCATCAAAGCCGCATCAATCGCGCTGCTTGCAGTTGCGGCCCTGCTGGCGCTGGCCGTGGCAGGGCAGATGTGGGCGGCAGGATACTTTTACGACAAGTACATCCATCAGGCTCTCTCCAAAGTCGAGCAGAAGATCGGGCCTCTGACTTTGCGCTATGAAAAGCAGCCTGATCCGTCGCGCTTTGAGCGCGAGGGCATCATCGTCTGGTCGTATGAGCTGCCTGAGGGCAATCCTTTGTCGCTGCCTTATATCAGCGGCAAGACCTCTTTGAAGGTGGCCTTCGGTCCCCTCAAGGCCTCGGGAGTGTTCAACTCCATAAAAGGTCAGGGCAATATCGACGAGTTTTTGTCCAAATTAAACTTAGAGCCCATCTCATACATGGGAGCCTTTAAAGCCACGGCCCTGATGCCGTATGCCTCGTTGGCTGTCAAGACCTCCTCCTTTTTGCTGCCCGGGGAATTTGGCAGGTGCAAGATAGGGGAGAGCGCCCTTTTGTTTGAAGGCACATCGCCTTACGATTTGAATTTGAACCTCAACTTTGCAGGCTTTGCCTGCCAAGGCTCCAAGCTTTACAGCGGCAAGCCCTCCTTTGACGTTAAGCTTGAGGGATTGAACTTTGGGATCAAGCCCTATATTGCAGACGGCAAGCCTTACTTTGATGAGATCACCTTGGCCTTAAAAGAACTGCATACCGAGTTTTCCACCATTTTTGCGGTGGGCTTCGAGCCTGACGAGGCGGTCAAAGATCCATCGCTGCGCGAGTTGTTTAATCTGACCGATTTTGACGGCCGCATCGCCTTTACAGATGAGGATAATCGCGGGCGCGGCATCTTAAAAGCCCAAAGCCGCGGCAGCGTTGCCATTGCCTTCCCTTACATCAAAGAAGGAGCCGTTCAGGAGCCTTACGAATTTTCCGATCTTAATTTCTCGGGGCGCATCGAGAAGATCAATTTGAAGGAGACGCTTTATCAGGTTTTGCACTTTAAGGGCAAAGAAGATCTGCCCAAGATCATTGAGGTTTTCTCAAAGCCCGTCAGCGCATATCTTGACAAGCTGTCCTTTGCCCACCGCGGACGGACTTTAAGCCTTGAGGGGCAGTCAACCTTAAGCTTTGATGAGGCTGCAAGGCTTGACGGCCTGCAATTGGCCCTCGATTTCAGAAGCCACCGGGAGATAGTCAAAGACTTTGCATCAACCTTCGGCTATCAACACGAATTGGACCGCGCTTTAGCTTTTGGCACGCTGCAAACCTCGGGCAGCGACTATACGGCCGCGCTGCGGGTGCATGATAAAGACGTGTACATAAACGGCAGGCGCATTGAAGATCTGCGCGAGGGCGAAGATGTGATAGAAGAGGATGGATAAAGATCTTTTAAAAGCCCCCCAAGCGGGGGTTTTTTTGTTCAGATTCAGCCTGCCCGCTCTTTTGGCGCTGCATCCTTGTCTTCTTGCTCTGCCCCGTCCTTATTGGCGCAAGCCAAATCAGGGAACAGCTCCTTTAAAGCTTCGCTCAGAGGCGAGGAGGGCTTTTCTCCATCGGCAGCGACGGCCGTCTGATCTTGAGGTTTCTTGTCGTAGGGGCCTTCGATATTGCGCGAAATGACAAAGCCTGCGTACTTGGTAAAGGTGTTGAAGATGGAGCAAAACAGCTCGCACTCTTTTTGCGTGTCGTAATCGGCGCCGTGGGCCTGACTGTCATCAAAGTCGATGCCTGCGGCAACGCAGGCTTTGGACAAGACGGTCTGCCCGTACACCAAGGCGCTCAAAGAGGCCGTGTCGAGCACGGAGAACTGATGGAAAGGGAAGCGCTTGATGTTGTTGCGCTCGGCGGCGGCTTTCAAAAAGGACAGATCAAAGGCCGCGTTGTGGCCGACTAAGATGGCGCGGGTGCACAATTGGGCTTTGACCTCTTTTGAGATCTCCTTGAACATGGGTCTTAAGGCCGGGTTTTCCTCTTGCAGGTTGCGCCTTTCGTCAAAGGGATCGACTTTTAAAAAGTTGATGTTGACGTCCATGATGCGAGAGCCCGGGAAAGGGCGGATGCAACAATGCTGCAAGATCCCGGGGTGCAGCATGCCTTGTTCATCCATGGTCACCGTCTGCATGGCAACTTCAATCAATGCATCAGTCTTGGGATTAAATCCTGCTGTTTCTACATCGACTACGACGGGCAGATAGCCCCGAAAACGCCTTGAAATGTGATAAAGACTCATTTTATGTCAAGAAAATTTAAACCGCGCACATTATAGACAAGGCGCTTTTGCGTGTCAAAAAAAGGGGTGTTATAAGGGGGAAGCTTGGAGCGGGCGACGGGAATCGAACCCGCGTTAACAGCTTGGGAAGCTGCAGTTCTACCATTGAACTACGCCCGCATTGCGCTGTTCATTATACAGATTGAGGGGGACAGTGCAAGCTTTATTTGGGACTTTAGTAGTTACGCATGAACCTCCGCCATTTTGAGACTGCCCCGGGAGGTCCTGCCT
>CAZYXT010000087.1:0-8475 GCA_964651505.1 uncultured Enterobacterales bacterium
GCATGGCGTTTTTTAGGCCTCTCATGAGCCGGGGAGATCATGTTTTGGAGCACAGAGGCAAATACCCCCTAAATTGCCCTCGTGCGTGATTGCAGATGAAAATTTCAGGCACAGACGGTGTCGGGCATGCAAACCTTCTCAATTTCGTTCTGTGGGGCGTTTAGAGACTGTTTTTGGGTGGCGTTATCAAATTGGGGTGATGCAAATTGATTTAGGGGGTGTCCATGAGCTAAAGTAAGCAAAATGGAAATTGGATTGTACAGATAACCGCGAGGCATCGAGGGGGGTGATTTACATGATCACACCCCCTCATGAATCAAAAAATGTTCGGAGATATTCTAACATTACCGCTCAACTATTTCACCTGCAGATACGACTACAAGGCCGATCCGAAAAACAAATCCCGCTGCGTGTTCAATTATCACAACGGCCGCAAAGTCTGCTATCGGTTTGGATTAGGCGACGACGCCTTATCTTTGCTTTATGACATCTTCCCCTCCTGCAAGATCATTTTGTGGGGCACCAAGCTGCGCAACGTCATCTTATGGACAGGAGAGCGCTTTTTGATCCGCATCCCCGCGTTCAAATAACGCAAGAGAAGCTGTGCGATGACGGCACCATACAGAAGACTTGCTTTACCAAGGCGGTGCTGCCTGATTTTTTGGTGCCGGGCAGACTGTATGGCACCAAGACGCAGCTCTCGTTCATGACCCCCTTTAAAGTGTCGGAGAAAAGCACAGAGCATGAAAAGATGATAAGCAGTTTAACCGCCATCAAAGACTATGAGCGATTAGTGCACTGCTTGTCCACGAGCAAAGGCAAAGAGCGCGCAGCCTGCATCCGCCGCCACCGCCAAAAGTTCTTGCAGGAAATAGGTCTTCAAAACTCGTTAAATATTTCAAGGCAGATTTGCTGCCCCCATGACTGCAGGCTCACCCCCTCTTTTGCCCGCAAGAAAAAGACCGCGATGCTTATTTTATCGAGCCTTTTGACGCCCGGGCCGGTATTGATGCACAGCATGTTTTTTTGAGGAGCAACAGGCTGTAGCAGCTTAAAGGATCATGTGCCCTCTTTTTTGCTGTTAACTGCCGAAGCGCTCGACCATCTCTTTGAGATCATCGGCCACGCGGTTGAGCTTGGCGTTTTCATCGACCGTCTTGCCTGAGGTTTTGGCCGAGCTGTCAGACAAGGAGAGGATGGATTCGACCTTGCTTGCCACCTTTTCTGAGGTTTGCGAGTAGCCTTGCACCACATCGTGCATTTGATTGGCGTAATCGGCGATGGCATTGATCTCCTGTAAAACCTGATCGAGCTTTTCGTTGGACTTGTGCATCTGCTCAAGTCCGGCCTGAGCATCGGCATGACCCTGTTGCGAGGCATTGAGAGCCGAGATCGCCGTGTTCTTGAAGTCATCGATGAGCTCGTGGATCTGCACGGTGGAGCTTTGGGTCTTAAAGGACAGATTGCGCACTTCGTCGGCCACCACCGCAAAGCCGCGGCCGTGCTCGCCGGCGCGGGCCGCCTCGATGGAGGCATTGAGGGCCAACAGATTGGTCTGCCCTGAGATCTCATCGATGAGATTGGCCGACTGGGCGATCTTGTCGACGCGATCGTTTAAGTTGGAGATGGCCTCGTTGATGTCGCTGATGGCTTGGGACAGGGAAACAAAGGATTGCTTGGTCTCATCGGAGAGCGCCTTGCTTTGGGCTACGATATCGGCCGTGCCTGAGCTGGCCTGGGTGGTGCGGGTGACATGGCTCATGATCTCATGCATCATTTCCGAGACATTGTGCGCCACATCGTTCAACTGGGCCGAAATATCCGAGGTGCGATCCGAATTTTTCTGAATGTCCTGCTGGGAGAGCCTGCTGCGGCGCAGATTTTCCATGGCGTAGCCTGAGAGCAGGTCGGAAGCCTCTCTGACGCGGGTCAAAATGGTGTCATGCAGCTTGACGCGCCATTTGATTGCATACTCAAGCTTGGCATCAATGCCCTTAAAGTTTGTCATGTTGGCAATCAGGATATCGGGATCTTCATGTCCGGGCAGGATCATGTCGATGATTTTACCGATAAATTTGCGGCGCCTGATGGAAATCATGGCGATGAAGAGCAAGCTTAACGCGGCGCTTGCCATAGAAGAGACGATCCCGGGGTTAATAAAGGAGCAGACATAGACTGCAAGGAGGATCAAAAAGACAGCCGTCAAAGGATAATCGATGGTGCTTTGCTTGAACTTTCCATTTTTTTTGAGTTTTTTGTAATTTTGCTCGGCCCGTTTTTTCTCGTCGTCCGTGCACCTGGTGCGCACCGACTCATAGCCTATGATGCGGCCATCCACGCAAATGGGCAGGATCATGGCATTGACCCAATAAAAAGCGCCGTTTTTGCAGCGGTTTTTGATCACGCCCATAAAAGCCTTGCCCTCTTTGAGGTTCTTCCACATCAGGGCAAATACCTCCGAGGGCATGTCAGGGTGGCGCACGATGTTTTGGGGCTGACCTATCAGCTCTTCGCGGCTGTAGCCTGAGATCGCCGTAAATGTATCGTTGACATCGGTGATAATGCCATTGAGGTCGGTAACGGAGATTATCTTGGCGTGAGGATCATCGGGGAAGAGCACTTCCTCATTGGTAACCGGCAAATTGACTCTCATAAATAATTCCTTTAAGAAGAGGAAAGTCTTCTTTTTCTCTGCTAAGCGCAGGCACGCTGCCTTGACGCAACATATCTTATGCTGCCTGTGTTTCTATCCTATTGTAACGGCATCTTGTCGTTAAAGTTAGCAATAAAACAGATAAAGTTTATTAAATGTCATCAAAAGCGCTGAGCGCACAACCGGGGTCCGGCTTGCAGCTTTTGATTGTGAGCACACGACAGGCACGATGATTTCCCCTTTAAGGGCGTTGCGACAGGCTTTGCGCTTTGGGCAAAAGCCCTAAAACAGGGAAGAAAAAAGAGAGGAGGACAAAGCAAAACTGCCCGCACCTTAGGGCAGTTTTGCAATCAATCAGTCTTTGAACAGATCTTTGATGACAAATTCTAGCAGCGAGGCGCTGCCTTTCACGCCCAAGCGGCTTGAGTCGATCATCAGATGGCGGTGATCAAATTCGCTTTTGGCATCTTCGCAATAGAGCTTGCGGAAGTTGTCGCGGGCTTCATCGACTTCTTTGATCTTGCGCTGTGCATCATCTTCATCCATCTGCAGCTCCTCGACGCAGTTTTTCAGGCGTTTCTCAAAGGGAGAATAGATGTAGACGTTAAGGACATTCTTGCGGTCTTTTAAGATGGAGTCGGCACAACGGCCCACGATGATGCACGAACCTTTGTCGGCCAGATCGCGGATGATGTTGCTCTCCACCATGAAGATTTCCTGATTGATGTCGTAGGCACCAAAGTTGAACAAATACTTGTGCCGAAGCAGAAAGTTATGGTGGGGCGGCCTCTCATCATGATGGCTGACGCCTTGCACGGTCACGCCCATGCGCTTGGCCGTCATGGCCACGATGTCGCGATCGTAAAACTCGACGCAAAGCCTTTCGGACAGATCTTTGGCAATGGTGCGGCCCAAGCTTGCAAATTGTCTGGAGATGGTGACGACAAATGGCTTCATCAGATATTACGCCCTTGCGGGCGTCCCTCCTTTTATCATTATTATGCTGTGTTTATCATATCAGGCTTGAGCAATCTGTTGCATCAAAGGTTTGTCCTTGAGCTTCTTTTTCTTTTGCATCCTTCTGACGACGACGGACAAGCTGAAGTTGATGATAAAGTAGATGGCTGCCGCGCATCCGTACAAAACAAAGACGTCCGAGACATTGATGTTGCCCGTGCCGTTGTAGATATTGGCCGTGCTCAAGATCTGGCGCACGCGCGACATCAGCTCGATGGTGGCCACGTTGGCAAGGTACGACGAGTCCTTGATGGTGGTGATGACCTGGCTTAACAGGGTGGGCACCACATTCTTGAAGGCCTGGGGCAGCACGATGTAATACATGATCTGCAAGGTGCTGAAGCCTTGCGAATGACCGGCCTCAAACTGGCCCTGGGGCACCGAGTTCAAGCCGCCGCGCACGATCTCGGCGATGACCGATGAGGTAAACAAGATCAACGCCACCGAAGCTTTGAACAAGAGCTTGGTCTCAACCGTGGTCAGGCCGAACAGACGATGCGAGAATATGTCGGGGACCGGGCAGAACACCACGCACACGAAGATCCACAGCAACAAAGGGGTGTTGCGGAAGACTTCGATGTAGGCGGTGGCCATGTACTTGAAGATCCTCGTTTGCGGGCTGTTGCAGTAATTGCGCACCATCGCCAGGATCGAGCCGAACACAATGCCGATTAAAACGGAAATGGCCGAAATGATGAGGGTAAAAACCGTGCCTTTGAGGATATAGACCCAAATGGCCTGAGATCCCAAGATCCCAAAACTTGCTTCCCATTCTCCGAGCATCAGATATCCTCCTTATCTTCATCCTTGTCGGTTTTAGGCTTGTTTTGAATGCGATCTCTCTTCTTTAAGTTGCTCTCCCAAACCGAAGCGAGCATGGACAGAGGGAAGCACATGATGAAGAACAGGACGCCCGAGACCAGGTATGCAGGACCGTAAGCGCCGCCGGTGTTGACGCCGGTTACGAAGCTGTAGGTTAAGGAAATCAGATCCGAGCCGCCGATGATGTAGATGCAAGAGGTATTCTTGATCAGATTGACCACCTGATTGACCATGGGGGGCAAAATGATCTTGATGCTTTGCGGCAGGATGATGTAACCCATCACTCCAAAATAGTTAAAGCCTTGCGAATAGCCTGCCTCAAACTGTCCCTTGGGAATGGATTGAATGCCGGCCCTGATCACCTCGGACATGTAGGCACCATGGTAAATGCCGATGGAAACGATGCCCGACAGCAGGATGCCGATGCTGTGGCCCGAAAAGGAGAGGGCATAGTACAAAAAGCAGATCTGCAAGAGCAAAGGAGTGTTTTGAATAAACTCCACGTACACGCGGGCAATGGCAGCCGGCAGCTTTTTGCCCGAGGTGGACATCAGGCCGAAGGCTATGCCCAGGGATAATGCCAGGCAGATGGCAAAGACCGAGGTTTGCAGCGTGTTAAAAAAGCCCAATATAAAGGTGTCCCTGTAGGTCCACACCTTAAGCCAGGCTTCTGCCGAAAATAGATTAATCATTTAGCTTCACCGGTAAGGGGGCTTGCGCCCCCGTGCGATTATTCTAAGTTGTTGTCTTTTAAGAGTTGGGCGATGGTGCCATCCTCCAGCCACTTCTTGATGAGGCCGTCGACATAGGGCGACAGATCAGAGCCCTTTTTGGTGACTGCGCCGTACTCCTGAGGAGCAAACTCTTCGGCGATGAAGGAGCGGCCCTTGGTCTTGTAGATGTTCAGAATGGACTTATCCACGCAGAAAGCGGCTACCTCGCCTGCCGACAAAGCGGTGGAGATGGTGGGGTAGTTGTCGTACTGATGGAACTTGATCTGCTCAGACCAGGTGGCAGGATCGAAGTTGTCGGGGTTATAGGCGCTCTCAGAGATGATGCCGTCTGCAACCATGGCCTCGACGAGCTTTTGGGCCGAGGTGGAGCCTGAGGATACGCCCACTGTCTTGCCCACAAGATCGCTCAGGCGGGCGATGCCGGACTTGTCTTCAACCAAGACCGATACATAGTCGGTGTAGTAGGGGGTGGAGAAGTCCCAGTTCTTGACGCGCTCGGGGGTGATGGTGAAGGTGGCCAGCACCAGATCAAGGTCGCCCGAGTCAATGAGCTCGGAGCGGGTGGCGGCGGTAACCGAGGTAAACTCGATGTCCACGCCAAGCTCCTTTGCGATCATCTCGGCTAAGGTATCCTCATAGCCTGTGTATTCCCCGGTCAGGGGATCTTGCAAGCTAAAGCCGATTACGTCGTTTTTGACGCCTACGCGCAACACGCCGTTGTCCTTGATGTCATCAATGGCGCCTGCCTGGGCTTGGCCGCAAACGGCGGCAAACATGACGGCGGCGGCAATTGCGCATAAAGGTGCTTTGAAAATAGAGTGCTTCATAAAAGATCTCTCCTTCTAATGTCTGATAATCTTGCCCAAAAACTGCTTGACGCGTTCATTCTTGGGTTGAGTAAAGAAATGCTCGGGAGTGCCCTCTTCGATGATCATGCCGTCGGCCATGAAGACCACCCGGTCGGCCACCTGGCGGGCAAAGCCCATCTCGTGGGTGACCACCACCATGGTGATGTTGGATTCTTTGGCCAGTTTGATCATGACATCGAGCACTTCCTGAATGGTCTCGGGGTCCAAGGCAGAGGTAGGCTCGTCAAACAAGATGATCTTGGTTTGGGCGCACAGCGCGCGGGCAATGGCAATGCGCTGCTGCTGACCGCCCGACAGGGTGCTTGGGTACACGTGAGCCTTATCGGTCAGTCCTACCACGTCAAGATACTGATAAGCAATCTGCTCGGCCTCTTTTTGGCTTTTGCCGTGCAGTTTGACGGGAGCGAGGGTCAGATTCTTGAGCACGTCAAGGTGCGGGTACAGATTGAAGGACTGAAAGACCATGGAAGTGGTGCGGCGCACCAGTTTGACGCGGTTGCGGGAGGTCAAAACCTCGCCGTCGATGATGACTCTGCCTGAGGTTGGAACTTCAAGGAAGTTCATGCAGCGCACGGTGGTAGACTTGCCCGAGCCTGAAGGTCCGATAATAACTAATTTCTCGCCTTCTTTAACCTCAAGATTGACGTCTTTTAAAACATGAAGATCGCCAAAACATTTGTTGATGTGTTCTAATTTAATCATAACAACGTATCAGCCTGTGCCGGGAATTGCTTCATTGAGACAACATTACCCTAAAATGTGAGTTATATTAAGTTTTTTTGGGGATTTTCCCCATTGCTGTGCATTTTTACATAATTTGCACTTTAAAGGTGGTATTTAAGGCAAAATGCAAGAAAACGCAACATTATGATGCAAAGTGGTGCATCTTTAACATTGCGCTTTAGTCAACTTGGTGCACGCCCCGTCAAAGACGCTCCCGTTTTATCCCCCTGCAAAAGAGGCTCAAAAGCGAGCATCCTGCAGGAGAACCGGGGCTCTAAAGAGCCCCGGAGCGTCTTTTTAAACAATGATTTAAGAGGCACCCTTGGCCTTGGCACTGCCTGCTTTTAGAGGATGTGAGCTTTTAGGTAAGGATACAGCGAGTACAGGGCAGCCCCCAATGATGGTCCCTTGTCGCCTCCGCGACCGCGGATAAAGCGGCTTTGATCGATTTTAAATGCGATGTTGGCATTGATGTGGCTTAGCAGCCTGTCAAAGTCCTTGTCGACAAGATACGGTTCAAGATAGCCGCATACGATGATGCTGCCGTCGGTGAGGCACAAGCTGTTGCGCATGGGGACAGACAAGATCTTAAGGTACTTGTCCCACAAGGCGGCGCAAAACGGATCGCCTGCGCGCAGCTTTTTGAAAAACTCCTCAATCGCGCATCCTGCAGCCTGCTTTAAGGCATCGGCCGAGCAATAAACCTCAAGACATCCTTTGCATCCGCAGTAGCAGCGCGGGCCGTTTTCGTCTATGCAGCAGTGCTCCAAGATCCCGGAGCGTCCCTCTTGGCCTTTTAAGACGGTGCGCTCGAAGATGGCCGCCCCGCCAAAGTTGCGGTTTAACAAAAACAAGGTGCCCGTTTTTATATCGGGGTTGTGCCAGATCTCATAGAGCGCCGCGCAATAGGAGTCATGGCACAACACGACGGGAAAGCCCAAAGCCTCGCCTAAAGTTGAGGCCTTAAGATGAGCATCGTCAGGCAGCGCCCCGAAGGTGATTTTGCTGCCGTCAAAGGAGGCAAGCCCCTGCACGGCGGCGGTGATGGGCAAAAGATTGTCAGAATTAAGCTTATGCTCGCGCAAAAAGCGCTTAAGCTCCGATCCCAAGGCTTTAAAGTACAGAGGATCATTGCTGTAGGGCAGGGCAATCTCTTTTGATGCCAGGATGGTGCCGTACAGATCGGTGGCATTAAGGTGCACCGAGCCTTTTAAGATCCCAAGTCCCGCGGCTATTTTATAGGTGCGGTTGATCCCCAAAAGCCCGGCCTTGCGCCCGCCTGTGGAGTCTTCATGGCCAAGCTTGCAGCACAGACCTTCGGCCGTCAGCTGCTTTATGTTTTGATCGACCGTGGACAGGCTCATGTTGAGTTTGCAGACCAGCCCCTTTTTGGAGATGGCTTTTTCCCGGTACAGACAAGAGAGCACTAGGCGCTTGTTGATCTCCTTGACGCTCAGCCCGGTCAGTCCGGCACCGTCTTGACTCATCATGTTGCTCCTTTTTTAACTTAGTGCGGTTAGTTTAGCCATAACCCAAAGTTCTGTGCAAGACATAGGCATTAAACTTTTTCGTAAGTTTTAAGCATAAGCGCGGGTAAAACCCCAAGTTTGAGGCCGATTTGAAAGCTGCCATCAATTTTGTAAAAGACTTTGCAGCA
>CAZYXT010000087.1:8575-10846 GCA_964651505.1 uncultured Enterobacterales bacterium
GGCTTATTGGTAAACAAACGCGGCACTTCACAAAATGCAGATGCAAAAACTGCAACTGCCGACACGGCCTGAATTTTCACTATAATTAAGTTTATATACTTTAGCTTAAGCCTTTTGCTTAAGAGTCAATCAAAACTTTCAGGCATGCATTTGAAGGAGCAGAACATGCTTAAACTAGATTTATCCCATTTTGGCACCATTTACGCGGCAGGTTTGGGCGAAGTCCTGTTTGATGTCTACCCGCAAGGTCCCAAGATCGGCGGCGCTCCTGCCAATTTTGCCTTCCACGCTCATCAGCAGGGGTTGGAGAGCATCGTGGTTTCGGCGGTGGGGGATGATGATTTAGGTCGTCTGGCCCGCTCTTTGCTCGCCGTCAACTATCTGCCTGCTTTGCTGCCTGAGGTGCCGTATCCTACAGGAGCGGTCAATGTCAGCCTCGATGACAATGGCGTGCCTGCTTACGCCTTTTTGGAGAATACCGCCTACGATCACCTGCCTTTAAACGAGGCTGTGCTCAATGTTGCAGGGCGCACCCGCATCGCCTGCTTTGGCACTTTGGCCCAAAGAGGGGAGGAGAGCAGGCAAACCATCATGGCTTTCCTTGATGCCATGCCTGAGGAGAAGATCCGCGTCTTTGACATTAATTTGCGCCGCTCGTATTATTCAAAAGAGATCATTGCCGAGTCTTTAAAGCGCACGGATATTTTCAAATGCAACGAAGACGAGCTGCCGATTTTATGCAAGATGGCAGGGCTTAAAAAATGCGATCCGACAGAATACTTCAAGTACTTAAACGACAACGGCATTTTTGGCCTGATCTTCACTGAAGGGGCTCATCAAAGCACGGTCATGATAAACCATGAGGTTTCGGTTTTGCCCACCCCCAAGGTTGATGCCGTCGATACGGTGGGAGCCGGGGATTCGTTTACCGCAACCTTAATTGCCCTGTTGGCCCGCGGCAAAGATCTGGGCACCGCCCATTTTAAAGCCTGTGAGGTTGCAGCCTATGTATGCACGCAAAAAGGAGCCATGCCCGAGATCTTGGAAAGCTTGAAAGCATAACGCAAAAAGCTAATCGCTCCAAAAGAAAGGCCGCGGCATGCTGCGGCCTTTCTTTATCTTTACTTATCATGAGTGCCCTAAAACCCATCCTGCCCTGATCTGAGGCGAGCCTGCCTCGATCTTGTGCATTTTCCACCCGTCTTCGGGGATCGATTTAACTTATCTTCACCCGGGCTTTACAGCCATGCCACCCTGCCCCATAAAAAGATTAAGACAGGCTCTGCACGCACCTTGGCGCCGGCAGCGGTCCTGCGCTTATGAGGGGGTGCCGGCAAAGACAGAACGGCTTTAGGAGCAGAGGAATTTAAAAAATCCGCAAACGGCTCAGGCATCGCAAAAGCGCCCTAAACGAGGATGGGTTTTAGGGCACCTATTTCTTATGCAAAATTCCCGATGAAGTTTAAGGCATCGGCATTAGCAGGGGTGCTGTCTTGTGCGCTCGGGCTCTGCCTGCTGCCCTGGCGCGCAAGCTTTTGCTTCCAGTCTATAACCTGCGCCAAAAAGCCCTCGAGGACGACTTTTAACACGTCCTCTGAGATGGTGTCGTCAAAGCGCTTCCACAGCACCGCCGCATCCGTCTGCTCATCAATCGACAAAGCCGCCCCGCCTGTTTGTGCGCCCAAAAGCGAGGCTTTGAGCAGCATCAGACAGTCATCCTTGTTAAAACGCGCGGCGCTGCCTATCCTGCTGTACATCAACACGCTGTGATCTTCTTTATCGCAGGCAAAAAACACTTCGTGCTCGCCGTCAAAGAGCAGCGAGCAGCCGCCATCCTCGTCGGCAGTCAGATCGTCAATGCCGAGGGCTTCGCCAAAGCGCTTGAGCATAATTGTCCATTCCATGGATGATTCCTCTTTAAGATCTTCTTTTAAGAGGGGGGCTTATGCCCCCGTCCGTCATTTTATCCATCAGTTGCTCTGTACTTCGTCCTAAGGCCTGTAGTAGCGGGAGAACAAGGGGAAGAGCTGCGGATTGGCCTCAATGATGTCTTCATACTGCCTGACGTAATCTTCCGCGGTGAGATTCCACTCTTTTTCAAACGTTTCGCGAATATCTGCAACAAGCTCCTGCTTTTGTTGCATGTACACATCGGCATGTTCATCATCCTCGTAGGCGGCTTGTTGGAGATGATTGAGGGCATTTCTCCAACTGCAGCTTGGGTTGGTCAGACGCTGCAGCAAGTCGGCTTCGGCTATAAGTTGAGCGCGC
>CAZYXT010000088.1:0-10250 GCA_964651505.1 uncultured Enterobacterales bacterium
GATTAATCCCTCTTAGCGAGGTTGTTTGAGGTCTTAAATGAAGAAAATTGCCTTGGCAGCTTGTGCTGCCCTGCTTGCGTGCTCTGCTGTACAGGCTCAGGTTTACAAAATAGGCTCCCATCCTGCTTTTGCTCCGTTTGAATTTGTCGATCAAAGCGGCACCGCCATCGGCTTTGACATCGATTTGATCAATGCCGTTTTGCAAAGCCAAGGCGACAGCGTTGAAATAGCATCCATGCCTTTTGACGGCTTGATCCCCGCTTTGCTGACAGGACAGATAGACGCATTGATCTCGGGCATGACCATCACCGAGGAGCGCAAAAAGAGAGTATCTTTTTCCACAGGGTACTATCAGAGCGCCTTATCGGCCGTGATCAGAACTTACGATAAAGATACTTACAAGACCTCTGAGGATTTGAAGGGCAAAAAGCTGTGCGCCCAGATCGGCACCACGGGCTCGGCCTTTGCCTCGACTTTGTCAGAGGGGCAGGTCATCAACATGAACAACGAGCCTGATGCCCTGTTGGAGCTTAAAAACGGCGGCTGCGAGGCTCTCATCAACGATCGTCCCGTCAACCTTTATTACATCAAGCAATCAGGCGATGATGCATTCAAAGAGCTCATCGACGAGTCTTTGATGCAAAATCCCGATATGTACGGCATTGCCGTCAAGCAGGACAACACCTTGCTTTTAGATAAGATAAATCAGGGTTTAAAGACCATTAAAGAAAACGGCACCTTAGATAAGATCCACCAAAAGTGGTTCGGCGTGGCCGCTCAATAACAAATCCTTTGCCTAAGGCCGGGCCTCTTAGGTTCGGCCGTTCCTGCCTTGCCGCCCCCTTTGCGCCTTGCTTTTTAATTTTTAAGAAAGCGATCCTGCTCATGGCACCAATTTGCTTGCAAAGGTAAAGTATGAAGATTCTCTTGGAGTATCAGCCTGCGGAATATTCAATGAATAAAGCCAAACTTTTATGGGCGTCGGCCCTGGCCTGCGCCTTTGTGTTAAGCGGCTGTGCCGCCACAAATGCAACAAAAAACGCTCGCTCTCTTGCACAATCCCCGTCTTCCAAGGCTGCATCTTTCGAGGTTAATGCCCCTTTGTGGCTTAAAGATGCAATTGAAGAGGAATTTGCCAACACCGTTGCCATGCGCCGTCATCTTCATCAAAATCCCGAGCTTGGCAATCAAGAATACAATACCCAAGAGTATATTGCCTCCTTCTTGGAGGCTTTGGGCATCAAGGTGATCAGAGGCACCGCCCATGCGCCCACGGCAGTGATCGGCATCTTAAATGAAGGCAAAGGCCGGGCTTTAGGCTTCAGAGCCGACATCGATGCCCTGCCCATCAAAGAAAATACGCTCTTGCCTTATGAGAGCAAGGCGCGGAGTCTTTTTCAAGGAGAAGAGGTCTATGTTTCTCATATGTGCGGACATGATGCGCATATGGCCATGCTGCTCTCGGCAGCGAAGATCATGGCAGAGCATAAAGATGAAATAGACTGCACCGCAGTGTTCGTGTTTCAGCCTGCAGAAGAGGGCGACTCCGTTTTTGATCCTTTCAGCCCCGATGCCCCCAAGCTGTGCGGCGGACAAGCCTTGGTTGAAGATGGGATTATTGAGGATTACGGCATAGAGCGCATGTTCGGCATCCACGTGATGGCAGGGCAACCCTCAGGCAAGATCTTGATTGCCACAGGGGCGGCGCTTAACAGCGTCGATGCCTTTAAAGTTGCCATCCGAGGCAATCAGTCCCACGGGGCCATGCCCTGGAAGGGCTCGGATGCTTTGTTGTCGGCCGCAGCCTGCGTGGTCAATTTACAGCAAATTGTCTCGCGCAATGCCGATCTGAGCACCGGCATGGGCGTGATCACGGTAGGGCGTCTGCAAGCAGGTCAAACCTCCAATGTCATGCCGGGAGCGGCACAATTTGAAGGCACCATCCGCTCCAATGACGCCAAAATTAGGCAAACCTTGTTGTCGCGCATTCCTTTGGTGATAGAAAACACGGCCAAAGCCTACGGGACCGAGGCTGGCGTGCGGATTTTGGAGATCTATCCTGTCACTTACAATGACAAAGATCTGGCCTATGCTGCGGTAGAAAGCCTCAAAGGCCTGGGGCTTGACGCGCAGATTTCAGAGTGGAATCCCGGGGCCTCCGATGATTTTGCCTTTTATGCCCAAAAGGTCCCGGGCGTTTTTATGTTCTTGGGCGTTGACGATCCCAATGCGCAGGTTTCCTACAATAACCATTCTGACAAGTTTGTGATCTGCGATGAGGCCTTAAAATCGGGGGTCGAGGCTTATTTGGCCGCGGTCTTGGGCATAAAATAAAAGCGTTCTTGAGAAAGGCTCCTCTTGCGTCTACAATGGGCCGCAACAGGAGCTTGCCATGACCTTTTTAGTCGATTCTCATTGCCATTTGGCCTCTTTGTCCTTGCAGGGCAAAGCAGGCGCCGATCTTAAATCCATCCTGGTGCGCGCCCAAAAAACCGGGGTGACTCACATGCTGTGCGTGGCTTGCACCCCGCAAGAGCATGTTAAGATGCTAAAAAAAGTTGGGGACTATCCTTGGATCTACACAGCCTGCGGCGTTCATCCTCTTAACTTGGATGAGGCCCCCGATTGGACCGAAGATGAGCTTGAAGAGGCGCTCAAAGCAGACAGCACCGTGGCCTTGGGCGAAACCGGGCTTGATTATCACTATGCCCCGCAGACACGCAAGAGCCAGCTTGACTCCTTTGCAAGGCAAATTGCGCTTTCGCGCAAGCTTAATCTGCCTCTTATCGTGCATGCCAGGCAGGCTCATGAGGATACGGTGGCGCTTTTAAGAAGCGAGCAGGCTCGCGATTGCGGCGGCGTAATGCACTGCTTTTGCGATGAAGTGGCCATGGCCCGTCAGTGCCTGGATCTTGGGTTTTACATCTCTTTTTCGGGGATCTTGACCTTTAAGGCAGGAGAGAATGTGCGTAAGGTTGCCCGCTATGTGCCTGTCGATCGCATGCTCGTTGAGACCGATTGCCCGTACTTGGCCCCGGTGCCGGTGCGCGGAGTGGAAAATGAGCCTGCTTTCGTGCGCTATACGGCCGAGTTTTTGGCATCTCTCAAAGGCCTCAGCCTCAAGAGCGTGTGTGAGATAACTTCCCGTAACTTTGAAGAGCTCTTCAAAGTCAAATTAACAGATCATCCGTTTATCGAGGATGACGGCACCACGCAGTGGAAGATAGAGAAGATCTTAAGCTCGATTGGAAGTTCCGATAATTCATTTTCATGAAATCCGGTACTTCGTTTACAATTTTTTGCGTCCGAGCACAAAAAATTTTTCAAAATTTTTTTGTGAAAATCCGGCAGATCGTTTACAGCGCGGGATCATAAAAAGGGGAGGTCCGGGAGCCGGAGCTCTTTTGAAGTTGTGTCGCGGATCTTATTGAGATTTATCATTTTTTACAAGCTTCCAAGTTCCATTTCTCGTCGATCCGCAACGCAGGATGATCCCTTGTTGCTGCTGTTCTTTCATGACACGTTTCACGGTGCTCAAAGAGATCTTTAAAATAACTGCGATTTCCTTTTGAGTAAGTTGAGGTTTGTCATTGATCATCTTGAGAATTGCTTGATTGGTGTCAACAATGCCAACTTTGGTGTCAAAAGCGCCCTGATTGGTGTCACGATTGGTATCAATAGTGTCAACTTTGGTGTCAGCAGCTTTCTGATTGGTGTCACGATTGGTGTCAATGGTGTCAACTTTGGTGTCAAAAGCGCTCTGATTGGTGTCACGAGATCCGGGCTCGATTACACCGCAGCTGTCGAATTGGGCTCGTTTGCGATAAAGGTTAATTCTAAAATCGCTTCCCAGATCAATGAGCTGCGGCTCCGGCAAGCCATACTCGGCAGCCTGTTTGAAAATCCTGGGAATGCCGCTACCCCAAGCCTCTATAATATTCATATATAAAAAGGCCGCTGCGATGCCGGGATTACGAAGCTTCGACAAGCCTGATTTCATTTGTTCGATGGACATCTCTCTGTCGAGCATGCCGGGACTGGTAACTTCAAGGCGATCATCAAACAGCGCAACTTGTATTTTTCCTCGCGCAAGATAGCTTCTATGGCAAACCGCATTTGCTATTATCTCCCGAATTGTTTGTATAGGCAGCTCGTATATGTCCTTGCGCACTATGCCGATAATGCGGGCACCAACATCAATGTGCTGCAAAACAAAGTTATAGGCATTTTCAATTTGCTCATAAATGGCTCCGGAAAATTCTTTGCGAGTAATAAAGATCTCTCGATCTTTGCCTTTAAATACAGCACATTGTATGGCAGCCTCAGGAAACAGGGCAGAGTTGCCGTCAAGCAGCATATACCCGTTGGTAGGATGATAGCCTTCGTTGCTTTGAGTTAAAAGTTTCCATGAAAGCAATTGATTCAGCCCAACTCTATGAATCTCCTTTCTCTTCTCAACGTCTTCGGTTTGTTTGAGGGCATGTCGGTACAAACGGTCGCAAAAAATTTTGATTTGTTCCTCTGAGACATTTTGTTGAAGAGCCAACTGATCAAATGAACTGTTGAATCCCTTATTGATAAGCTCTTGAATGCGATATTTCTCGGCGTGACGTGTCGTAGCTGCCACACGAATATACGTGCCATCCATAATGCCTTGGCTTTTAATGTAGTAGGGAGTTTGCATTCCCGCAATAATTTGCACGACTATGATGATCTTGCCATTTATTTCATTCAAAACAATGTTTGGAATTATTTTAGGTTCACAGCTGTCGTAAATAGCATTGGTAATTGCGTCTACCTTATCTACCACATCTTCTTTGGGTAACCCTATAATCTTTCGAGTGTTGTCGTCTATTCCGAAGACTAAGGTTCCCCCTTTTCCGTTAGCGAAAGCAACCACTGTTTTCATGTATTTTTCGCTTTTGGACGGAATTTCGCTTTTAAATTCCAAAGTTTCGGACTCTTCGGCAAATATTTCCTCAATAGTCATCGGGTATTTCCTTTGTTGCTGATAAATCTTTAGATTTTTATTTGGTTGAGTTTACTTGTGTTGCTGTCCTTAAATTAAAGTGCATAAGTTATTTTTAGAATTAATTGTTCGTTTCAACAAAAACAGGCTGTTTAGTTTTGATTGGGTAAATTTACCTTGTTCAAATTTTAATGATGGCACAGCCATGCCTGATGTTCAATAAAGTTGACGTTTATGTTTGCTTTCAAAGTTTATCATTTATCAGTCTTTTTCATGGCGCTGCAAAGCCTTATTGATCTTATCTGCCGCAACTTGGGATTGAGCATCCTTTGAGATATTAGTCTGCTCAGGGGCTTGGTGCGAGCGGGCTCTTTTTAAGGCTGCATCAATCTTGGAGAGGGCGGCCAGATCGGCAGGCGTGGCCTGCTCCTCTTTGATTGCTGAGGCATCCTTGTGCATCTCGTCTGCCACCTGTTTTTTGATGAGATCGATAAATTCTTTTTCCGTGGCGTGATGCAGTCTTTGTGCGCTGATCCTGGTGCGCATGGTAAGAGGCGCCTTAAAGAAGAATACTATGCTCAAAATGATCAGGATGCTGCCTGAGAGCAGGAAGATGTAGGAGAGGTGGATATAGGTGCCAAGCACTCCTCCTATCAAAGGTCCGACCGTGCCGCCTATCTGCTGGGCCGAAAACATCAGGCCAAAGGCCGTGCCTCTTTCATCAGGCGAGGTGCTGGTAATGGCCATGGCATTGGCAGATGGAAAGATCCCCGAAAACCCAAGACCTACCGAAAATTGCAAGATCACAAATGGCAGCAGGGTCGACGGGATGAACTGCGAGGCTATTAAGATCCCCGCGGCCATCATGGACACCACCTCGGTGATGAAAAAGCCCTTGGACTGACCGACCTTGCCCCAGATGGGAGCTGCGATGGCGCCCGAGACTCCCGACAAGGAGAAAATCAGGCCTGAGATCAGCAAAAGATCATCTTGTGTGCCGCGCAGCTGGCCGATATAGACGGTCATGATAGGCTGCAACAGCAAGATGACCATGTTGGTGCACCCTGTGGCAAGCAAGATCAAGATAAAGCCGGGGTTGGTCAAAAGAGACTTGGTCGGGTTCTTGATTTTGGCAGGGACAGGGGCGTTTGCAGGTTTTTCCTCGCGCGGCGGCTCTTTGATAAAGAGCAATGTGACGAGGGTAATGAAGGCCAGGGTGCCCGAGCCTATGAAAAATGAGGCTCTCATGCCAAATTCCTGGGCCAAAACGCCGCCTAGCAGGGGGCCTAAGATACCGCCGCAAATGTTGGCCGATTGCATGATGCCCATGCTGATGCCGATTTTGTTTTTGGGGCAATAGCCTGACATCAGGGCCAAAGAGGCAGGCCACAAACCTGCGGCAAAACCCTGGAAGATGCGCACAAACAGCAATTGCATGGGGGTTTGCACCAATCCGCCGAACAGATAGGTTAAAGCTATCAGGCTTGATGATCTGACCACCATGAGCTTTCTGCCCTTGCGGTCTGACATGCGGCCCCAGATGGGAGCCATGACGGCGCACACGGCAAAGCAGGCGGCGAAGATCACGCCTGTCCACAGGTTGATGGTATCGGGATCGGCGTGCAGTTCTGTTCTAAGGTAGAGAGGCAAAAACGGGATCAGCATGGTGTAGCTTGAGGACATCAAAACTACATTGCAGGTGATGATAGCCAGCACTACCTTCCAATTCATGGCGTTCCCCCTAACAACCTGGTGCGACGTTGCTTAGTATAGGCCCATTTGCAGGCCTTTGTAAGGACAGCGGTGCAAAATTTTGTATGCGCCGACACAAAGATTTTGACCAAGACGCAGGTCTTTTTGAGGGCGAGAAGAAAGCTTAACTGATAAGCAATCAAGCCTGATTGATTTTAAGATCAGGCTCATCAGATTAGATTTTGTGGGGAAAGAAGATCTCAAGCATCGGCCTGTCGTACTCATAATAGCGAAGCGAGCCTGCGATGGATGCAATCAGCGAGACCAAAAGTCCCCAGACGATGTTGTGAAAGCCCAGAATGTTGACAGAAAAGATCCCAAAGCCTGTATAGCACAAAAGCCCCGCTCCCATGCCCCATAAGGCCCCGCGCGCATTCATCTTGGGCCAAAAAAGCCCCAGCGCCACAGGCCACAAAAACGCAGTCTCCAAGCCTCCGAAGGCAAAAAGATTGACCCAGGCCACCAAGTCCAAAGGATACATGGCCAATAAAATGGACACTCCCCCCAAGAGCAAGGTCAATACAACCGGGATATAGCTTTTTTTCATTTCATCGCAGCGCTCGGCCTTGGGCTTTATTGCATAGTAAAGATCGCGCATCAGTGCCGAAGTTGAGGCAATAAGAAGAGAGCTTACCGTGGACATGGTTGCAGCCAAGGGACCTAGGATGGTGACGGAAGCCATCAGCGGGGACATGGTGGTCACGATAAGGGTAGGGATGATGCTGTCCGTGCCGTTTGGCGGCATCTTAGTCAAGACCGCGCGCGATAAAACCCCAAGCAAAGTCATGCCTATCATCAAAGCCCCGCACACTATGGAGGCTACGATCATGGCCTGATGCAAATCAAAGGTTGATCGATAGGACATGCAGCGCACCATGGACTGCGGCAGTCCCACCGTGGCAAAACCCACCAAGATCCAGGCCGAAAAGAGCAGGGACAAAGGCAAAGCCCCGTTGGAGTCATAAGTCAAAAGGGCGCTGACGCCGTTTTCATCTTGCTTAAGCGTCGCAAGATATTCCATGGTCGCGCTCAGGCCGCCGGATTGTTCCAAAATGGAATAGCCCAAAGCTCCCATGCCTGTGAGCATCAGCACGGCGCAAATGCCGTCGGTGAGGGCCACGGTCTTAAAACCCCCTGAGGTGTAGACGGTGGTGACCACGGCAAACAAGAGCAGGGCCAGTTTGTAATCAAGCCCCGTGATGGCCGCAAAGATCTGCGCGCCGCCTATAAACTGCGCGACGATGGTGGCGGTAAAAAAGATGATTAAAGTTGCCGACAATAAGATTGACAACAGGCGGCTGCGGTAGCGGCAGGCCATAAGATCAATGACCGTAAGCGATCCCGTGCGCCGCGAGAGCACGGCCATCTTCTTGCCGATGACTCCCAAGATCAAAAAGCCCGTGATGATCTGCGGGGCGGCAAAGACCACCCACCCCAAGCCCAGATCCCAGGCAATGCCCGGGCCCGAGATAAAGGATGACACCGAGCCGTAGGTTGCAACCAGGGTTAAGGCCAATACCACGCCTGTTAAGCTGCGGTTGGCCAAAAAATAGTGTCGTTGGGATCGGATGGTATTTTTCTCGCGCTTTTGCACCAAAAAAGAAATGCCCATCAATGCTCCCAAGAACATCAGCACGGGGTAGATAACTGTATCCATGGCAGACTCTGAAAAAAGATAAGAGGCCCTTGCAGCCTAAAAGGGTCAATTCCCTGAAGCGTTATCTTGCGCATCTTCATTTAGATCAAAGTTTTTCATGAAAAAGCGCACCAGCACGAAGACAACGATGACCGAGAGCAGATAGCCGCCCAAACAAGAAAGGGTAAACCACAGGGGCAAACCTGCAATGACGCCAAGGTCAAGATTGTCTTTGAACAAGAAAATGCTTATCCAAAAATACAAAAAAAGCGCTGCGGCGGCTATGAGCACCGCCAGGGCTTCCTTGTCCATCTGAACAAATTTTTCTTTGTAAGACAACCCATTATGCAAGGCCATCAGCTGTTGTCCTCTTGAGCAAGTTTTTTGATGAAGGCCTTGATGTCAGCGCCGATTGCGTCGTGGCGCAGGGCATATTCGATAAAAGTCTCCACATAACCGCGCTTGTTGCCGCAGTCGTGGCTGCAGCCTACGATGGCATAAGCATTGACAGGCTCGATGTTCATCAAAAGATCGATGGTGTCGGTCAGCTGGAATTCGCCGCCTGCGCCCAAAGGAGTGCGCTTGAACAAAGGCCAGATCTCAGAGGGCAGCACGTAACGGCCCACCACGGCAAAATCGGAGGGAGCCTCGTTTAAGCTTGGCTTTTCGATAATGCTCTTGATTAAAACATCTTCGCCCGGGGCAGGCTCCACGCCCTGCAGATCCACAATGCCGTAAGAGCCCACCCGGGATTTGGGCACTTTTTCCACCAAGATCTGGGCAATGCCGCTTTCCTCAAAGCGCTTGACCATGGCCGCAAGGTTGTCTGAGGTCGGATTGGAGCGGGCGTCATCGATGATGACGTCAGGCAAGAGCACGGCAAAAGGGTTTTTGCCCACGATGGGCTGGGCACACATGATGGCATGGGCCAGGCCTTTGGCCTCGCCCTGGCGGACGTGCATGATGGTCACATCCTTGGGGATGATGTTTTGCACCTCCGAGAGCAATTGTCTTTTTACTCTCTTCTCCAAGGCAGCCTCAAGCTCAAAGGAGGTATCAAAGTGATTTTCGATGGCGTTTTTGGAGGAGTGGGTGACCAGCACGATGTTTTTGATGCCGGCACACACGGCCTCCCTTACCACATATTGAATCAGCGGCTTGTCTGCCACAGGCAGCATCTCTTTGGGGATGGCCTTGGTGGCAGGGAGCAATCTTGTGCCCAAACCTGCCACCGGGATAATGGCGTATTTGATGTTGCCGTAATTCATATCAGGCATGATGTTTATCCTTAGTATGCTGCTACTTACTATCCTGATTCAATGCCGAGAAGATCTCGGGGTTGGTTTTAAACAAATATAATCCGCACCCCAGGGCAAAGAGAAAATTCAAAATGGCATTGCCAAAGGTCTTGTAGTCAACCCACAGGTTCTCGGCGCTCTGCTCGCTGATCCCAAATATGGCGGGCAGATAAAAGGCTATGATCACGTTCAATCCTGCGGCCAGGACAAAAAACACCATCCACCAGGTGCCCATCTTAAGCCAGATCTGACGGGGCAGTTCAATCTCCTGGCCAAACAGATAGGCAAAAGGATTGCGCTTTAAGATATGCTGGCATACCAAGATGGCGCAGGCCAAAATCAAATTTACCGCCGTGACCTTCCATTTTATGATCTGAGGGTCGTTGAGCAAAATGGTGGGCAGGCCGAACAGCAAGACGGCGCCTGTGACAAAGACCTGCATGCGCGAGACTTTATGGCACAAAAAGTAATTTAAGGCAAAGGCAATCAGGCACGAGCCTACGATCACCGCGGTGGCCAAGATCAGATCGGAAGTGAGCTTATAAGAAACAAAAAAGGCTATGGCCGGTGCAAATTCAAGAACTTTTGACAGCAT
>CAZYXT010000089.1:0-10177 GCA_964651505.1 uncultured Enterobacterales bacterium
AGATCGAGGCCTGCTCGCCTCAGATCAGGGTAGGATGGGTTTTAGGGCACTCATCAACAAAATCTCGGGCTGATATCAAGCAAGATCTCGTGCAATCACCCTGATGCGTTTTTCGGGGAGCCTTAATTGTCTGTTATATTCGCAGATTGCAGGCTTGCCTGGCAGATGCGTCCTTTCAAACAGCACTCATGTAAAAATTCAAAGCAGGATATTAAGGGACAACAGGTGAAATCGCGCTACACGATGCAGGATATTGCCGACCGTTTGGGCATTACCAAGATGACCGTATCGCGTTATCTTAAAGATCCATCCTCGGTGGCCAAAAGCACCGGCAGCAAAATAGCCAAGGTCATCGAAGAACTGGGTTACGTGCGCAATCGCGCCCCTGCGATGCTGTCCAAAGCCTCCTCCAACTCCTTTGGCGTCTTGATCCCCTCTTTTTCCAACATGGTGTTCTCCGATGTCATAAACGGCATCAGCGCCGAGGCCGGCCGGCAAAACTACTCCATTTTGATCACCCACAACGACTACAATTTGCAAGAAGAGGAAAAACAAATTGCCGACCTGCTCTCCTACCGCGTGGACGGCTTGATCTTAACCGAGCCCAAGCACAGCCGGCTTACGGTGCGCAGACTCAAAGATTTTGATCTGCCTGTGGTGGAGATCATGTCCCTGCCCTGCAGGCCCATCGACATGGCCGTGGGATTGGACCACGAAGAGATAGCCTATCGGAGCATCAAGGCATTGATAGGCTGCGGGCGCAAACGCATTGCCTATATTGCCATCCGCCTTGATTTGAGGACCTTGCAGCGTCAGGCAGGCTATGAGAAGGCCATGCGGGAGGCCGGCCTGACTCCATTAGTGTTAAGCTCGCCTGAGCGCTCGACCTTTACCATGGCCGGGGCTTTGTTTAACCTGGGATTTGAGACCCATCGCGATATTGACGGCGTCTTTTGCACCAATGACGATGCGGCCGTGGGCGTCATGATGGCCTGCCTGCGCCGGGGCATCAGGATCCCCGATGACATTGCCATCTTAGGCTACAACGGTTTGGATATCAGCCGCGCCACCTGCCCCATTTTGTGCAGCGTGCTGACCCCGCGCTTTGAGATAGGCAGGATGGCAGTTGAAATGCTGGTCAAAAAGATCAAAGGAGAGAAGATCTCAAAAAAGAAGATCAAGTTAAGCTGCGGCTTCACCGACGGAGAAACGGTTACCGGTCAGGAGCTTGCCGCCCTCAAAGCTTCGGTTTGCTAAAGCGCGGCCGTTCTTTTTAAAAGCCCCTCCTTATGGGGAGGCTTTATCTGTCTCAAGGCGCTCTTTGATGTCATCGTTTTGCGCCTCATTTAGGATCTTAACAAGATCTTCGTCTGACAGGCCGCCTCCGAGGCATGCATAAAGATTCATCGAAGCTGTCAGCTGCCCCCGCTTGGCATCAAGGTAGGCAATGGCGCTGCTCCTTAAAGCATCGGCAGCATCGAGGTAGTCCGATAACGAAGAGAAGCCCTGACGGTAGCGGTTTTCATAGCGCCTGTAGTTGGAGCGGGCCAGCTCATAAGATTGCCCTGTCGTAACCGTCAGCTTTTTATAATACAAAACCTCCTCCATGGCATCGGAGACTTCTTTGACGGCAGAAAGGTAGCCGTCGACAAAATCAAGGCGCGCGCTTTCCCGCTCGGTCAGAGCCGAGCGCTCTTCATAATAAAGATCGGCATAGTTTAAAAACGGGAAAGTGATCAATGCCCCGAGCGTCCCCAAGGGATCGCTCAAAAAGCGCCCGAAACTGCCCGCATCCCCCATGGAAAGCCCCGCCGACAAGGTGATGGAAGGGTAATAGGCCAACTTGGCCTCATCAGCCTCGTAATAGGCCTGACGCAGCCTGGCTTCATATGCCTTAAGATCGGGACGTCTTTGCAAAAGCTCAAGCGGCACGCTTGCAGGGACATCAGGGAGCATGCTGTCATCTAAGGCCCCTGCTGCAATCAGGTCATCGGGGGTGGTGCCCAGCAAATAGGCCAAAGCCGTCTTGGCGTTGGCAAAAGAGTTCACCCTTGACTGATAGGTTTGCTCGACACTCAGATAATCGACCTTGGCCGTATCGTATTCAAGACCGTCCGCCGCGCCTGCCTCAAAGCGGGCTTTGATGATCTCAAGGCGCCTTTTGGCATCTTCAAGCTCGGATGTGCCAAGATCCAAGGCCTCCTTGGCATAGCTCAGCTGCCAATAGGCCTTGGCAGCAGAATTGATGACCGACAAATACATGGCCAAATAATCATACCCTGAGGCGCGAAAGCTTTCCAAAGCCGCCCCGCGCTGAGCCTCAAGGCGCGAGAACAAATCAACCTCATAGGACAGTCCCAAAGACGAGGATGAAGAGCGAACCGAGGATGAAGATCCCGACATATCCTTTGACAGATTGGCAGAAGCCTCGGCGCTGACATCGGGCAACAACGAGGTGCGCGACAAACCAAGCTGATAGGCGGCATTTAAGACATTCAAATAAGACTGCGCCATGTCGGTGTTGTGCTCAAGGGCTTTTTCAATGACGGCCGTAAGATTGGGATCATGAAAGTTTTGGTAAAAATCCTTATCCACAGCCCCCAAAGAGAAGGCATTGCTTTGCTCAAAGGCTGCCATTTGAGGAACCTTGGGGGCCTCATAGGCAGAGAGCATCAAAGAGCACGAGGAGCACAAAAGACTTGAGGCTAGAGCCCAAGCGACAAGTTTTGCTTTAAGCATGGCTGCCCTCCGTCAGTTCTTCATAGGCGCTGTGCAATACCGCGGGCAGATAATCAATCCACATGGGCATGCCAAGATCAAAGCGCTTGCAGATCTTGGTGCAATCAAGGCTTGAATCGGCGGGGCGCTCAACCTTGCTTGGATACTCGTAAGAAGGTATGGATTTGACCAAAACTTCGGCAGGGATGAGCCCGTCTTCATGGGCAATCTTGAAGATGGCCCGGGCAAATTCATCCCAGGTGGTGCTTTGCATCCCCGCATAATGGTAGATGCCGCAATCGTCAAAATCTTCCGATACAAAGACGGGCAGGATCTTCGATGCAATATCCTCGGCAAGCGCCAAGGCAGGAGTGGGATTGCCTTTTTGATCGTCCACCACTTTAACCTCGCCGTGAGTTTGTCCGAGCCTCAACATGGTTTTGACAAAGTTTGAGCCGTAACGGCCGAAGATCCACGAGGCCCTGATGATAAGGTGACGACACCCCGACTTATAAACAAATTCCTCGCCGCACAGCTTGGTGCGCCCGTACTCGCAGGCCGTTTTGGTCTTGTCACTCTCGCGCCACGGTCCCCTGCCTTGGGAGAACACGTAATCGGTGGAGATGTGAATAAGCGGCACGTCATAGGTTGCGCAGGCCATGGCAACATTCGAAGCCCCCACGGCATTGACCAAATAGGCCTTCATGATGTCAGTCTCGGCCTTCTCCACATTGGTGTAGGCGGCACCATTGATGATGCACCCGGGTTTTCCTGCCTCAACGGCGCTTAACACCGCCTGAAGATTGGTAATATCCAAACTCTGATGGGGGCAGGAGATGACGCTGTGACCTTGCCTTAACAGAGCCTCTTCAAGCTCGCGCCCCAGCTGTCCTGCAGCGCCTGTTACCATTACCTGCATATCTGCGCTCCTTGCTCTATCTTGCGGAGGCTGTCTTGACGAGGTTTTTGACGCACTCGTAACTTTGATGCAAAACCTGCACGCTCACGCACTCGTAAGGCCCGTGACAATTAAAAGCCCCGGTAAACAAATTGGGGCACGGCAGTCCGCGATTTGAAAGATTGGATCCGTCGGTGCCGCCGCGCACCTTGCTCAACACAGGCTGCACGCCCGCCATAAGACAGGCCTCTTTGCACATGCCGACGATATCGAGTCTCCCGCCTTCTGCTTGGGCAGCCTCCTGCAAAGGCTTTTGCATATTTTGATATTGAAACTCTATTTTGCACTCAATGCTCTCTGAGCCGCAGCGCTCTTTAAACTTGGCAAACAGATCCCAAATAAACTTTTCGCGCGCTTTAAGCCCTGCCTCCTCAAAATCGCGAAGCAAGATCTTCACCACGGCCTGTTCAACCCCGCCCTTGATGCTCATGGGGTGATAAAACCCATCATCGCCCTGCGTGGTCTCGGGAGCCTCATTGCAAGGCAGCTCGTTTACAAACTGACAGGCCCATTTCAAGGCATTTTTAAGCCTGCCGTAAGCTACAGCCGTATGCACGCCGGTACCTTTGAAGGTCACGGTGGCAAGGCTTGCGTTAAAGGTGGCCACATCAAGCTCCCCAAGCCCCGCCCCGTCGATGGTGATGGCAACATCGGCCCCCAGCTCTTTGACATCGATGTAGGAAGTCGACTTGCCTATCTCCTCGTCAACCGAGAACACCAAGGTCAAAGGCCCGTGCGGCAGTTTGCCTGCAACGCAATCTTCCAAAAGCTGCCACATCACCGCGCACCCTGCCTTGTCATCGCCGCCAAGCAGCGTGGTGCCGTCGGTGACGATGATGTCGTGGCCTTTAAGCAAAGGAAGCTGCGGGCAAATCTTGGAGTCGATGACAAGACCGTTTTTAAGTCTGATTGCCTCCCCGTCAAAGCCTGTCACCAAGCTTGGGTTGACATTTTTCCCGCTGCAATCGGGGGCCGTGTCCACATGCGCAAGCAGGCACAAATGCGGCGCCTGTTCGCACCCCTCGGTGCTGCCCAATCTTACAATCAAAACCCCCGTGTCCTTTAACACAACGTTTGCAGATCCGACAAGTTGTGCGCTCTTGCCGTGCAAATACGAGGCAATCTCAAGCTGCCCCTGCGTTGAGGGCACTTCATTGCTTTCAACCGACGATTGCGTGTCAAACTGCACCAGTGAGGCAAATTTGCCAATCAAGGGATCTTGTGTGATGAGCTCTTGTAAAGCTTCGTTGCTGCCTTGCTGCATAATCTCTCCTATTCGCGGGCCAAAGCTTCAATGGGATTTAATCTTGCCGCCGAGCGGGCCGGCATGAAACCAAAGCCGATGCCGATTAAAGATGAAGTGGCCACCGCGGCGATGATCGAGTCGACCGAAAAAGACATGGTGATCGAGTCGATGAAATATTCGACCACCCGCCCCAGGCCAAACGAGCAGATAACCCCCACAAAGCCTCCGAGCAGACAGACTAAGACCGCCTCTATCAAAAATTGAGCCATGATATCCGATTGTCTGGCTCCCACCGCCATGCGAATGCCGATCTCGCGGGTTCGCTCGGTCACCGACACCAGCATGATGTTCATGACGCCGATGCCGCCTACCACCAAGGAGATCACGGCAATGGCCGAGATGAGCAGCGTAAAGGTCATGGTCGCAGAGGTGATGGACTTCATGATTGTATCGGATGATTGAATGAAAAAGTCCTGCCTGCCGTGGCGCGACTTCAACAGGCTGATAAGCGAATTCTCGGCCACGGCCGTGGAGAACCCGTCTGAGATCCTGATGACAATCGATGACAAATAATTTTGATTGGTCAGGCGCGACATGGCTGCCGTGTAGGGCATGAAAACGTAGAGCTGATCCGAGTGCAAAAAGGGCGAATCCATCTCTTTGAGCACGCCTATGACCACTACCGGCATGGAGTTGACCAGCAAGGTCTGCCCGATGGGATCGCGTCCTTTGAAGAAGTTCAAATAGGTGTTCTGATCAATGACCGCCACCTGCGCATTGTTGTTTACCTCAAGCTTGGTAAAAAACCGCCCCTGATCAATTTCATAGCCGTAGACCCTGAAAATATCGTAAGACACGCCGCGGGCGGTGGCATCAAACTCCAAAGCGCCGTTGCGCAGCAAGACCGAGGTCTCAACCGAGCCTGAGGCCGAATCCACAAAAGGCTGCCCCTCCAGGGCATTCAAATCGCGCTCGGTCAGCGTGCGCACCTTGCCTGAGCGCACATCGCCCATGCGTTCGCCGGGGTAAATGGTGATGGTGTTGGTGCCCAAGGATGAGATGTTCTCCAAAACCTGCGCGGAGGCGCCGCGGGCCAATGCCACCACCGACACCACCGCCATGATGCCGATGATGATGCCCAGCATGGTCAAAAGCGTGCGCATGCGGTTTGAGATCATGGCCCTGTAGGCCATCACAAAAGCTTCATAAAAGCGATCGTAATAAGAGCTTATGGAGCGGGCCCATTTGTTTTTGATGATAAATCCGTCTTCGGAGGTCACCCCTTCAAAAGAAGGCTTGTTCTCGTCGATGACATCGGATTTGATGGTTCCGTCTTCAATTGATATGACGCGGCGGGCGCAATCGGCGATCTTTTTGTCGTGGGTTACCAAGATGATGGTATGCCCCTGCTCGTTGAGCTTTTTTAAGATCTTCATCACCTCAGCGCCGCTTTTTTGATCCAAAGCGCCGGTAGGCTCGTCGGCCAGGATAATCTGACCGCCGTTCATCAAAGCGCGGGCAATGGACACGCGCTGCTGCTGACCGCCTGACAGCTGCGATGGCACATATTTGCAGCGCTCGGCAAGCCCCAGACTGCCCAAAAGCTCTTGTGATCTGATCTCGCGCTTGGTCTTTTTAAAGCCTGCGTAAACAGCAGGCACCTGCACATTTTCAGAGGCCGAAAGGTGCCCCAGCAAATGGTAGCGCTGAAAGATAAAGCCAAAGAAGTCGCGGCGCAATTCGGCAAGCTCGTCAGGGCCCAAATTTAAAGTATCGCGGTTTAAGACCTTATAGCTGCCTGAGGTGGGGGTATCAAGGCAGCCTATGATGTTCATCAAGGTTGACTTGCCCGAGCCTGAAGGCCCCACGATGGCCACCATCTCACCTTGCCTGATGGTCAGATTAATGCCGTGCAAAACTTCCACGTCTTGTCCGCCTGACCGATAGGCCCTGCGCACATCGTTTAACTCAAGCAGAACTTCACCTTGCATGGTTATAGCATCCTCGGGCCGCGCGGACCGCGATCATTGTCCTTAGCCTGCACCTCGGCTGAGGCGACATCATCTCCGATCACGATTTGATCATTCAAATCAACCCCCGAGACGACTTCTATGTATTGTTCGTCGCGAATGCCCAGCTGCACGGGGTGCTCATACACATTGCCGTCGGAATTTAAAAGGTAGACCGAGCCGTTGCCCAGATAATCATCAGAGCGCAGGGCCGTCAGAGGAATGGAGATGACATTTTGTGCCTGTGCAATATCGATGACAACCGAGGCTGTCATGTCAATGCGCAAGATCCCGTCCGGGTTATCGATATCAAGCAGAGCGTTGTAGTAAATGGCCTCAGTGCTGGACGAAGATGACGATGAAGAAGAGCTTGAATCGTCCTTGGCGCTCTCGGGGGCAGGCTCAATGCGGTATAAAGTGGAGTGAAAAGCCTGATTTTGCAAACCCAAAATGGTGAAGGAGCAATCCATTCCTTCTTTGACCCTGACCACGTCGGCCTCTGAGATCTCGGTTTCAACCGTCATCACGTCAAGCTTGGCCAGCTTTAAAATGGTCGGGGTGGTCTGATTGGCATTGACCGTCTGACCCTCTTCGACGGGGATGGCATAAACGGTGCCGTCTATGGGGGCGGTGATCTGCGTGTACCCCAAATTGGTGACTGCATCATCAATGGAGATTTGAGCCTGCTCGTATTGGGCTTCCAAAGCCTCCAAAGCAGCAAGCCCCATCTCGTAATTGGCCTGTGCAAGCTCATAGTCTTGAAAGGAAACCGCGTCGGCCTTTAACAGGCGCTTTTGTCTTTCATACTCAAGCTTTAAGCGCTTGTTGTCGGCCTTTTGGGATTTGATTTGCGCTTCAATCAGTCTGGCTTGGGCTTTGGCCGTGCGCAGATTGTTCTCTTGGATGTCAGGATCGATTTCGCACAAAAGATCCCCTTGTTTTACTTGATCGCCTGTTTGGACATACAGCTTTTTAATCTGCCCCGATACCTGCGCGCCTACCTCAACCTCGATCTTGCCTGCGAGTGTGCCGGTGGCAAAAACCTGATTTTTAATGTCGCGCAATTGGGCCTGAGTGGTCATAAAGGTCGGAGGGGTTTCGCGAAATAGGCTGTAGGCTGCATACCCCAAGATCGCCAAAATCGGGATAAGCAAAATCACGTATTTTACCCTGCGCGTCATTGTCATCTTAAAATCCCTCTGTTAACCTATTCCTCATAAGTCAATTGATTGTAGGACTGTATTATTAGTCTTAACTTAGGCCTATCATGTCAAGCTCGCACTTTACCAAAATAATCAGGCTAAAACCACACAGGGACAAGGCCTTGCACCGTCATCACCCATGGGTTTTCTCTCAGGCGTTGGACGAGAATTTTCCCGATTCAAAAGCCCCTGAACAAGGGGAATTGGTCAGGGTCGAATCCTCAACCGGAGAATTTTTGGCCTATGCCTGTTACTCGCCTCAATCGCAAATAAGATTGCGCTGCTTAAGCTTTAATGAAGACAAGATCCCAAATTCAAACTTTATTAAAAACAAAATCAAAGAGGCGGCAGGCCTGCGCGAGGAGCTGCGCCAAAGAGGCTGCGACGGATTGCGCCTTGTCAACTCCGAAGGCGATTACCTGCCCGGGCTGACCGTTGATCAATACAATAACGTCATCGTGCTGTGCATCACCTCCATGGCCATGGAGGTTTACCGTGATGCCATCGCCGAATGCTTTAAAGAATTGTTCCAGGGTTGTCTCATCTTCGAGCGCTCGACCGGGGCCTCGCGGCAAAAAGAAGGTCTGCCCGAGCGCATCGGCATGATCTCAGGGGCAGAGGATGAGCTGCCCGATACCCTCTACGTCAAAGAGTACGAGGAGATCTATATTCCCGTCGACATCAAACAGGGCCATAAGACCGGCGCTTATTTGGACCAAAGAGCCAACAGGCGCTACTTAAAAGATCTGTGCGCAGGCAAAACCGTGCTCAATTGCTTTTCCTACACGGGAGGCTTTGGTTTGTGGGCTTTGAAAGGACGGGCCAAAAGCGTCATCAATGTCGATGTCTCGCAAAAAGCTTTGGACAAAGCCAAGGCCGCTGTTGCATTCAACCACTTAGACCCCGGGCGCTGCAAGTTTTTATGCGAGGATGTCTTCATTTATTTGCGCAATGCGCGCAAGAACAATCTTAAGTTTGATGTCATTATTTTGGATCCGCCCAAATTTGCCGAAAGTGCCGCGCAGCTTCCCAAAGCCTGCCGCGGCTATCAGGACATCAATCGCCTGGCCATCGAGCTTTTAGCCCCGGGCGGGCGTCTTTTAACCTTTTCTTGCTCAGGGCACATGGATCTTAACTTGTTTCAAAAAGTTGTCGCCGATGCCGCCCTCGATGCCGGGGCCCGGGTTAGATTGCTCAATGTCTTGCGCCAAGATAAAGATCACCTTGTGGCTTTAAGCTGTCCTGAGAGCTTTTACTTAAAAGGTTTGGATTTGACCGTAGGAGGCTGTGATGACCATCAAGATTGAAAACGCCGTCGTCGGGATCTTTCAAGAAAACTGCCGCATCGTCTATGATGATGAGACCATGCAGGGCGTCATCGTCGACCCCGGAGACAATGCCAACCTGCTGCTTGCCTATGTCAAGAAGCTTAATGTTGACATCAAGGCGGTTTTGATCACCCATGGCCATGTCGATCACATCGGAGCGGTGCAGCTTGTCGCCAAAACTTTAAAGATCCCCATCATGGGGCCTCAAGAGGAAGACAAATTCTTGCTTGAGGATTTGCACAATCAAACCGTCTGTTTCGGTCTGCCCAAGGTTGAGGAGATCTCCTTGCCCGTGACCTACCTTAACGACGAACAGATCATAGAGCCCTGCCGGAGCCTGACCTTTAAAGTGCTGCATACCCCGGGCCACACCCCGGGCTCGGTGTGCTATTACTGTGAGGCAGGAGGGTTCGTGCTTGCAGGCGACGTCATCTTTTATCAAAGCATCGGCCGCACCGATCTGCCCCGCGGCTCTTATGATGAACTGATTGCAAGCATCAAGACCAAGCTTTTTACCCTGCCCGATGACACGGCCGTCATGTGCGGTCACGGGCCCGATACTGCCATCGGCAGGGAAAAAGAACTCAACCCTTACGTGTAAAGTGCATGGGCCGCCCCTGCGTGATCCCTGCCCGAAGCTTCATGGTAGAATCTGCCGTTCAGGTTATCTTTAATCCTTGGAGCACCCGATGACGGCCGGCGCGGTTTTGAACAAA
>CAZYXT010000090.1:0-10095 GCA_964651505.1 uncultured Enterobacterales bacterium
TGCGCGAGGTCGTGATCTTAGAAGAGATGTCTTTAACTGAAGATCAGCTTGATAAGCTTAAAGGCAGATGTTCCTAAAGATAAGAGCAGCCTTCTAATAAGATTTGCTGCCAAAATCTCAGGAAAAGCTGCGGTGTAACGCTCAATCACGTTAGAATCGTAAGGAGGATACAGTGTCCGGCCCCACTGATTTGACTATGTAAATTGGGAGCAAAAAGGCGGGCTTTTTGAGGGGGCAGATCAAGGCCTGCGATAATTAAGGATGGGAAAAATAGGATCAGATCATCAAAAAATGGGGAACAAGATCGAGGCCTGCTCGCCTCAGATCAGGGTAGGATGGGTTTTAGAGCACTCATGCTCTCAGGCACTTTAAAGCACCTTATGGTGCTCAGGCAGACAGCATCACCAAAGACGATATCTTCTACTATGTGTACGGCATTCTGCACAGCGATGAATACCGCAAACGCTACGCCAACAACCTTGCCAAGGAGTTGCCGCGGATCCCCAGAGCGGCCTCTTTTGAGGATTTTATGGCCTTTGCCGATGCCGGACGCAAACTATCAGATCTGCACGTCAATTACGAAAAACAGCCTGAGTACAAAGGGGTTGCCATTGATGGCGAGCACAAAGGCAACTTCAGAGTAGATACCATGAAGTGGGGCAAAATTCCGGGAAAAATCGGCAATGCGGCCAAGGATAAGACCACGCTTATTTATAACGATGACATTGTTGTCAGCAATATTCCCCTTGAGACTCAGGAGTATGTGGTCAATAAGAAGTCAGCTCTTGACTGGCTGGTGGAGCGTTGTTGCTTATCTGTCGACAAAAAGACCGGTATCGTCAACGACTTTAACGAGTACGCCAAGGCGCAGCCTGCCGGGGAGCGGTATACCCTATCCTTGTTCTTGCGCGTGATCACCGTAAGCCTGGAGACCATGAAGATAGTCAGGGCTTTGCCCAAGCTTGAGATCTCTAAACTTGATCAGTAGGAGAATGGCCGGTCAGCCGGCCTTGCCCTTATGTTTTTTCGGGCATACTATTCCTCTTTAAAAATTTAAAAATCGGCGTCATCTGTAAATGCAGAATGCAGGTTATAAAGACGAGGGGATTTGCAGGAGGGTTCAAAAAAGTTCAAGCCGGGCTCGACTCCCGGCCTTTATCGTTACAGAGGGCAGCCGATGCGGCGTGCTACTTCCTCGTAAGCTTCGATGACGCCGCCCAAGCCCTGGCGAAAGCGATCCTTGTCCAGCTTCTTGCGGGTCTCTTTATCCCACAAACGGCAGCCGTCGGGGGAGAACTCGTCGCCCAAAATGAGCTTGCCTTCATACAGGCCGAACTCGAGCTTGTAGTCGACCAAGATCAGGCCTGCCTTGTCAAAGAGGGCCTTGAGCACATCGTTGATCTTGTAGGACAGCGACTTCATCTCTTCGATCTGCTCCTTGGTGCCCCAGCCAAAGGAGATGATGTGCGAGTCGTTGACCATGGGGTCGTGCAGCTCGTCGTTCTTCAAGAAGAACTCAAAAGTGGGCGGATTGAGATCCAAGCCTTCCTTGACGCCCAATCTTCTGCAAATGGAGCCGGTGCTGACGTTGCGCACGACGCACTCGACGGGAACCATCTGCAGCTTCTTGACCAGGCACTCGCGGTCGGAGAGCAGCTCCTCGACGTGAACGGGGATGCCGGCCTCCTCAAGCTTCTTCATGATAAAGAAGTTGAAGCGGTTGTTGGTGCGGCCCTTGCGCTCGAGCTGTTCGATCTTCTTGCCGTCAAAGGCGGAAGTATCGTCACGAAAATACATGATGTAGTGGTTGGGATCATCGGTCTCGTACACTGACTTGGCCTTGCCACGGTAAAGCTCAGTTCTCTTTTCCATAATGGTTCCTGCGGATGCGGTGCAAAATTGCACACAATGTCAACAAATAAAGCGCACAGCGCGTGATCTGAATCACGCGCTTATTGTACTCTCAAACCTGCGATCTTTTAAGCCCCAATCTTATTTTGCCCTAGCGCGTCCAGGTCAGCTCCTTGAGCAGAGCCTCGGAGAAGCCGGGGTAAAGTCTGGTGATGATATTGGTGCGCAAAGGCTTGTCGTCATCGTCATAGAAGGTGATGACGGTGCCCGAGGCATCGACGGCCACCCTGATGATGTATTCGCCGTCTTCGAGCATGAAGTCCTCCACCCCGCGCTCGCGGAAGAAGGAAGAGTCCTGCTCGTCGTAAGTGACCTTGAAGGACGAGTGGGAAATGGAGTACTCGGTAACCTCAAAGCCGTATTGAGGCAGCATCGAGCGCATGGCGTTGAAGACCGACTCGTAAGGGGCATTGACCCTGATGCAGTCTTGCCTGTTGTTGTCGCGATCGAGGGTGATGACCACCTCATCGGGCATGGTTTCGGCCACCTGATTGACCTTGGAGACTTCGCGGATGATCTGATTGGCAAAGCCCATGGCAAAGCGCTGCAGCTCAGCAGGGGTGAGGATGTCGGTGAGCATCACTCCGTAGCGCAGCAAAGTCATCGAGCCTACGAGCGAGCAGGCAATGCCGATGTTGCCGGAGCTGTCGCGGCCCACGCGCAAACGGTAGATCTGGCGGTAGCGCAAATTATCCTGCGCATCGTTGATGGCGGTGTAAGGGGTGCCGAACTCGTTGAAGTCGGCCGCCATGGTGGTAAGCTCGTAAGCGCCGGGGGTTACCTGCCCTGTCTCAATGTACAGTCGGCGCAAGACGCGCTGCAAAATTTCCCAAGCCTCAGACTCGTCTTGCACCAAAACGCCGTTGCTATTGAGCCAGACTATGGCCTCGCCGTCCTGCCAGTAAGCCTGCACGCCTTCTGAGGAGCGGATGGCAGCCTGCGGAGGACGCACATCCACCTCTTCGCCGACAGGTCCCACATAGGCATTTGCAGGGTAATCAGGCAGCGACAAGACAGGATCGGTCTGCGGGTTTTGCAAGCCTGCAGGGACCACCAGAGGATCGGCCTGCTCGGAAGCTTGGGCATGCTCGTAATAGCCCGTGGGCTCTCTTAACGAGGAGTCAACTTCCTTGTCATAGTACTGCCAGTAATAATTGATCATGCCGCAGCCGCTTAATGCCGAGGCTGCGCCTGCGACCGCCATAGCCAGCGCGCAAATTTTAAATTTGGACGACAAAGTCTTTATCTCCATTCAATCCCGGTCAAATTTTAGCCCATTGGGCCTTAAAATCAATGCATCTTTGCACAAGGCCGCGCCACCAGTCCTCATTATCCAAATACCAGCGCACGGTCTCTTCGATGGCCGCATCAAAGCCATAGGCAGGGACAAACCCAAGCTCCCTTTCAAGCTTGCCTGCATTGATGGCATAGCGGCGATCGTGCCCGGGCCTGTCTGCAATGTGCTCGATAAACTCCGTGCAGGATTGGCCCTTGGCGGCAGGACATTGCATAAAGCGCAACCCCAAAAAAGGGTCTTCTTTGAAGCACTTGTCGATGACTTTGGCAATGGTCTGCACCATCTGCAAATTTTCAAGCTCGCAGCCGCCGCCCACGTTGTAGGTTTGGCCGCCACCCCCTTTATCAAGCACCGTTTCTATGGCCGCGCAGTGATCTTTGACAAACAGCCAGTCGCGTCTCTGTTTGCCGTCGCCGTAGACGGGCACTTTTTTGCCGTCCAAAAGATTGGTGATGCTAAGCGCCGTCAGCTTCTCGGGGAACTGGCGGGGGCCGTAATTGTTGGAACAATTGGTGATGGTGACATCAAGCCCGTAGGTTTGATGATAGGCGCGCACCAGGCAGTCAGAAGATGCTTTGGAGGCAGCGTACGGGGAATTGGGCTTAAAAGGCGTGGTTTCCTCAAAGGCGGGATCTTCCAAGCTTAAGGTGCCGTAGACTTCATCGGTGGAAATGTGATGAAAGCGCCCGCCCCGCTTTTCGTCGACAAAATAGCGCTTGCACTCCTTCAAAAGGGTGTAAGTGCCCTCGATATTGGTCTTGATGAAATCGTCAGGATCGGCAATGGAGCGGTCCACGTGCGATTGGGCCGCAAAGTGCACCACCGCCGATGCCTCAAAATCGTTAAGGGTCTTGTAAAAAAGGGGGCCGTTCAAGATGTCGCCTTTGACGAACTGTATTTTGCCCTCATCGACCAAAGGCTTGATGGTCTGATAGTAGCCTGCGTAGGTCAGGGCGTCATACACCACCACGGTGTCGCCCGGATGCGAGCGCACATGCTCATATACAAAATTGGAGCCGATAAAACCGGCCCCTCCTGTAACCAACAGCGTTGTCATAAAAACTCTTTAATACAGCACGGATTTGTGCGGCGCCAAGCGCCGCTTTTGCTTTTTTTTATTCAGGTGTCGTCTCGCGGATCAGGGGCTTTTGCAGATAGGTAAACAGGCTTTGCCCCACCAGGCTCAACACCTCTTTGATGCTGTTAAGCTCGGGATCATAGGCATTGATGTACACCGGCTCGCTGCCGTTTTCGTAATAGCACACCGAGGAGAAGACGGCGTCCACATCGGTGTCGGACAAGGTCAGCGAACAGCGAAAATCGACAAAACGCTCCACTCCGGCCTGAATTAAGATGGGATCGCGCATCACTTTGCGGAAGTTGATGACTCCCATATTGCGATCTTCCAGGAAAATGCTGTCGGGCCTTACGCCTTTTTTCACCCAATGATCAGCCTTTTCATAGGCGCTTTCCAGCTGCGACTCAGAATGGTATGACAAAGCAATCTCGTATTCGCTGCCGGGAGGCGGTGCCAATCCTTCGGCCGCGTTTTCAGCGCTATCTTCAAAATCACTCATGTTCGTATCACCTTAATCCTATTTCACGCCTAAGGTTTGCTTTTCCCAAGGCACTACCAAATGCTTCTTGATTATACTGACTTACTGATAAGTAAGCTACAATCATGTGCCCGCTATCTTAAGCAAGCGCACAGTTTCTTGCCTTGTGGCTTGACAACTAAGGCTTGATGGCCGCGCGCAATGCCACCGTCAGGTTAAAGACTTTGACATCTTCATTTGAGTGCTTGCTGTCCACGCAAAAATACCCTTCGCGCTCAAATTGGAAATGCTCGCCGACTTTGGCATCTTTAAGCGACATCTCCAAGGCTGCATTTTCGCAAACTTCCATGGAGTCGGGGTTAACCGCGCTTAAGATGTCCTCGCAGGCTCCCGGGCTGGGGGTATTGAACAGAGGGCGGTACAGGCACACCCTGGTTTTAAAGCAATTGTTGGCATCGACAAAATGAATGACGCCCTTGGGCTTGAAACCGTCCACATCGCACCCTGCAGAATTAGGAACAGCCTGTGCGTGCACCTCGATGACATTGCCGTTTTCGTCTTTGACGCAGGAGACGGCCTTGACGATATAGGCATAGCGAAGACGCACCAAAGATCCCAGTTTCAAGCGCTTAAACTGCTTGTTGGCCTCTTCTTTAAAGTCGGCCGCATCGATATACAGTTCTTTTGAAAAAGTGATGGTGCGGCTGCCAAGATCGGTCCTCTCAGGGTGATTGGGCACCTCAAAGGAAGTCTTTGTGACGCCCTCCTCCCCAAAATTGTCGATGATAAGCCTGATGGGGTGCAAAACGGCCATGGCTCGCTTGGCTGTGGCATTGAGATCATCGCGCACGCACGACTCGAGGGCGCTCATCTGCACCACATTCTCCTGCTTGGTGACGCCCACCCTGCGGCAAAACTCGCGAATGGAGGCAGGGGTGTAGCCGCGGCGGCGCAGTCCCGAGATGGTGGTGAGCCTCGGGTCATCCCAGCCGTCGACAATGCCTTCTTGAACCAGCAGATTCAATTTGCGCTTGGAGGTCAGCGAGTACTCAAGGTTCAGGCGGCTCATCTCGTACTGATGGGGACGGTGTTTGATGGAGATGTGATCAAGCACCCAGTCGTAGAGGCGGCGGTTGTCCTGAAACTCCAAAGTGCAGACGGAATGGGTGATCCCCTCGATGGCATCGCTGATGCAGTGGGTAAAGTCGTACATCGGATAGATGCACCACTTATCGCCCGTCTGGGGATGGGAGGCAAAGCGCACGCGGTAAAGCACGGGATCGCGCATGCATATAAAAGGAGAGGCCATGTCTATTTTGGCCCTCAGGCAAACCTGACCTTCTTTATATTCGCCGTTGCGCATCTTCAAAAACATCTCTTTGTTCTCTTCGATGCTGCGATTGCGATAAGGGCTCTCTTTGCCAGGCTCGGTCAGGGTGCCGCGGTACTTCCTGATCTCATCTGAGGACAATTCGTCCACGTAGGCCAGGCCCTGATCGATAAGTTCCATGGCATAGCCGAACAATTGATCAAAATAGTCCGAGGAGTGTCGCACCTGCCCGTTCCATTCAAAGCCCAGCCAGTTGACATCCTGCTTGATGGAATTTACGTATTCGATATCTTCTTTAATAGGGTTGGTGTCATCAAAGCGCAGATTGCAAGTGCCCTCGTAATCGCGCGCCAGCCCAAAATTCAGGCAGATGGATTTGGCATGTCCTATATGCAAATAGCCGTTGGGCTCAGGAGGAAATCGCGTTGCAACATGATCTTCACGGCCTGCGAGCAAATCACTGTCGATAATGTCAGTAATAAAGTTGCGCCCTACCGTATTAGCCGTTCTCATAGCTTCAAACTCCTTGCAGACAAACCGGGACTCATGCAGACTTGTTTTGCCCGGCACATTTGACAGATGGTCAATTCTAACAAAAAAGCCTTAGGAGCAAAAAGGCTTTTAGGTTAAGGGGGGACAGTGCATCCTAAGCCTCAAAGCCAAAGACGGCGCTTTAAAAGCAAAAGGCAGGAGCAGTACGGATCCCGCCCTTTAAGTTAAGCTCAAAGGGCGCCATCAAGGGCTGCGCCTCATTTTTTGCGTGAGCAGGAGCGCTTTTGTGCTAGAATCCTTACCCTGTGGTGCCACTCTTCTTTACGGCATCTTAATTTGAGGTTATTGTTTCATGAGCTTTGAATCTGAAAAACAGTTTAATGATTTTCAGCACTTTGCCCGCGGCATCCGCCGCTCCGGTGAATTTTCCATCCGCGAGTCGGCCCTGCTTGAATCTTGCGGAACGGCAATGATGGAATTGCACAAAGGCTTAAGAGAGCCTGCCGATGAAACCGAAAGGGTCTTTTTGGAGCAATTGCACAGCGGCGAGATCATCACCGATCCCAATGCCAAGGTCTTCTCCAAGTATCTGCGCGCCATTCAGCCGCGTCATCTGCATCGTTTGTGCTCGGTGGGCGATGACGACATGGCCACCGATTTCGGCTCAGGCGGCAGCGAAGACAGCGCCATCGATTAAAGCTTTTCGGTCTTCAATCATCAGTGCGGCTAAGCCTTGAGGCTTAGCGCCTGTCATTTAGGATGTTGCGGTTAAAAAAGCCGCCTTTGATCCCTTTCTCCTCAAGCTCCCCCTCAAGATTCAAGGTGCCTTCGTTGACCATGACGCTTTGATCGTGCAAAGAGATCTTGCAGCTTTTGCGGCAGTGAAGATCGGCTGAACTTAAAAGTCTGCTTTGGCCAAACAGATTAAGCTGCCCCAAAAGGACAAAGTGCCTTTTATTGACTATTTGAGCCTCATCTTCGGCATAGACCAAAGAGTGCGGCATGGTTTCAAACCGCCCTTGGTTGATGAGGGTGCCGTTTTTTTCCAAGGTGCAAGATCCCTCCAAGTCAATCTTGCGGCCGTTGACGATTTTTCCATCATCTTTTAAGGCCAGCAAACTTAATTGCAGCACGTCGATGCTGCCGAGGTTCTCAACCGATCCCGCGTTTGAAAGCCGAGCCTGCCCTTTCAAAACGATGGAGCCCCGATTGAACAAGGAGGCATCCTTTAAGGCCAAAGTGCTGTCATCAAGCTCGAGGACCGAGGAGTTTTTAAGTCTGCTTTGGCTCAAGGCAATGATTTGGGCATCTTTGACATACCAGCTGCCGCTGCTTTGCATGAAGCTTTTGTCGCCAAGCTGCAAGCTTGAGCCCGAAAGCTGCGTCAAATGCCCCAAATTTTCAAGGATCCCCTGCCCCTTTACTTGTGCAAAGGCGCCCTCTTTGAGCCAAAGCTCCCCGCGCACGGTCAGCTGTCCTGATATGGCCAGATTGTCTGCCTCAAGGGTGCTGCCCAAAGGCACGATGAGCCTGCCGTCAATTTGCAAGTTTTCGCTGTGCGCCGTCCCCTCAAGAGCAAGACAGCGGCCCTTTTCAATCACCGCAGGCAAAGAAGCGGTAACCTTGATGCACTGCTCGGCGCTCCCCGCCGCACTTGCAAAAAGAGAGGCTGCCGCCAAAAAGGCAAGGATGGTTTTAATGCTGCGTTCAAAGTTTGACATGGACTGCTCTTTTGGCCGATACCGTTATCACATCGAGGCTCCCAAGGCTTTAAGAGGGATACTCGTTTATGCACAAAAATCCTTTCTGATCCTACTCAAGAGCAGGCTTTTAGGCTAGGATCGGCAAGAAGTTTTTTAAAACAAAGGCAGCATCATGACGGCACTTCAAGGACAAGCCTTAGTAGGAGACATCGGCGGCACCAACGCCCGCCTGGCTTTGTGCGATTTGGCAGACGGCAGCATCTCGGCCCCCATCATTTATTCAGCCGCCGAGTACGACTCGCTTGAGACCTGCATTTTAAAATTCAGACAAGACACCAACAGCACGTTTGAGGCAGCCTGCATTGCCATTGCCTGCCCCATCACAGGCGATTATGTCAAAATGACCAATAATCCCTGGGGTTTCTCCCAACGTCAGCTCAAGGAGGCTTGCAGCCTTGATACCTTGGTTGTGATCAACGACTTTACTGCCATGTCCATGTCCGTCCCCTGTCTTAATGAGGAAAACCTGGTCAAGATCGGAGGCGGCAAACCCGATCCCAATGCCCCCGTTGCCGTCTACGGCGCAGGCACGGGCCTGGGCGTGGGGCACATCATCAAGGTCAATGGCAAGTGGCTGCCGCTGCCCGGCGAAGGGGGGCACGTCGATCTGGCCCCTGCCAACATGGGCGAGGACATGATTTTGCTGACCATGCGCGCCCGCATCGGCCATGTCTCCGCCGAGCGCGTGCTCTCAGGCCCGGGATTGGTGAACCTGTATGAGGCCATTGCCATGCGCAATGAAAGATTGCGTCCTAATCTGACCGCAGCCGACGTCACCGCAGGAGCCTTGACCGATCCTGTAGATCCTGACTGCCTGGAGGCGCTGCAGACTTTTTGCCGCCTGATGGGCCGCTTTGGCGGAAATTTGGCCTTAACCATGGGCACTTTTGGCGGCGTCTATATTGCAGGCGGGGTGGTTCCGCGCTTTTTGGACTTCTTCATACACTCAAAATTCCGCGACGCCTTTGAAGACAAGGGCCGCTTCAGGGATTACTTAAAGAAGATCCCCGTGTTTGTCATCACCGATCCCAAAGCAGGCCTCAAGGGGGCAGGAGCCCTCTTGCGCCAGGAATTGGGCGCCATGCTGTAAGGCTGAGTGCCATGCTCTTTTTTACAGCCCGGTAAAAACGATGCTTTCAAAGCGCTTTTATCAGATCTCAGGGCGCGCAGGCCGCACCGAGTTTTGGTGTTTTGCCCTCTTTTGGGCCCCTGCCAATGCCCTGCTCTTCCTTGTCACGCGCTTTATCCCCATCGCAGGAGAACTCATCTTCGCAACAGCCTTCATCGTGCTGCTGTGTCTGATCTGCGCGATGATGCACCGTTTTCGCGACCTTTGCTTCAACGGCCCCATAGCCGTCATCCCGCCCGTGCCGATGGTCCTGAGCATCGCCGCAGCCGATTTGGCCATGCGCCTTGACGATGAAGATCTCAAAGAGGCTGCCATCTGTTCAAGCCCGGGCTTTTTGCTCTTTGCTGTTGCCTTTGCCGTGCTTTTAAGCAAAAAGGCTGCGAAACCGACAATCGCTGCGGCCCAAAACCTAAGCTTTAAGATGCTTTTTGCCAGAAAGCTCAGGCACTTTTAAAGAAAATGCGGAGGTTTTGGGCAGCATGGAGACCATCTTCTGATGCATAAGCTCTTTTGGCATCGAAAAACCGTGTGCCTGCATTAATATGCACAAACCATCTAAGGCCTCCTGTCCTTCTAAAAGCCGTGGTTTTTCCCCGCCGCACAAAGATGCATGGCAA
>CAZYXT010000091.1:0-9622 GCA_964651505.1 uncultured Enterobacterales bacterium
GAAGAGCAAAGTCTTCATTGCTTTTCGCCAAATAAAAAGTTTCGCAGAAGACCGAATTTGTTGAGAGCTCTACCTCAGGATGATCGATGATGGGCAGGAGCTTCTCTTGCACGTTCAAAATATACGCAAGCGCCTTGGCCTTGTCATCGGAGGTGTTCTTGCGCCTGGCAGTGCCCCTGATATTGCCGTCAGCATCCCGGGTTTTGACTAACTCGATGCTGTCTGTGATGGAGACGTATTCGTCAATCAGCAGCAACATCGTGATCAGAAGTTTGCTCGAAGCGCCTTCGCGCAATTTGGCAAGAGAAGCGATGAACTGCGGATTGGTGTATTCGCAGTCAAATGCAGCGGCAACCTTTCCGTCCACGGAGAAGAGCTTGTTAATCAGATAGTAGATCTCAAGCAACAGCCGGCTTTCTTTGCTTATGGTGCGTCCCTGATCTTTATCGGCCAGAGCTTGGAGGTTTTGGATAAAGTTGTCAAAGCCGTCTTTGCGATTGACCAGCTTGCGATAAATCTTGAGCAGGCCGCTTGATTCGAGGTAGCGATGCAGAGGGCGGCGCGCATGGGTAAGACAAGAGGTGTGCAAAATCGAGTACTTGTCTTTGTGCTTGTTAAGCTTGCTGAGGGCCGGATTGTAGCCGGCATAACCGTCGGTGGTCAGAGAGGTTAAGGAAACCTTGGAGATCTCGGCTCTCTCAAAGCCCAAGAGCTTCATGGCCGATTTATGAGAGCGGCTGTCGGAGCCCATGAAATACATGGCGGCGATAGGCTCGCTGCGACCTGTGGACAAAGACCAGATCTGACTCTTTTTGATATTGCCCGAGGCTGTTTTCACCTCGCGGTTTTTTATGGTGGTTTCATCAGCCTGCGCGTTTTGGCACTTGGTCAAAATCATAAACTGGATATGATCTGCCATGGGTTTGAGAATAGCCCTGATTGCAAAGTTGAGCATCTCGATGAACTGCTGCCTGGAATAACCGTATTCGCCGTTTTTCAAGAAGGCGTGGAGCCTGGACTTGGGAACAGTCATAAAACTGAAATAAGCGATCACAGAGGCGATGAAGCCATTGCTTTGACTGTTGTTTTTAAAGGCCGGCAGCTTGGCAAAAATGTGCTGTTTTGCTTTAAATTTGATGGGATCGAGCACTTCCTCTCCGGCAATGTCTATGACCATCGAGTGCAAGTCAATTGACTCCTTGTGGACGCTCGGATTTGAGATGATGTACTTGAATAATTTTCTGAGCCGTTCTTGCTTTTCCTTGCGCTTTGACTTCAAACTTTCTGCCTTCGCAGTCCGAGTTTGGGGCCTGATTGAGGTTTGCTCCTGCCCGGGCGATTGCTCTTGTGTCTGTTGCATCGGCTGTTGAGGCGAGCCTTGCATTGACGGTTGAGATGATTGTTCAGTCGAGCCTGTCTTTTGCTCTTCATCGCCCATGCAATCTTGGTCCAAGAAGACATCTTCGGGTTGTGTCTGCTGTTGTTGCGACTGTTGTGTCGACGGTTTGCCAAAGTGTTGAGACGATTGTTCTGACAACTGTTGTCCGCTCTCAGAGCGGCCGTCTTCGTGCAAAATCTCGGGCGTAAAGTCAGAAACATAGTCCTGCCTGTATTCTTCGGGCAAGTCGGCGCAACTGATGGCATAGACAGACGCTGCCGTCATTGAAGCAGGCACAATCTCGGTTTGAGCATTGCAGTGCGAGCAGCGGTGGAAGAATACCGGGGTGATGATGTTCTCGACCCGCACAGAGGGCAGGGTTATGGTTATGTTGATGCGATCGACGCATTTGTTGACCTTAAAGTCATGAAAGGAATGACAGCCTTCGCACCACTGCGACAGGGTCGAGCCCAAGATGGGTGTGACCACTTCAAGACAGCTTGCGAAGTCATCTTGACTGTCGAGGCTTTTGATTGCGTCTTCTCCGAGCTGCTGCACATCGCCAATGTCTTTAATGGTTTGATAAGAGTCTCCTGCGATGGCATCGAATTTATAAAACAGCTCTCCGATCTCCTGCATCATCGATTGCAGATCAACTTTGCCATTGCCCTCTTTAATATGACAGCTGGCAATCTTCCGCGCCCCCAAGCACAAAAGAGCCGCATCGCTGAAATGGTAAGATCTTTTCCCCGGTTTGGAATTATCCGATGAACTTTGGGGCTCGTATCCCGGGATATTTAAATCAACCTGCCCGCAGCTCAGAGTAAAAAATCCATCGCCGCAATGGCCGTCTCCGCATTGGGTTTCTTCATCGATTTCTTCCAAGTCATCTTGGGTTATATCAACCTCTGTCAGCTTAGTCTCGTTTATATTTTCAAGATTGTCATCGCTGCGGTTGTCATGATTATCTTGATGCTTGTCTTTATTATCTTGAGGCTTGTCTTTATTATTGTTTTGCAAAGACTCGTTATTTGAAGAAGTATGCTTGGCTCTGTTTGATTCGCTTTTGGATAAATCAAGCGAGCCTTTTAAGTGATAGTTTAGAGATGAAATTGCCCTGACGGTGGCTGCGACATATTTTCTTATGTATTTGGCAAACTCTCTGAAGTTAAGATCAGCCTCGTCAATCTCGGGAATATAATCAATTGCCTTGCTGGTTTTTAATACGTCGGCATTGTCATTCAGCGCCCCCATGAACTCTTTGACCAGAGCTTCCCAGTTGCTTGCGTTTGCCCGTGCCGCGTCGCGCTCCTTTTGGACGGTTGCAAGCTTGTTGTTGGCTTTCTGCAATGCAGCGCGCAGGCTGTTGACCGTCCTTGCCGAGGAATTGCTTTGAAGCTTCTTGTTTTCTTGTTGCATTTTAAGCACAAGACATTCCAATTCTTCCCGGCTCATTTGAGCTATGGTTTTAGAATTTATAGGTTTTGAACCCTTTTTCATTATGCATTCCACCAGGCATGACGATTAATTTAAAACTCTTTAACTTTAAGTTAAGTTTAAATTAAATAATCGCTCAATGCAAGGGGATTTTCAAAAAATCTCAAGAATTTTTTGAAAAAAGTTTTGATATAAGGATTGGTATAAGTTTAAAGATCTAGATGGATTTAAAAATTTTAAGTTTCAAACAACTATAGATTTTCGAAACTAAAAATTTAATTTGATTAAGGTTAAATAAAATAAAAAAATAGATCTAAATGCAGATCTATTTTTTATTCTTCGCATGGGGGATTATTAAAATTTACCCGGTCTTATTTTTAAAATACTCCTCAGCTTGGGCATTGTTAAATTCGCCCTCCGTCGTGCCGTCAAGCAGCAGCCTGGCAAGCTGCCCCTTGGTCAGCCTCTGCGGTATCAGTCCCTCGTCGAGCATCACCTTAAAGGTGCCGCAATTTAACTGCCTTACCGTGCGGTCAACCCCGCCAAAGTCGCAATGCAAAATGTTGCACCTGGTCCTGCTCTTGTTGAAGGTCACCACCGTGATTTCATCGATGCCGTTCCACGGCACGTTAAAGGCATTTTCCGTCAGCATCGCCAACAGACGGGGAATGCCGAAGCGTCCGCATACAGGCTCTTTTACCAAATAGATTTTGCCGTTGCCAAGCAGTCCGCTCATCTTAAATCTCCTTTGCCCAAACGCTCAATCAGACAGCACAAAGTCTCAACCCTCTGAGCATTGAGCCCGTCCAAATTAAACTTGAGCTCTGCGGCTCCCACCTTTACTCCTACCTCGGAGGGGCCGGCACTGACGGCGGTGTCGCAGCTGCCGGACAGGGCTTGGGGACTCTTCTTGTCTTTTTGGACCGGGGCGCGGCTGCGGCCCCCGCGGGAGACAGCCTCGATGGGGGTGCCGCTAATGGAGATGATGTTAACCTCCTGCTCGTCATCATCTTGGATCTGCTGCTCAAGCGCAGGTAGCGATTCAATGGTGCGGCCTGTGCCGGCACCGGCTTTGCCGGCCGCGGATGCAGATCTTGCCATAGTCGCAGTGAAGTAAGATTTGGATATTCCCAGCTGCACGCAGATTTGCACGACGGTTAATCCCCGGAGTTTAAGCTCTGTGATCTGCTCGCGCAACAGTGCTTTGCGGCGCTCCATCTCCGTCTTCAAGTTATCGCCGTAGAGCTCTCTGCCGATGGCTCTGACTGTGTTTTGGGATACACCCATCTTGTATTCAATCTGACCGGAGGTCAAATCGGTGTTGGTTAAGGCAAAAGCGATCTGCTCTTGGACGCCTTTTGGGGCTTTGGTAGCCATGCAATTTCCTCCCTAAATATTTCGGTGAGGAAATTGTCTAAAAGATCATGCAATTCATATAGTGGGGAATTCGTTACCAGTTACGCTAGCCTCAAAGGTTAACGTGTCTTTAACAGTAGCCTGCTCAAAGCCCAGAGACTCTGACCCCGTATAGCTGTCCGAGCCCAAGGTCAGGCGGTCGGCCTCAATGTACAGATTATTGCCCGAGGCATTTTCCAATTTAGCGCTCACCGCCAAATTAATGCCGCGTACAATGCCCCCTGAAGTACCCAGAGCAATGGCACCGCTGACGGCTGAACTGTCTCCCGACCAGGTAAAGTCATACAAGTCAACAATACTGTCTTCGTCGTCGGAAAACTCCAACACGCCCCCTGAGGTCAGCACCAAGCCGCCCATGCTGTCATTGCCCGACTTCAAAAATCCTTCCAAAGTCTCAGAGCTAATCACTAAAGTAGAGTTATATGACCCTGATACCTGACCTGCAGTGCTTGACTGACCATTAACCACAACCGAAGCACCCGATTCATCGGCAACCAAACTGCCCTCAACCTTTAAAGTACCTGCCGTAATCTCAATCTTCGAAGAGGCAGTCTGCAAGTTAACCTTTGACCCGGATGCAATAGTCAAAACCGACTCATTCTTGCTCCCGGAAATACTCGAGTTATAATCCGAATCAGCCAAATCAATGGTTATCGTGCCCGACACATTTGCAGTAGAGCCTGACCACGTACCACCCTCAGTCCCGATGTTTAAAGAAGCCCCGTCTGCAACACTCAATGTTGCATTATAGAAATCCAAATACTCGCCGTAAATATTCGTGGTATTCGACCCGCTGATAGTAAGTTCGGCGCCATCACTAATCGTAATTCGACTGGCATTATCTCCCGAAGCACCCAACGTAACAGAGGTACCGGTTCCCGAAGAATACAAAGTTAAAGTAGAACCCGACCCCGAAACATCAATCTCATTAGCCGCAACGGTAATATCACCCGATACCGTGTCGCCGCTCACGCTCTGAATCTCAACCTTGCCGCCGTTAATCGCAATCGTGTTAATGCTCAACGTACCCGAGCCGACATTAGACCCGCTCGGCCCAATGACAAAAGTACTGGTGCCCGTGCCATTAATAATCAACGAGCCGGCGCCGCTTAAAGAAGCATTACCAGTTTCACCACCCCCCGAGAATCCGATATAACCATCTTCGGACAGACCATTGATAACGACATCGGCATTGAAAGAATTGCTGCCCGAAACCGTAACAGTAAATTTATCACTGCTTTCAACACGAACAGTCCCGGACCCCGAAAGCTGCCCTGCACCCGACACCTCTGTCGCACCCGCCTGTCCTGCGGCCAAACCTGCAGTCAGAACCACTGCAGAGGCTAAATTGCATTTTCCACCCGTCTTCTTGGATCGATTTAACTTATCTTCACCCCTGCCTTAAAGACATGCCCCCCTGCCCCATAAAAAGATTAAGACCGGCTCTGCATGCTCCGGGATGCCGGCAGCGATCCTGCGCTATGAGGGGGTGGGTCGGCAAAAGAGAATGGTTAGAGGAGCAGAGGAATTTAAAACAGCCGCAAACGGCTCAGCATCGCAAAAGCGCCCTAATCGGGGATGGGTTTTAGGGCACTCATTTTCTTAAAGTGCCGGAGGGCAAAGCATGCCTTGGAAGAGAGATCCTGTCTCAGGGGGCAGGGGCGCAAAAAATCTTTGGGCCCTGCGATTTTTGGGCCTGCACTCAAACCACGCGGCGATGCATGATGCTACAATGAAAACGAGCAGGGCGCCAAAAACAAGGCTCAAGATAAGAGTTTGATGAATTTGCGTTCCTAAGGTTGCTTGTAACTTTAATAAGAACAGCTTGGCCAAAGCACAAGATGCAGGGGTAAGTCTATGACCGCTAACAGTCAGCACATCATGATCTGCAAGGTTGATCACTCTTGGTACAGCATCATCAAGAGCGAGTATTTTTCTGCCGGCACCAACTCTACCAACTTTTGGACCGTAGAGCGCGAAGCGGATTTGGATCCTGCCTTGCGCAATTTTGAGCCCGGCACCATGGTGCTGTATGTGCTCGATCACCACGGGCACAGCTATGTGGTGGGCGGCGGCTTCTTCTTAACCTGGATATTTTTCAATCCAAAGCAGCTGTGGGAGGTCTTGGGCGTGCGCAACGGCTCTTACTCCTACGAAGATTTCTTTGAAAAGGTCAGATCCCTGGGAGGCAGCGAAGATTCCGTTTTGGCCTCCTCGGTGTTAAACGGCACCTTTATTCTCACCAAGCGCGATTCTATTATGATCCCCGACGAATTTCGCGGCGATTTTCAGGATCTGCCTGCCCGCTCTTTGCTCTCCTTAGGCGAGCCCATCGGCAAGTACCTTGAGAAAATCGTCAACGAGGTGCGCGGATCCATTCTCGATGCTTACGGGCATCATTGGCCCGGGATCTACTATGTGGCTTCCAACCGCAATTCGCGCAACTATATTCAAGGCTTCACCGCCAGGGTCATGAATGCCTATGAATTTCGCTGCGCCCTGACCGGCACTTCGGCGCGGCCCGTGCTGGAAGTTGCCCATTTGCAGCCTTTTTACGATCACAATTTCCAATCGGTGCAAAACGGCATCCTCCTGCGCTGCGACGTTCAAAAGATGTTTAACACGGGCTACATTACCCTCGAGTACAAAAATGACGATGAGATCACAGCCAAGGTGTCGCGCACCATCAAATCGGTGTGGGCCGAGGACTATGCCGTCTACAACGGCAAGAAGATTTCTTTGCCCAAGGACAGAGAGCTGTGGCCCAAAAAAGAGTATATCGAGTGGCATCAGAAAAACTGCTTTGAGCATTGGCTCAAGGTGGGCGGCTCGCACGTGCGTTAAAATTGCAAAAGCGCTTTGTTTTTTCCTTTGGGCAGGGGCCTTAGGGCCCCTCATCCCAAAAGACCCATCTTAAGGCCCCGGGATCGCTTTTGAGCGCGCATTGAGCGGGGCAGACGCTTACGCGCGGGTCTTGTCGTTTAAGGCTTTAAGCTTCCACAGGTAAAAAGAGGCGGCCGTGCCGCATCCTTGCAGCTTTGTTGAAAGATCTTGCAAGGTATCATTGTCAAGATCGCTCATCTGACAAGAGAGGGCCCTGGTCAGGCCCAATTTGACCCCGTAGTCCGTGCAGGCAAAAACATCAAGGCGCCCCAGGTAAAAGATGCTGAGCATGTCCGCGCTCCAGGGCCCCAGACCTTTATAGGCGCACAAGATCTTTTTTACCTCATCAGTGTTCTTGCAGGCTTTAAGCATCGCAGGCGTCAGAGTGCCGTTTGCAATGTCAAAGGATAGGGCCTTGAGGGTATTGATCTTGCGCTCAGAAATTTTGAGCGCGCCTGTGCTTATAAGATCATGGAAAGCTTTGGCATCGGTCAGTGCCTTTTTGTCAATCTTGGAGAGTATGCTCAAATAGGCCCAGGTTGAGATCTGCTGGGAGATGATGGTGTTGGCGACCGCTTCCATCAGGTTGTCGTAACCCTCGCGGCTTATCACCGAGTACTTATCGTAAACGGCCTCTAAGGCAGGCAGGACTTTGAGGCAGGTTGCAATTTGGCGCAGGGTGGGAGTGATTAGCATAAAACTCTCCTGATGATTTACAATGCTTACAACATAGCACAATTGCATGGGGAGTTTCAGATGAAAGCTGCGGTATTGGGAGCCGACTCGGCGTTGGGCAAAAAACTGGTGCTCGATGCCGAAGCCTTGGGCATACAGGTCACCATCATTGTCTCAAATCCCTCCGACTTGGTGGGCACGGGTCCCATCATCATCAAAGAATATGACGAGCTTGAGCAAAACGATCTTAAAAACTTTGCAGTGTTCATCGACGCCATAAGCTTTCCTTATTTGCAAAGATTCAAAGACGATCCGCCCATCTTAAGGCTCTCTTCGCTGGTAAGCTCAGATTGCAGGTATCTGGCCGTGGGAGCCTGCTCGCTGTTGTACGAAGATTCCCGCAGACTGCGGCGCCTTGGGCAAAACCCCGACGTGTATTTTGACTTTTATGACAAGGAGCAGGCGGCCTTGGAGCTTGAACTTTTTGAGAAGATCCATAAATTGGAGCATTTTAACTACACCTTGCTGTGCCCGCCGCTTTTGGTGGATTATGAAGGAAAAAGAAGCTTGGGCGTGCAGTTAAGCGACGACGTGCTGCCCCTTTCGGCCTTTGGCAGCTGCAAGGCGACGCTTGGCGATCTGTCAGCGGGCATGATGGAGATTTTAAAATTGGGAGGACCCGGGCGCAAAATCGTCGGCATGCGCGCCTTATAAAGCTGTCCTATATTTTGGAAATGAGTCTTAAAATAAAGAACTGTGTTAAATTAAACTTTAGGTTTGATCATTATTATTCGGCTTGATGATGTAGTTCCATTCGCCGTGCCACTCATCGCGCTCAATGAGAACCGCGCCAAGCTATTCATCCGTAACTTTAACCCCTTTTTCATAGCTCCGTTCATCTTGCTCGCACTTATTCTTTAAGCCGCCCTCCGTCTTATCTGAACCTATGAGGCTGATGATGACGGCCAGAGTCTCTGGCGGTCTGCCGCGCCAATTTTTGCTGATGAAGGCGAACATGCGGTGTTCAATCTTGTTCCATTTGCTTGTGCCCGGCGGAAAGTGACACACCTTGATCTCAAGACCGCTTTCGTTGGCGAATCTTTGAAGCTGAGTCTTCCATAACCTGCAACAGTATCCGTTGCTCCCTCCGCCATCTGCGGTTATAAGGAGCTTGGTTGCATTGGGGTAGGCTTCCTTGCCCATCGTCTCCCACCAGCGCCTGATGGAATTTACCGCAAACTCGGCAGTGTCATGGCTGATCCCGACGTTTACAAAGCCTTCGTTTCGTTCAATGTCGCAGATCCCATAGGGCGCAGCACGCAGGGTATCGGGGGTCTTAAAGTCATGATCCATGACTTTAAGCGGCAAGCTGCAGGGTCTGTATTCTGTGCCGTTGTTTTTATAATTGCCGACAAGTTCTTTTTTCTTGGCATCGACGCTGATCACGGGCTGCCCCTGTGCGATAAAACTTTTACAGGAATCGTTGATGTACTTAAATTGCTCATCGCGATCAGGATGAACAGAAGAGCTAAGATATTTTTGGCTCTGCTGCAAAGAAAAACCCATGTCTTGCAGCAGCATCTGCACAGAGGAGAAGCTTACGTCGTAACCCTGCTCTTTAAGCGCACTTTCCAGATTTCTCAAGCTTTTGGTCGTCCAGCATAACGGGTTTTCGGGGTTGCCTATGATGTTGCCGTTAAGCAGGGTCAATAATGCCTCTTTGATGTCAGGGTACCTTTCAACCACCGATTTACGGCCGGCGCCCGGAGCCCGGATATACTCAAGCTCGGATGATTTGGGACGTGCTATCGGATCTTCTTGGATCTGCTCGCT
>CAZYXT010000092.1:0-9572 GCA_964651505.1 uncultured Enterobacterales bacterium
AACCGATGAGCAGATGGCCAACCTTACATGCAGTTCTCTTAATTAAAAGGCAGGATCTGTCCTGATTTAAGATCTGACGGGGCAGCTTGTCAATCCGCAGGCCGAGGCGTGCTTCGGCCCTGCTTGCTGCCTGCGGCGACAAGCATTCGGCCTCTCTTTAAGAAGAGGCCCGGGGTGATTGCATGAGCGAATAGATTATCGCCCTGCTCGATGGGGTGCAGACGCCTGCAAAGCCTTATTTTTTCTTTGTTTTCATGAAAAAGATGAAAGAGCAAGGCAAGAGGATGTCGATCAACATGCTCAAGGAGATGTGCACTTCTCCGCTGCAGGCTCCTAAGATCTTATCGATTTATTTTGACGCAACAAAATCTCGGGCTAATATCAAGTAAAATCTCGTGCAATCACCCTGCTCAAGGTCTGACCGGGCGTCGCGCCTGTGCTATAATCTGCGCGTCAATTTTTTGCACACTTTAAGTGCAAAAACGCGGTAATGTCACTCCTTGAGGATAGGTTATGGAACCTTATTACGCAGGTGCACTTTCGGTGCTCCCCCCTGTTATTGCCGTCGTCCTCGCTTTGCTGACCAAGGAAGTATTTTCCTCGCTGGTCATCGGCATTTTAAGCGGCACCCTCATCTACACTGTCGGCACGGGCAGCGACATGGTGGTGGTCAAGACGGTGGAAAATGCTTTTGTGCTGATGGTCGACAAAGTCGACTTCAACATCGTGCTGTTTTGCTCTTTATTGGGCTCTTTGGTCTATGTCATCTCCATGGCAGGCGGCTCGAGGGCCTACGGAAAATGGGCCGCCAAGAAGATCAAAGGCCGCAAAACCGCCTTGCTTTCGACTTCGGGCCTGGGCATCTTCATCTTTATCGACGATTACTTCAATTGCCTGACCGTGGGCACGGTGATGCGCCCGGTCACCGATGCCTATAAGATCTCCCGCTCCAAGCTGGCCTACATCATCGACTCGACGGCCGCCCCCATCTGCATCATCGCCCCCATTTCTTCTTGGGCTGCCGCGGTGGGCTCCAACTTAAAGGGCACGGGCGCCTTTGACAATGAAATAGAGGCCTTCGTATCCACCATCCCCTGGAACTTCTATGCCTTGGCATGCCTTGTCATGGTCCTGATGGTGTGCTTTTTGGACGTTGACTTCGGCCCCATGCGCAGAGCAGAGCTGGCCGCCCAAAAAGCAGACCAAGAGGAGATCATCGACAGGGCAGAAGACGTTGAAGATATCTTAAGCCACGCCAAAGGCACCGTGCTTGACATGGCGATCCCCATTTTGGCCCTGATCATCTTTGCCACTTTGGCCCTGCTCTATTGCGGCGGCTATTACGGCGATGATCCTGCCTATCACACCATGGCGGCGGCGTTTGGCAATACCGATGCAGGTCCTGCTTTGGTGCTGGGCTCCTTTGCAGCTTTGCTGGTATCCTTTGTTCTGTTCGTAGGCCGCAAGCTTTTAAGCTTGAAGGTCTTCATGCAGGGCTTTGTCAAGGGCGTGCAGGCCATGATCCCGGCCAACCTCATCTTGGTTTTGGCCTGGACCATCTCAGGCGTCTGTCGCGATCTTTTGGATACCCCCGCTTTCATCTCCGCCTTGGTCAAGGATGACGCAGGCTTGGCCGGCATGCTGCTGCCTGCCATCATCTTTGCCATCGCAGGCTTCTTAAGCTTCTCCACGGGCACCGCCTGGGGCACCTTCGGCATTCTGATCCCCATCGTGGTCAGCGCAGCTCAGGCCATCGATCCCACAGGTCCCCTGCTGGTCATCACCCTTTCGGCCACCCTGGCAGGCTCGGTATTCGGCGATCACTGTTCGCCAATTTCGGACACAACCATCCTCTCCTCGGCAGGCGCAGGCTGCGTGCACATCGAGCACGTTTCCACGCAATTGCCCTATGCCTGCATCACCGCAGGCAGCGCCTTCTTAGGTTACGTGGTTGCAGGTCTGACAAGCTCTTGGATCTTAAGCATCGGCACCGCCATCGTCTGCATGGCAGCCGTCATGATGTTCATGCACTTAAGAAGCGCAAGGCTTGAGAGGGCGGCATCTTAAAATTAAACAATCCATTGACCGTATAAAGGCCCCCGCAGCGGGGCCTTTTTTATGGCAGTCAGGATTGGTTTAAGCTCCAAGCGCTCCTGATAATGCGCGCTTTGCCAAAAATACGTGCCGAGGCCTTGGCCTTTAAATTAAAAGAAGGCCGCACTTAAATCCTTATGTGCTTTTTAAGCCCGCGATGAAAGTTCCCGTGGCGCCAAAAGGGCTGAAACTGTGTTTTATTTACCCAAGGCTTCTTGAGTGCGGCGGCGTGCAGCGGCTTTTTCTTGCGCACGGGATCTTTGCAGTCCCTGATGCATAAACGCAGGCGCATTTGCCGTTAACGATTGGCATCAAAGGAGGCAAGGCCCCGGGCCTTAAGATCTCCTGCCCGGGGACGGGCAGGATGGGGAATGATTTAAACCTTGCGGCGCTTTAACAGCCTGCTTGAGCGGCCGCGGCTGTCGTAGGATTTGACCTTCAAGGACAAAGAGCGGCGCCCCTCATGGGACTTGCCCTCAAAGCGCGGATCAAAAGGACGTTCCTCTTTTTTATCGCGCTCTTTTGAATATGAGCCGCTGCGAACTTTAATTTTGCCGCTCTCGCCTTTAGGCGGCAGGCCTGTTGAGATCTTGCCAAGGCCCGGGCGGCCCCTGAAGGAGGTGCGGCCCTGCTCCTGCACGGCCGAGGCCAAGGCGCTGCGGCGGGGGCCTTTGTTATTGTGCGATCTCTTGGCATTGGAGGGCTTGGGCTGCTCTTTTAGTGCCGAAAGATCGGCCTGCTCTCTTAATTTGTTGATCTCGCGCAAGGTGAGCTCTCTGAACTGCCCTGCCTTTAATTTGGGGTCAAGCTCGATGCCTGCATACTTGATCCTGATGAGCCTTGACACCTTGGTGCCCACCGCCTCCCACAGGCGGCGAACCTCGCGATTTCGCCCTTCTTTTAAGGTGACGTGATACCACTGATTGCGCCCCTCTCCTCCTGCATACTGCACGTCGTCAAAGTGCGCCATGCCGTCTTCAAGGCTGATGCCTGAAGTAAGGGCATGCAGATCCTCCTCGCTAACCTCCCCGTAAATGCGGGCGGCATACACTCTTTCGATGCCCCCGCGCGGGTGCATCAGCGCATTGGCAAGCTCCCCGTCGGTGGTGAACAGCAACAACCCCGACGTATTGAGATCCAGCCTGCCTATGTAGATCCAGCGCCCGGCTTCGGGCTTGGGCAGGCGATCATAAACAGTGGGACGATCTTGGGGATCTTTGATGGTGGTAAGTTCGCCCTCGGGCTTGTGGTACATCAGCACCCGGCATTGGGGGCGGCTGTCTTCGGGGGTAAGCACCACCCTGCCGTCAATTTTGACCGTCAGGGGACCCTCGATGCGATCGCCTACCTTGGCGACTTTGCCATTAACTTCCACCCGGCCTTGCGCAATCAAGGCATCCAATTCGCGGCGAGACCCGACGCCCATGCGGGCTAAAACCTTTTGAAGCTTTTCGCTCACTTAACTATTCCTGTAAAGAAGCCCGTCGGTGCCCTGCACCAAGGACCTGCTCTTAGACTAAATTATGCTGTATTTAACCATTTCGTGACGCTTTTAAAACGCGTAATTTTACCAAAGCCAAGCATGCTCAAGCAAGATGCGTGCAAGGCAGCAGGATCTTGCGCCCTTTAATCTGCCTTGCGCCAAGGCGGCGGGGCGCCTTGGCCTGACTTTGTTGCAAGGCAGCTTAAGCCTGTCTCATGGCAAACTTTGACCCTCCTGCATTTGAGATCTATACTGACTGCTGTTTTAAGTTAAAGTTGCGTAACAGTCATGGCAGCAAATCAAGACAGCAAGGCACAAGAGCAAGCCTCTGCCCAAAAAACCTACAAAAAGTGGCTTACAGACATTTTCAAGCCAAAAGGCGCCGCCGAGGGCGCGCCTGACAAAAATGAAGAGCAAAAAAGCAAGTCAAAGCCCCGCGCGCCCCAAAATCTTGCAGCAGATGCGCGCCTTAGGATAGTCGGCCAAGAGCAAAGAGTGCAATCTGCCCCGGCAAGGCAAACTGCTGCCATCGCCTCAAAAAGCGGCGCAGCCTTTGATGAGAAGATTATGCCGGGGCCTGCCGCGCAGGGCATGCAAGGACAGCTTTTGCCAAAAAACCCCGGGCTCTCGGGGAGTGCCTTGACCTTGGGAGCCCTGTCAGATGGTTTTGGCGGATCTCATAATCAGGATCTTCTTTTGCACCATGAGATGCCGCAAGATTTTGCCCTCCTGCACGCCGGCATTTTTAAAGACGATGTGCCTTATGCAATAGAAGATCTTGACGCTTTGGTGCAGGGCTCTCCTCAAGCGCAAACCATGGCAGATCCATATCTTCAATCAAAGTTTCAAGAGAATGCCGAGGCTTTGCCAGCCTTTGAAGATGCCAAAGCAGATCTTACTCACCCCTCAGGGAAAACTTTGGATAACCAGGTGCACACGGTTATCACCCATGGCCCGTCAAATGCCGCGCAGATTGTGCAAAAAGAAGATGAATTGCACAATGCCTCTTGCAAGCCCCCAAAAGTTCCCAAAGACCAAAGCCCCTCTTGGGCACAAGAGCATAATAAAGACAGCGGCATCTTGCACCAAGCCAGGCCCGGCGCTTTTTATGTGCCGCCCAAAAAAGCAGGTGCAGACCATGCCTTGCAGGGACTGAAAGATGACGCACGCCCTGCAACGGTCATAAGCCGCACCGGGCAGCCCGCACCTTTTTTGCAAGAGCCTTACAAAAGATCCGAGGCACCTTCTGTCCCCTCGGTTTATCGCCAAGCCCAGGCGCACAGCCATGCCACAAAAATTGAAGATCACACGGGCGGCCCCTTGCAGCAAGACAAGCTCCAAGAGATTATCCTGTCTGAAAATGCTGCGCCCTCTGCCCCAAAAAATCATGAAGCAGCAGACGGGCAAGAGCATAAAGATGATGCCAAGGCTCAGGCCCAAGGCAAGGTTGTCCCCGTAAATTTCATGATGCTTGGGGAGAATTTTTGCATCACCTGCCAAAAAGACGATGAGGCGCTGATGCACAGGGCCATAGCCAAAATTGAGGAACTTGCAGCCTCCACATCAAAGGCCAATCCTGCCTTCAGCCCCCTGCAATCCATGATCATTGCCGCCTTGCGCCTTGAGTTTGATCATCAAAAAACAGGGGCCGCCCCCAAGACAGATGACGAAGATCTGCAAGAAGTTGCAAGAGAGCTTGATGATCTGACCAAGCTTGCATCTAAAATACAAGATGAGTGCAAACCGCTTTGCTAAGCTACAAATATCGGGAACCATCATGCACAGCAGCGTAAGACACTACCGCGACGAACTGAGAAAAACCATCATTGCCAAAAGAACCGCAGTCAATGCCAAAGACGAAGAGCGCTCAAGCCTGGCCGTTGCCTCGCGCGTGCTTGCCCATCCTTATCTTAAAGAGGAGAGGCTCATTGCCTCTTACTGCTCAGCCTCCCATGAAATCGGCACCTTTAAAATCAATGAAGCTTTGTCGGCACAAGGCCATGCGGTGGTGCTGCCCGCAGTTGACCCCTCCGTTAAGGGGCTCATGAATTTTTACAGCCTTGAGGGCCCTGAAGATCTTGTCCCCAACCGCTTTGGGATCTTGGAGCCTCCGCCCTATCCTGAAAGACTGGTCAATCCCTCCTATCTTGAGGCGATGCTCATTCCCCTGGTGGCCTTTGATCTGCGCGGGGCGCGCATGGGCATGGGCGGGGGCTACTATGACCGCCTGTTAAAAAAGGTCAGCGCAGCCTGCGTGCTCATCGGCCTTGCTTATGACTTTCAGCTCATAGAAGATCTTAAGGTTGAAAAGTGGGACATGCCCTTAGATGAGGTCATCACCCCCGATCATCACTACATCTTTTCCAAAAAATACTGATATGAGCCAAAATCTTCCGGCCGCCAAATCCTTTTTGCTAAAAGCAGGCTCCGCAAGCGCCGCTGCCACCTTTTTGTCGCGCATCTTGGGCATGGTGCGCGATATTGCCATTGCAAGTTTGCTCGGCGCAGGGCTTTCAGCGGACGTCTACTTTTTTGCAAACCGCATCCCAAACTTCTTTCGCCGCCTGTTTGCAGAGGGAGCCTTTGCGCAGGCCTTCGTTCCTGTGATGACCAAGACAAAACAGAATGAGGATTTTGCGTCTTTGCAAGAGCTCATTGCCAAATGTTTCGGCACCTTGGGGGCGATTGTCCTTGTTGTCTGCCTTATCGGCATGGCAGCCTCGCCTGCTCTCACGGCCTTGTTCGGCTACGGCTGGTTTGAAGCTTATTTGAATGACGAGCCTGACGGCAGCAAATTTGCCCAAGCCTCAAAGCTTTTGCAGATAACCTTTCCTTATCTGTTCTTCATCACCCTGACGGCTTTGTGCAGCTCGATTTTAAATGTCTATGGCAAATTTGCCATCCCCTCTGTCACCCCGTGCATTTTAAACATTGTCCTCATTGTCTGCGCATGGCTGATTGCCCCGCATTTTCCCGATCCCAACGCGGCATTAGCCTGCGCCATGACCGCAGGAGGCCTGGCCCAATTGTGCTTTGTGCTGCCCTTTGTCATAAGGCTCAAGCTTATCAGGCTGCCCAAGTTTGACTGGCACCACCCGGGGGTGGTCAAGATCAGAACATTGATGATCCCCGCCTTGATCGGGGTGTCGGCCTCGCAGCTTAATCTTTTGGTCAATACGGTGCTCGCCTCATTCTTGGCCACGGGCGCCATCTCGTATCTTTATTACTCCGACAGGCTCTTGGAGTTTCCCATCGGGATCTTTGCCGTGGCCATCTCCACGGTGATCCTCCCTGCCCTCTCGAAGGTTAATTTTAAACAGCAGCAGGAGCGCTATGCAAAGACACTCGACTGGGGGGTGCGGCTGGTGCTGTTTTTGGCCTTTCCCTCGGCCTTGGGCATGATTGCCCTGCGCGAGAGCATTTTGCGCGTGATTTTCATGCACGGGGCCTTTACTTCAGAGCATGTCCTGTTATCCTCGGCATCCTTGCTCGCCTCGGCAAGCGGCTTGTGCGCCATCATGCTGGTGCGGATCTTGGTTCAAGGGTTTGCAGCCTTGCAGGATGCCAAGACCCCGGTCAAATGCTCCATTGCCTCCATCATCTCCAACATCATCTTCAATTTGATCCTGATAGTGCCCTTAGGCTACGTGGGATTGGCCTTGTCCACGGCTTTGGCAGCTTTCGTCAACGCAGGACTGCTGCTTTGGCTTTTATGCAGGCGCAACATCTACAGGCCGAATATGGCAAGCCTGATGTTTATCTTAAAGGCGCTTTTGGCAGCGGTCGGCATGGCAGTCTTGGTGCGCCATGCAAGCTTTGATTTTCAAACCTGGGCAGACATGAGCACTTTAGAGGCTGCCTTGTACCTCTGCTTATTCATAGGCTTGGGCGCAATCGCTTATTTTGGCCTTTGCCTTATTTTGGGAGTGCGCTTTAAAGATATCAGGATGTAAAGTGCCGATGTCCCGGGGGCAAAAGCGCGCCGTGTTGCAAAATTTGTATGACTTTCTTGAGCTTTTGTGCTCCCTATCACTTACAAAGTCTTAAAAATTTGAGAAAAGTAAGGCATCGGCAGATGTTTTTCACAAAGCTTTTAAAGGCTTTTAAGGGGACGAATCATGAGAAAGTATACCAACCTCCTGGTTGTGATTGAGCCTAAACGCGACCGGCAAATTGCCTTGGAGCGCGCGCTTGATTTTGCCAAATACAATCCCAAGATCACCATCACCGCTTTGCGCCTGGTCTATGATTTCTCCTATGACATTCACATTTTAAACCGCAAAGAAAGCAAGCTTGCGCGCGATGACATTCAGGATGTTCACATCAAGCAGCTCAAAGAGCTCATTGCCTCGATTGTCAAAGATCACGATGTCAGGGTCGTGCCCAAAGTAGCCTTTGCCCGCGACATCGGCGACAGCATAGCCGCCGAAATGAACAGCGGCAGCTATGATCTGCTCATCAAGGGGGCCAACAATCACGGGATCTTGGATGCCCTCATCTTCACCCCCATCGATTGGTATGTTTTAAGAAATGCCCGCATCCCCGTGATCATTGCCAAAGAGCACGGCTGGGAAGAAACCCCGAACATCGTGGTGGCGGTTGACTTTACCTCCAAGGAAAAACGCAACTTCAATGTAGCCTTGCTGCGCGAGGCGCAGATGCTCGCCACCATCACCAAGGCTGCCATTCATTTGGTCAATTCAGCCCCGGTGGTGATGCCTGCCATCATGCTGGAAGTGCCCAATTACGCCCCCGAGGTGTATGCCGACAGCATCTTGCAAGAGCACAAAAAGAGGCTGCTTGCCTTTGCCAAGACCCATAATATTCCGCAGGAGAACTGTCACATCGCAGAGGGCCTGCCCGATGACGTGATCCCCGCTTTGTGCAAGAGCTTAAAACCGCAGGCCGTCTTCATAGGCTCTGCAGGGCGGCAGGGCATGTCGGCAGCCTTGATAGGCAATACCTGCGAGGAAATTGTCGACTACATTGACGCAGATCTGTTCGTCTTAAACTTCAAGGCCAAAGGCTTGCAGAGCAAACAGCAAGACTGACCGGTGCCCAATCTGCGCATTTTGAGGGCGGCACTGGCCGCCCGTCCCGTCGAAGCTTGAGCTTCAATCTGTTGAATCTTAAAGACAGGATTTTTAAGGCTGCCCCGCCTGAGGCGGGGAGATCTCTTGCTAATCCACTATGGGGATATCGGGGTAGAGGGACTTTAAATGATCGCGGGCCACATATTTGAACTTAAGCTCGGTGTTCTTGGCCTTGCGCACAAAGGTGATGCCGTTGTAACGGAGGTTGCCTGAGCCTATTTCATAGGACAAAGAGCCAAAATCGGTCTCAAGGCGGCCGCTTGAAGAGTTAAAGGTGCCCGGGAAATAACGGGGGAAAGAGCTGGTCCAGACCAAGGCATCGCGGGTGTCGTTCAACTCGTAGGTAAGCATGGTCACTCTGACCGAACAGCGTCCCGATCCCGCGTCGACTATAGAGTATTCGTAAACCGCGTAATTGGGCGACGTGTCATCGATACCGATCCAGGTGCCAAGATAATCACTTTGATAAGGGGAGCAGGCTGCCAATAAAGAGATGACTCCTGCCAACACAAGACCCTTTAAGGCCGAATAAAGCTTACTAACCATACTTTTTTAAAATTTGCAACATACGCACTATATAACAAACGATCGTTTGACATCATGCCACATGCAGGGCAAGATTTGCAACTGCCCGATGGCATTTCGGCCGCTGTCCTCAGATCTTTAGCCAAATAGATCTAAAATCCCGCAAAATTTTACTTATCGCAAAACATAACTTTTTGCCGCCGCGCCTTTAAAAACACCCGGGGACTTTGTTGCAGCAATCTTTGGGCCAAAACTCTCGGCAATGGCCCCCGGGCGCTATAATAGGCCTGAAAAAAGAGCCCCTCGGGGCTGCAATTGAAAATTAAACCTGGGTTTGGGGCACTAATTAGCGAAAACCCAGGCTACACCTGGGTTAG
>CAZYXT010000093.1:0-9563 GCA_964651505.1 uncultured Enterobacterales bacterium
TTTGCAAAGAGGGAAATACCAATTAATTAAGTTATTTTTAGATCGCCATACTAGGAGGGATTAAAGCACACCCCGGCAAAAGGTCCTGCATTTAAGCGATGATCCTTTCTTTGCCAAAAGATCCGCCGGCCCGAGGCCCTCATGATCTCCGCCTTTATGCATCTTTCGCTGAGGCCGGCTTTTGCGCAGGGACATTTGACTTAGAGTGCCTGCAAGCCCTGCCATCAAATCAGGGCGCAGGATCTTTTTTGACTCCGGTTTTGATGGTTAAAAGACGGCGTCAAACCTGAGAGCAGGCGCTCCCTTAACTTTGCCGGGCTGTCTTGGAGACGTGCAAAAAGAAGGCGGCATCACCGCCGCCCAATACTCTCTCCTACGGGCTGCGACCTTCTTTGAGATCGGGCCCAAAAACCCTTGGAGTGCGAGGCTTGCTTGTTCTCTTTTCTTGATAAGAGCCTTTGCGCCTGGATTTAAATCCCTTTTCGCCGCCTTTTTGGCGTTCAAAAGACTTAGGCTTGGTTTGCCCCTCAGCGGGTTCTTCTTTATTTGTATTATCCTTATCGGCAGATTGAGGATAAATCTTAACAAGATCGTCATCATTCGTTTTGCCGCCTCGGCCTTGCTCATGCGAGGTCTTATCAAATCTGCCGCTTTTGCGCTTAAGGTTTGCCTGCAACCTTTTCTTTTGTTCTTGTTTGGCCTTTGACAGCGCCTCTTTTTGGTCGTAGTGACAGCTGCCTGCATTGAATGCTGATAGGCTCGTGTCATCAAGGCTGATGCCGATATTGCTTAATCTGTCTTTTAAGGAGAGCTTGATTAAAAACCTGACAAGATCAGGCTCGCGCGCCGCTTTGCCGACCAGCTCCATGAGTTCGACTTGGAAAGAGACCTCTTTGTCGACAATCTCAAGCTCGCGCAGCTCTTCTTCATCCAAGAGCTCGGGGCTGTCGGCGTCCACGTACCGAAGCACGCTGCCCAATGAAGATTTGGAAGCCGACTGCGCCTCAGATCCGTCCCTTTCATAGACCGCAGCGCAGCTTGCCAAAAGACAAGTGCAGGCATCAAAGGCAGCCTGCACACCCAGATCGGAGCCTTCTGAGGAGTCATCATCAATCTTGGGCCGCAGCTTTTCAAAAGAGAGCGCCGCCCCCTTGATATCCAGGTGATTTTGCTTGTCCTGATGATACTGCCACATGAGCTTGAGAAGATGCACAAAGCCGCTGCTCAAAGGCTTGTCTTCATGCAAATCGGCATAAAGGGCAACATTGGCAAGCTGCCTTTGCGCCAACACCAGGGCAAACAGGCTTTGGCGCCACGGACTTAAGCGCCTTAAGGCCGGATAGAACTTTTCCCCAAAAATCACAAATCAAATCCTTGCCTGAAAAATTGTGAGCCTGCTACTTGATTTAGCTTTTCAAAATGAAGCATACTTAATAAGTACAGCAAATTATATTAGAAATTGCTATTCCGTTAAACCTGCGGATAAGAAATCATGTATTTTGAATTTTTCGGCCATGGTGGAGCATGTTGAGCACTGAGGAGCACTGCCATGAGCGATGATACGTGCGCCAAACCTTATCCGAAAACTGTATATTCCGACCACAATCTGATGAAATTTGAAGATTTCGTCTGCCAAGACAATTTTGCCGGCGCAGATGGCAGGCTGTTGCCAAGAAATCACGTTATCGCCATCGGTGCAACCTTCTTGACTGCCGGCGTGCTCTTTTTCGTGCTCCCGGGCCCCCAAGATCTGTCAACCCCCGCCTCTGCCCTGAACAACCGCACTCAGTACTCTGGCATGCTCTCCTTTGAAGACGGTCAGGTGGTGGACAATCCCCAAGCCTACTTAAACGAAGAAGCTTCAACCTCAGGCACCGCAAGCGCTCTTAAAGAGATAATCGATCCCAAGGTCGGCCTGGCCGATGCAATCGCCTCGATTACGGGATATCAAAGGGATGAGTACGACGCTTACGAAGAAGAAGTCCCCGAGAGCATTCTGACCGACTCTGACAGCGCCTTGGTCGAGGAAATTCAAAACCTGGCCGCCTCCCAAGGAAGCGAGGCAAGTTCGCGCTGGTACAGCGAAGACATTCAAAGAGGCGACACCATCTCCTCTATCTTCTCGGATCTTAATATCTCCTACAACGTGATGGAATCCATCACCAAGCATAAGGATGCCGGCCCATCCATCACCAAGCTTACGGTGGGCTACAAGCTGTCCTTTTTGATTGACGAGGACAACAGGCTGCTCTCCTTTGTCAAGCAGTTAAACAAGAGCGAGCAATTGAGGTTTTACCGCACCGATCCCAATGTCAATGACTTTACCGTGGTGCGCGAGCCTTTGAATGCCCACCTTTTAAATGAAAATACCAGGATTGCCCAAGCTGCGCTGGCAGCAAGCCCCATCGGCTCTGCTTTGACGGATCAAACCTCCGATCCTGAGGTTCCTGCCTACAAAAAGCGCGGCCGCCTGGTGGTGATCGACATCAAAAAGGGCCAGGCTTTCTCCACCGCCGCCCATGAAGGCGGTCTTACCTATGCTGAGATCAATCAGATAACCAAGCTCTTTAAGGGGCGCATTCAGTTCAGCCGCCACATTCAGCCGGGGGACTCGTTGCGCGTCCTGTTCTCCGATGAAAAGGGGCAAGGCACCATCAATGCCGTGGAGTTCAATCTGTCGCGTTTGGGCAAGATTGCAGCCTACCGCAACCTTGCCGACAACAAGTATTACGATGAAAACGGCTATAACGCCGATACGGCCAATTTCCGCCGCTTCCCGTTTGAGGGCACGCCCAGGGTCACCTCAAACTTTAATCCCAACCGCCGCCACCCCGTCACAGGCGCGATCAGGGCTCATAACGGCACCGACTTTGGGATGAAAACGGGCACGCCCATCATCGCCCCCGCCGACGGCGTCGTCGATAAGGCAGCCTTCTCCAAATCGGCAGGCTTCTACATCGTGATGCGTCACGCAGGCGGCTATTCGACCGTCTACATGCATTTGTCCAAGCTCGGAGTCACAGCGGGCCAAAGGGTGAAGATCGGACAGGTCATCGCCCGCTCGGGCAATACCGGCCTCTCCTCCGGGCCTCATTTGCACTACGAGCTGCGCATCAATAACCGCCCGGTCAATGCCATGCGCGTCAAGCTGCCCAAGAATGAAGACATCTCCGTTTCGCAAAAGCAAAAGCAGCGTTTCAAAAACAACGTGGCTTTGTACAAAAAAGAACTGTACCAAGACGATCTGATGGCAGCCAATCCTTAAGCGTTCTCATCAATCATTGCATCGGAGCACGGCACGCATATTGCATGCTCTGATGCAAACAATTTGCTGACTTAGGTTTGCACATTTTTGACACAGCTAACAGACTTGAATCCCTGTTTGTTCTAACCTTGATTTAAGTTGAAAATCGTCTGCCGATGCAAGGGGGTAAGTCATGGGCAATGATAACCTGAAAGGATTTAATACAAGGCTGCAAGAAGTCGAAGAGCGTTATGCCTGGATCAACGACATGGTCAAGGCCCGCCAAGATCTGGTGCTCATGTACATGCAGCTTCTCAACCTGCCCTTAAGCTCCGACCGGCCTAAGACCGAGCACGAGGAATGCTACCCTTCATACGAGCAGATCATCGCCTTTTGCGAGCATTTGATAGATTACGTCTCTCACGGCCACTTTGACTTATACCCCAAGATCTTAGGCCTGATTGAAAACGCCTCGGGACGCTCTTTATCCATAGCACAAAGGGTATTGCCCAAAATAGAAAAGACGACCGAATACCTGATGCGTTTTAATGATCGCTATGCAGAAGACCTCGATGAGAGTAAACTTAAAACATTGAAACAAGATTTGGAGCAGGTCGGCAGCTGTCTGGAGCAGCGCTTTAGGAACGAAGATCGCCTGATCATCGGTCTGCGTCTGGTACATACCATCTTATCGTCAGCCCCGTCTGCTTAATCTTTAGTCAGGCAAACCGATACATAAACATTAAGAAGTAAAGAAGAAATAACTAAGGGAAAATTCATCATGGCAAATATGCAGGAGAGACGCCGCTACTCGCGTGTGATCATGCAATTAAGAGGATTTTTGCAAAGCGATAATGGCAGCGAAATGGTCCCCGTCAGGATCTTGGACGTGAGCTTGAAGGGTGCCTTGATCGAATTGCCGCCCAACTGCAGCGTTCCCATCTATATAGGCCAGCGCTACACCTGCACTTTTGCACTCGATGTCAGCGCCAAGATTGTCATGCACATGTCCTGCCGCCACTTTCAGGACAACAAGGTGGGCTTGGAATGCGTCAACACCGACGCCGTCTCCATCACCCACTTAAAGAGGCTCGTCGAGCTTAACATCGGCCGTTCCGAGCTTATCAACCGCGAGCTCTCCGAGCTCATGGTCAGCCGCGATTATTAAACTAAAGAGAGCAATTCATCAACTCTGCGCACCGCGCAAATTTCCGCCTGAGCAGGAGGAATGCGCGGGGCATTGCCGACGGGGATGATAAAGCGGTTGAAGCCCTGCTTGAGGGCTTCGTTGATCCTCTCTTGTCCCTGCGGCACGGGTCTGATTTCGCCCGTAAGACCGATCTCGCCGAAGGCTATGGTGCGCCTGTCGATGGCCCTGCCGTTGAAAGACGACAGCAAAGCCAACGCCAAAGGCACATCCGAGGCCGTCTCCTCCACCTTAACCCCGCCTGCCACATTGGTGAACACATCCTGATCGGACAGCTGGCATCCTGCGTGGCGGTGCAGCACCGAAATGAGCATGGACAGACGGTTGGGATCGGTGCCCAGGCTTAACCTGCGCGGATTGCCGTATTGGGAAAAATCCACCAGGGCCTGAAGCTCGACGAGCAAGGGGCGCGTGCCCTCCCAAATCACCATGGCCAAAGACCCGGGGGCTATGGTCTCCTGGCGGTTCAAGAAGATGGCCGAGGGGTTTTTGACCTCTTTGAGCCCCGTGTCGGTCATGGCAAAAATCCCTATCTCGTTGACTGCCCCGAAGCGGTTTTTATGGCAGCGCAAAGTCCTATAGCGCTGATCAGTCCCTGCCTCGAGCACCACCGAGCAGTCCACGCAGTGCTCCAAGATCTTGGGCCCCGCAAGAGATCCTTCCTTGGTGACATGGCCCACCATGAACACGGCAATATTGGTGCGCTTGGCAAACTGAGTCAGGGCAGAGGCGCTCTCGCGCACCTGCGAAACCGAGCCCGGGGCCGAATCCACCCCCGACACATGCATGACCTGAATGGAGTCTGCCACCAGCACCTGAGGCTTGCTTTGAGTGCACAAATTGCAGATGCTGTCTATGGAGGTCTCGGCTGCAATGTGCACCTGCGAGGCGGGAAGCTTGAGCCTTTGGGCCCGCAGGGCCACCTGCTCCAAGGACTCCTCGCCTGTCACATACAAAACCCGCACCTGCTCTGAGATCTTGCAAATGGTTTGCAGCAGGAGGGTTGATTTGCCTGCCCCGGGATTGCCGCCTATGAGCACCACGGATCCCGGCACTATGCCGCCGCCCAACACCCGGTCAAATTCTGCCAAGGTGGTGCTAAGGCGCCTTGTTGCATGCACGGCCACCTCATTGAGCCTCTGCACGCCCGAGCCTGCCGCCCCTGCAAAGCCCGACAGAGCCTGCCTTGCTGCGCGCATGCCGGCCCCGGGCTCCTTTGGCGCCTTTAACTGCTCCTCAAGCGTATTCCACTCGCCGCACTCGCGGCACTGCCCCGACCACCGCGGATATTGGGCGCCGCAGGATGAGCACACGAAGATGGTTTTAGTTTTGGCCATGGCACTCCCTTGCGATTTTTAAAAGCAGACACACTGCGCTCAAATCGCTGTGATCGATAAGATAAGGACTCTGTTGCCTTACCTTGGGTTTGGCATGATAGGCAAAGCCATAGCCTGCCTCTTTGATCATCAAAAGATCATTGGCCCCGTCGCCTAGGCAGATGCACCTAGACTTAGGGACATTGCACTGCTTTGACCATGAGAGCAGGGCCTCCTGCTTCTTTTGGGCATCGACGATGTCTTGTGCAACCTCTCCCGTAAACTGATCGTTTTTGATGATAAGGGTATTGGCTCTGACAAAGTCGATGCCGTACTTGTCTTTGATGACATCGATAAGCTGCGTAAAGCCGCCTGAGGCAATGCCAAGATGCCACAAATTTGACTTAAGCATTGGCAGCAGGTTTTGCAGGCCGTCTGTCTCTCTCATGCGCGCCTTGACGGCATCAAGCACGGACTGAGCGCTCTTGGTGCTTTTAAGATAACCTGCTCTTTTTATGAGGGAGGCTGCAAACTCAAGCTTGCCGTGCATGGCCTCAGCCGTAACCTTGGCAACTTCGTCATAGACCCCAAGCTCTCTTGCTATCTCGTCTATCCCTTCAATCTGCACCGTGGTCATGTCCATATCCATGACCAAAAGCCCGCTCTCTTGCAAGGAGGGCACCTCGCTCATAAGCCAGGCATCAAAGGGCAGCTGCAAGGCATGCTTTTTAAAAACCAAGAAGGCTTTGTCAAAATCATTGATTTGACCGCGGCACAGGGCATAAACATGATCGTATTGAAAGCCTGACTTTAAAACCTCAAGGCAGTCTCCATCTAAATACCCGTGCAAGGCCGCCTTGCAGCTTTGTTTGACCCCGTCAAGCAAAGCGCCTTGGGCGGCGCCCTTTGAGACTAAAAATAAGTAAGCCACTTTATATCCTCATCACAAGCCCAACAGGGCGGTCAGATTATCATCAAGCCTGTCCGTCAGGGTTTTAATGTCAAGCCCCCGCAAGTCGGCTATGGTCTGTGCAAGTTTCTTGACAGGGCAATACGAGTACGGCCCGTGCTGCTCTTGGGCAGAATCAAAATCGCTTTCAATAAGAAGTTTTGACAGATCCATTCTCGCTGCGATTTTAAGCCGGTCCCGGTTTAAAGGGCTTGCTGCGCAAAAGCTCAGATACGCGCCTGCTTTTAGGTACTCATTTAAGATCTCAAAAGAGCCTGAGGCATAGTGCACCATAAGCTTGAGACCCTTAAAATGCCCAAGCAGCGCCAATGCTTCTTGACGATAAGCGGTAAGATGCAGCACCAGGGGCAATCCGTGCTCAAAGGCAAAGCCTGCGTGCGCCTCAAGAAGCTCAAGCTGCCCTTTAAGGGGCAAAGGGCTTTTTTTGTCCAGCCCGCACTCGCCCACGGCTTTAAACTTGGGATTGTCCAAATAGGATTTCAAAAGCGCCTCGTCAAGCTTTGATGATTTGGCAAACCAAGGGTGCTGGCCTATGGAGCAATATCCGCCTGCCTCTGTGCACAAGGCAAGCTCTGCAGCCCCCTCTTGAACGCTTAAGGCGCTGCTGACAAAAATCTTGCCCCTGAGGGCTGAGAGGGCCGCCCCCTGCTCTTTGAGATCTCCAAGATGCAGATGGGCGTCAATCATGCTAATGCTCGCGCGTGGCCCTGAAGGTTACCTTGGGATGACGCTCCTGCGTCAAGGAAAGATTGACCCCGGAGGTTGCAAGGTAGGTAAGCTCGTCGGCCCCGTCCAAGGCCAGATTCTGCGGCACCTTGCGCTTTAACTCTTCGATGGCCGCATTATCGCCCTCAACCCAGCGGGCCGTCGAGACGGGCACGTTTTCATAGACGGCATCGACATTGTATTCGTGCTTTAGGCGCGAGACCACCACGTCAAACTGCAAAATGCCCACGGCTCCCACGATCAGATCGTTGTTCAAAATCGGCCTGAACACCTGCACGGCGCCCTCTTCTGACAATTGCACCAGGCCCTTTAACAGCTGCTTTTGCTTTAAGGGATCTTTGAGGCGGATGCGGCGAAAGAGCTCGGGGGCAAAATTGGGAATGCCAAAAAAGCGCAGTTCTTCGCCTTCGGTAAAAGTATCGCCGATGCGGATGGTGCCGTGATTGTGGATGCCGATGATGTCGCCTGCCACGGCGTTTGCCGCAAGCTCCCTCTCCCCTGCCATAAAGGTGACGGCATCTGAGAACTGCACCTCGCGCCCCAGGCGCACCTGCTTTAATTTCATGCCCTTATGGTAGGCCCCTGAGACGATGCGCATGAAGGCGATGCGATCCCGATGCTTGGGATCCATGTTGGCCTGGATCTTAAAAATAAATCCTGAAAATTTCTCTTCGCCTGCCTTGACGGTGCGCACGTCGCTTGGGCGGTCCAAAGGAGAAGGCGCCCATTGCGTAAGTCCGTCAAGCATCACGTCGACGCCAAAATTGCCCAAAGCCGTGCCGAAAAACACCGGCGTCAGCTCTCCTTTGAGGAAGCTTTCAAGATCAAAGGGATTGGAGCCGCCTTGCACCAATTCCATGTCCTCGCGCAATTTGGCGGCAAACTCCTCTCCTAAAGCCTCATCAAGCTGCGGGTTATCAAGCCCCTTGATAACCCTCTTTTCCTGAATATGGAACCCCTCGCCCGAGTGATACAGATAAACCTCGTCTTTTAAGATATGATAGATGCCCTTAAATGACTTGCCGGCGCCGATGGGCCAGGTGACGGGAGCGCACAGGATATCAAGCTCTCTTTCAACCTCGTCGATAAGCTCCAATGGATCGCGCGTTTCGCGGTCAAGCTTGTTCATGAAGGTCAAGATGGGGGTTTGGCGCAACCTGGTCACATCCATCAGTTTGCGGGTGCGCTCCTCCACGCCCTTGGCCGCATCGATGACCATCAGACAGGAGTCCACCGCCGTGAGAACCCGATAAGTGTCCTCGGAGAAGTCTTCGTGGCCCGGGGTATCGAGCAGATTGACGATGCAGCCGTTGTAAGGAAACTGCATGACCGAGGTGGTCACCGAAATGCCGCGCTCTTTTTCCATGGCCATCCAGTCTGATTTGGCAAAAGATCCGGTGGAGCCGCGGCCTTTGACCTCGCCTGCCCTTTGAATGACGCTGCCAAACAGCAAGACTTTTTCGGTAATGGTGGTCTTGCCGGCGTCAGGGTGGGAAATGATTGCAAAGGTGCGTCTTTTTAAGATCTCATCTGATATCTGTGCCATATATGCGCTTGCTTGCTGTAGCAGATCCTGCGATTTTATTGCCAATCCGTCGTTTGAATAAAAGAAAATGAAGTGTTATATTTTCCAATAGTTTCCTATGTTTCTCAAGTAGTTTAGGAGGACGGGCGTGAAATATTTAACCGCACTGCTCTTTGGCATCATCTGCGTCGGCCAAGCCTGCGCCATGCCATACCGCATCCCTGCTCCCACTTACGAGACGTGCACCAATCAAAAAGTCTACGAGGAGCTCTCGTTGCATTTAGGCAACGGCTCGCTGTTCTCAGATGAAGATCTGCTGGCCTCTTTGTCGTTTGTGGAAAATTGCGAGTCGCTGCTGCGCACCCCGCGCGTTCATGAGTAAACTTAATTTCTGCCGCTTTTGCCGCCAAGTTATTGAAATTCAGGAAAATTTTACAAAGGCCGCGGAATTTTTTAAAAAATCTTCCAAAAAACTGTTGACTGCAAATTTACTTCCCTTATAATGTGCCTCACTTTCCGGTTGGGGTTATAGCTCAGTTGGGAGAGCGCTTGCATGGCATGCAAGAGGTCCGCGG
>CAZYXT010000094.1:0-9349 GCA_964651505.1 uncultured Enterobacterales bacterium
CTTTACTTGTTTGTTCAATAAATGAGTTATAACTTTCTAACGCTTTGTTAGCGGTTTTATATTCTTTGCTTTCTAATAGTTTGTTTTGGCTTGAATTTATAGAATTAGAATGAATAAAAGCCAGCTCTTGTATTGTTTGAAAATCAACTTTTTCGCTCATGCTAACTTTATTTTATGAAATTAATTTGTTAAAACTCATCAGGATACTTATGTTTTGCGTCTATTAAATTAAATTCCTGTAATGATTTTAATCCGAATACTTTTTTTAACCTATAGGCACAGTCAGGCACCAGCGGATTGAGTTTGCCAAGCTGTATAAACCGTTCATCATTAGAATCCAACTCTAAAATTGCGCTATCTAATTTATCTCTTATCTCTTGTGAGAGATCTCGGTCACATCTTTTTCTGCATTCAAAATATTCTTCCCACTCCTGTTCATTCTGAGGATCGTTTTGCGGGCACCATTCAGAAGGCTTCGGCAGCTTTTCAGGCAGCATTTTGTGTTCTCCTGTGTGAAATGATCTTAGGATTTGCCCTAGCATAGCATTCATCTTATCTTTCGTGCTGCTTGCTCTGCTGTTTTTTCTTGCGATCGATAGCCCATTTCTGCGCACGGCTTTGCTCCTGCTGCCGGCGCTCCTGATGGATCTGCGCCTGCGTCTTGGCCCTTGCGGTTTGGCCGCGCACTGCTCTTGATGTGGCGTTCATCTCCGGGCCGTGTTCTTTGCGATGACGGCAAAGCGCTCACGCATATAGCGCATATAGCGCAGACCAGGCTATCAATATGAACAAAAGGCATGCTCTTTTGCTTGGCCGCAACCACTCTGACCCACCTGACTTTTTCGCCCCGCTCAATCTTTATCAACCCCAAAGCTTCAAGATGCTCCAAATGCCTCTTGATTTGGCGTGCCGAGAACTTATAGACGCACCAATCCGATATTGCTTTATCGTTAAGATTGATGGCCCCGTTGTGCTTATTGGCAAAAGGGGTTGCGCACAATCTGTTAAGGTTGGCCAAAAGAATCAGATGGATCGGGGTCAGACCCGACACATATTGCTCGGGGTAGGGGGGTCCTGCAAAGGGCACAAGAATTCCGTCTTAATGATTGGCGGCGGATTGCAGAATTTAAGAGAGGATTTGTAAGGAGGTGGCGGACAGAGTGAGATTCGAACTCACGGAGGGCGTAAACCCTCGACGGTTTTCAAGACCGTTGCATTAAACCGCTCTGCCATCTGTCCGGTCCGCTGTGCCATTATATTGATTTTGAGTGCAGATGCAAGAGAAAATTTTATTTTCAAAGCCTGAGGGTCATGCTTTTTGGCATGAAGAAACAAAAAAAATGGCGCCAAAACGGCACAAAGACGGGGAGGGCGATGCAACAAAGGAGGCTTGCGCCTCCTTTCTTGTGATGTTTTTTAACCTAAGGGCAATGCCTGAACCTTAGATCTTCTCAGGTACCATCTTGATATGACCGCAAGGGCACTCTTGGGCGCAGACGCCGCAGCCTTTGCAATAGTCATAGTTAAACTCGTAGCCCTTGCCGGGACCGAGCTTGATCACTGCATTGTCAGGGCAGACGCCGTAGCAGTTGTCGCACTCCATGCAGTTGCCGCAGGATAAGCAGCGGCGGGCCTCAAAGATGGCGTTCTCTTCGGTCAGGCCGTGCTGCACTTCATCAAAGGTTTGGGTGCGGCGGGCCAGCTCCAGCTGAGGACGGATCATCTTGGGAGCGTCGGTGTAATACCAAGGGTGCATGTCTTCAAACTTGGCATCCTCGTGCTTGGACTGACGCTTGTACTCGTTGCCCTTCAAGAAGGCATTGACGCTGCGGGCAGCGTGCTTGCCCATGCCGATGGCGGCGGTGACGGTGCGGGTGCCCTTGACCATGTCGCCTGCGGCAAAGATGCCTGCCTGCGAGGTCATCATGTTTTCTTGGTCGATGACCACTGCATCCTTCTCGGTCTCAAGGCCTGCCTTGCGGCAAACTGACAGATCGACGTTTTGGCCGATGGCAAGCACGACTGAGTCGGCGGTCAGCTCTTCAAACTCGCCGGTAGGCTCGGGCCAGCCTTGATCGTTGAGCTTCATCTTCTCGATCTTCAGGTTATTGTTGTCTGCCCCGGTGATGGTGGACAGCCACTTGACCTGAATGCCTTCCTCGATGGCGCCGTCCATCTCTTCCTCGTTTGCCGGCATCTTGTCGCGGTTGCGGCGGTAAACGATGATGGGTTCGGCACCCATGCGGCGCAGGGAGCGGGCAACGTCAACGGCAGTGTTGCCGCCGCCGTAGACGGCTACCTTGCGGCCTACGTGCACTTCGGTGTCGGTGGAGATTTCCTTTAACACGTCAAGAGCGTGCATGATGTGGGAGGTGTCGCCTGCGGGGATGTCCACGTTGGTGGAGAGGGCGGCGCCGAGGCCCAGGATCACGGCATCGTACCTGCCGTTCTTCTTTTCGGCCTCGATGTCCTGCACGGGGTGGTTGCACTCGATGGTGATGCCCATGTCGGTCAGGCGCTTGATCTCCGCATCAAGGATGTCGCGAGGCAGACGATAGACGGGGATGCCGTAGCGCATCATGCCGCCCGGCTGCTCGGCCATCTCGACAATGTGCACGGTGTGGCCGAAGCGGCGCAAATGATAGGCAGCCGACAATCCTGCAGGCCCCGAGCCTATGACCAGGACGCGCTTGCCGGTTTCATGGGCAGGCTTTCTGAAGGAGAGGTTATGCTCGATGGCATAGTCGCCCAAGAAACGCTCCACCGAGTTGATGCCGACCGACTCGTCGAGGAAACCGCGATTGCACTTGCTCTCGCAGGTGTGATAGCAGACGCGGCCCATGCAGGCAGGCAGAGGATTATCTTCGGTCAATACCCTCCAGGCATGCTCGTAATCGCCTTCGCCTGCGTAGTACAGCCATTGCTGAATGTTCTCGCCTGCAGGGCACTGCTTGTTGCAGGGGGGCAGTTTGAATACGTTGACGGGCCGCAGCGTGCGCCAAGATCCGGTCTTGTTGGCCAAGGAGCTGGCAGGATTCAGGGTTGCGGCAAAAGCTTTGTTCATCATCTTAATTGTGCTCCTTTAAACCGTTTGATTGCGCTCTAAGGCCTGAATGGCTACCGGCACGGTGGCAGGCATGTCCTCGCCTATCAAACCGTAGGTCTTGATGTTCTCGTCGCACATGGCTTGAATGCGGGCCAATACCTTGGGATCGCCCTTCTTGCCGGTCAGGTGTGCGTAACGGCGCTGCAGTTTCAGGAAGTTGATGACGGGCTGCTTCTGAACGATCTTGCGAACGGAAGTAACCTTGCCGTATTCGGCCTCGAAAATGGGATAGAAGCCGGTCTCGACGGCCAGACGGGCCACGGTGACGGTGCTCGAGGAAGCGCAGCCCCAGCCTAACGGGCAGGGTACGAGGACCTGAATGTATCGTGCGCCGTGATAGGACATGGCCTTTTGCACCTTGTACTCAAGATCTCTTAAGTCGCTGACGGTGGCGGTGGCAACATAAGGAATGCCGTGGGCCATGGCGATCAGAGGAACGTTCTTGCCTCGGCCCCAATCGGCGCCGGGCTCGTCGCCTACCAATTGAGTGGTGGCGGTGCGGGCGGCAGGAGGGGTGGCAGAAGATCTCTGCACGCCGGTGTTCATGTAGGCGCCGTTGTCGTAGCAGATGTACAAAACGTCGTCATTGCGCTCGAACATGCCTGAGAGGGGACCAAAGCCGATGTCGGTGGTGCCGCCGTCGCCGCCTTGGGCAATCACGCGCGGAACGACAGAGGTGCCCTCTTTCTTGGCGCGCACGCGGGCAGCGGCAGCCAGGCCAGAGCCTACGGCCGCGGAGTTGCCGAACAAAGAGTGGATCCAAGGCAGTCTCCAGGCAGACTCGGGGGAGGTGGTGGAGAATACTTCAAGGCACCCTGTTGCATTGCACACCATCAGCTGGCCGCCGGTGGCTCTCATGGCAGCATCAATGGCATAGCGGGCGCCCAAAGCTTCGCCGCAGCCCTGGCAGGCGCGGTGACCCGAGGTCAGGGTGTTGGGACGGCTCTCCGATGCCTGGTTGGTGCGCATGGAGGGATTGAGCAGACGGTTTCCGACAGTCTTGGAACCGGTCTGATAGAATTGAATCGAATCTAACATGGGTCAAACTCCTAGCGCTTGATGGTGGACTTCAAAACCGTGTCATTGACCAGGGTGTTTTCGTCGAGGGTGACGCCCTCTGTGTCCTTGAGGTAGTTGTTCAAGAGCTTGCGGTCAATGTCAATCCAGGTTACTTCGTCGGTCAGTTTGCCTTCTTCGGACGCGGTGACGATGTTGCGGATGGTCGAGCCGAAAATGGCGCGGCCGCCCAAACCGCCGATGGCGGTGCGAACGTCGCAATCAGTGCCTTCCATGGCGCGCTTGACTTCAGGGCAGATGATGCCGCGGGCACCATAAGAGAAGGAACGCTCCAGGCAAACAACGCGCTTGGTGTCGCCGATGGCTTCTTTGATCTTGGCGTAAGGGAAAGGACGGAACGACTTTAAGGAAATGATGCCGACTTTGTGGCCCTCCTCGCGCAACCTGTCCACTTCATCCTTGGCGGTGCCCACAGAAGAACCCAAGATAACAAGCTTGAGCTCGGCGTCTTCGCACTTGTAGCAGTCAAGCAGACCGCCGCTGTGGTGGCCGGTGATGGCGCGATATTCTTCGGTGACGCGCTCGATGACGTCCAAAGCCTTTTCCATCTTGCGCTGGATCAGGAAACGCACTTCGGTGAATGCCTCGGGAGCAACCATGCCGCCCATGGAAACAGGCTCCTTGGGTGTCAGGTACTCGGAGGGCTTGTACTCGGGCAGGAACTTGTCGATTTGCTCCTGAGTGGGCATATCCAAACGCTCAAAAGCGTGGGTCAGAACAAAGCCGTCCATGCAGACCATGACGGGCAGACCTACTTCTTCTGCGATCTTAAAGGCCATGATGTGGGTGTCCAGGGCATCCTGATTGGACTCGCAGAACAATTGCAGCCAGCCTGAGTCTCTTTGCGAGAGGGAGTCTGAGTGGTCATTCCAAATATTGATGGGGGCGCCGATGGCGCGGGAGGCCACGGTCATGACGATGGGCAGGCCCAAACCTGAGGCATTGTAAACGGCCTCGGCCATGTACAGCAGGCCTTGTGATGCGGTGGCCGTATAGGTGCGCACGCCGCCTGCCGAGGCGCCGATGGAAACGGACATGGCGGAGAACTCGGACTCTACGTTGATGAATTCGCAGTCCTTAAGCGTGCCTTCCTTGACGAACTTGCCGACATTTTCCACGATGTGGGTTTGAGGAGAAATAGGGTAAGCGCAAACTGCACCGGGGCGGCATAAAGCCACGGCCTCAGCGATGCCTAATGAGCCTTCGATCTGCTTAAGCATTGTTGCCTCCGTTCTTGGCGTTGATGATGTACTCGTAGGCTAAAGCGGCGGTATCGGCATTGGCATCGCCGATCTTGCCCGGGTACCTGGTTTGGAATGATTTTTGTACGCTCTCAAGCTTGAATACGCCGGTGGCGGCAGCCAGCGAGGCCAGCATCGGGGCGCCCGGCAGAGGACGGCCGATCTTCTGCATGGCAAAATCGGTGGCAGGAACCGTCAGAACATGGCCTGCAGGCAATCTGCGGCACAACTCGGGTACCAGCTGCTCGGGGGCATCGGCAGAATTGATGATGGCATAGCCATCAGGCTTGATGCCGGCAAAAACATCCAGAGCAGTCAGCAGGGTACGGTCCTGAACCACCACTGCATCGGGCTCCAAAATAGGCTCGTGGGTGCGAATCTCCTTTTCATCGATGCGGGCATAGGCGACGACGGGGGCGCCTGTACGCTCCGAACCAAAGCTGGGGAAAGCCTGTGCAAAGTGACCTTCTAAGAAGGCGGCCAGCGACAACATTTCGGCTGCTGTCACCACACCCTGACCGCCGCGGCCGTGTAATCTAATCTGAAGCAAAGTCGGCTCCTTTGGTTTGCATGTGCAGTAAAAAGCCTTTGACCAAGGGTTAAAGGCAACTTGTTTTCAGCGCATTTTAGGTTGTTTTGAAAACGCCTCAAGTCTTTTCATGAAATTATGCTTCATCTCCAAGACCTCAGTTATTGTAAGGGCATTTGCTAACTTTTTCCAAACAAAAGCCCTTTTTTAAGCGATCTTTGGGGCTTAAAACTTTGCAAAAACAGTCACATTTTTGGGGCAAATTGTGATCTTGGTCGAATTTTGAAAAATCATTATAAATATAAATATTAGTTAGTCGCGATCAAAGTTGCCCCAAAAATCCTGTGTAAAATCAATAAGATAACTGATTACCGTAGGACAACCAAAATGAAGTTTTACTCCGTTTTGACTTGGTTCCTAAATTTCAGTTATTATTAAATGTAGTTTAATAATTAAGTTTAATAATATGCCGCGGCAGTGCCTGCCCCAAAATGAGTCAAAATTATGCGCCAAGACAACCCCGACACTCTCTTAAAGGCCGAAAAGGTCACGGCAAGCACCATAAGAAAGCAAAACCTGGCTCTGGTCTCCAAGATCTTGCACCAAGAGCAGGTCGCATCCGTGTCGCGCCTGAAGGTGCTCACAGGCTTGTCGGTGGTGACTTTGACCAAGCTTTTAAATGAGCTCGTCTCCTTGCAGGTGGTAAATGAAGGACAGATGATCAACACGGGATCGGGCCGTCCTGCCAAGACCTACGTATTCAATGCCGCCCACAAGCTTTTGCTCATCGTCTCCTGCTACCAGCGCTCAGGGCACGATTACGCAGGCTACAGCGTCCATGATCTGTTCGGCGAGTGCCTCGAGAGGCGCGAGGAGCTTTTGTCCACCATTCACACCGACGAGTTTCGCATCGGCATCGAAAGGTATTTGGAGCGCTACGACAAAATCGCCATGATCGGGATCTCCATGCCCAACGACACGGTGGGAGGGCGCGTGGCTTCGGCCTTGCGCCATGATGTGCAATCGCGCAGGCTTGCCAAACATTTATCGTCCCACTTCAAAGCCGACGTCTTTTTTGAAACCGACATCAATGCCGCGGCCTTGGGCTGCTATAAACGCTGCAGCGACTACAAATTTGTCTCGGGGGTGGTCTTGATGCCGGGGCGCGTGCCAAGCTGCGGATATTGCTACGAGGGAAGCGTGTTGCGCGGTCGCGACGGCATGGCAGGGGAGGTGAGGTATTTTCCCATGTACAACGACGTGGGGATTTTGCCCTCCGATCCCAAACAGGCCGACGAGCTGGCCGTGCGCACTTTAAGGGCCATCATGTGCGTGCTCAATCCTGCTTATGTGGTGGTCTACACCGAAGGCTTGAAAGGAGGGCTGACCGAGAGGCTCAAAAAAAGGCTGCTCACTCCTGCGGAGATGGCCATGCTGCCTGTCATTGAGTTAAGCTCGCAGATCAGAGACGATATCGTCTCAGGCATGATCACCTTGTGTTTGCGGCATCTGTCAGGCAGCGAGGACTGAGCGCCTCTTAAGCGCCATAAAGCGGCCTTTGGGACCTTTTGAAACAGAAAGGACAGGGGCGCAGGTTTGTGAGGGCTTTGCTCTTTGCGATCAGGCAAGTCAATAAGGTTCTTGTTCATTATTTAATTGCACGGACAGGTCAAAACGGCAAATGGGGAATAATTTAACGCTGATAAAATTCTTTCATGCACAGAGGCAGAATATAATTTCTAGTCAATGATCAGGCATGGTAAGTTAATTTTGAAGTTGCAACATGTACATAAGGGCCTCTGAAACCTATCAGAACGCCTAATTATTTGTCAGCTGTTTTTGGCGCAAAACGGCCATTTTTGGGGCGGCATTTTTGCAAGATCTTGGATTTAGCCGATTCCTTCGGGCCTCAAAGAGGGCAAAAAGTTTAAAACTCCTTTCAATTAGTTCTTTATAAAGATTTTGTTTATTGATAGAATCAACTCAATTTTTAGAGTTATAAGACTAACCTGTTTTTTCATAGTCATTATACGCGTCAGCTCAGATCTTTTTGCAATTTGATGCTTTTCATGCGCATGTGACCCGGGGTTGCCCGGGATCAGGCCGAGAGTGCAGAAAAGGGTGCAGATTAAAGGAGCGGTCGGGCCGATGCACAGGAGATAAAGTTCATGGCAGCAGACTTTAATGACGAGGTTTCCACTGTCAACAAGTGGAATCAGGCGCGCAGGCTCGAGTTCATCGATTTTCGACTGGGCACCGACGGCCGCATTAACCGTCGCGACCTGGTAGATTTTTTCAGCATTTCGATCCCGCAGGCCTCATTGGACCTGTCCAAGTATCAGCAGATGGTCGGCGAATCGGATCCCCCTCGCAAAAATCTCTCCTATGATCGTCATCTTAAGGTCTATACCCGCACCGATGATTTTAAGCCCCTGTTCCCCAAGATTTGCGCACCTGAAAGCTATTTAAACGATCTTTTGGCCTATGCCCAGGGCGATTTGGTCAAAAGCCGCAACTTCTTCGGATTCATCCCCAACGTGGGGGTGGCCGCCTTCAATCCGCCGCGCCGCAACATCGACTCGGTGGTGCTGTTTAACATTCTCGAGTCCATCCGCACCCGTCGGGCCGTGCACATCACCTATTTATCTTTAACCTCGGTCAAGCCCATCGACCATCTGGTGGCGCCGCACGGTTTGGCCTATGACGGCATGCGCTGGCATGTCAGGGCCTATTGTTACGATCATCACGGCTTCCGCGATTACGTGCTCTCGAGGGTTGTGCGCTGCGCCGTGCCCGAGATCCCCGCTCCCAACGATCGCTTCTCCGATCCCATCGGCAACGGCTTCAAAGAAGTGGGCACCTCAGGACGCGACGACACCGAGTGGAATGAGCTTGTGGATCTGGTTATCAAAGCCAATCCTGCCCTGCCCGAGGCGGCCCGCCGCGCCATCGAGCACGATTACGGCATGGTCGAAGACGGCACAGTGGTTTACCCCTGCCGCCGCGCTTTGCTGTTCTATGCCCTGCAATGGCTGCGTCTGACCAGGGCCGACGAGGTACTGCCCCCCGAGCAAAGACAAATTGTGCTGGACAACGAGGCCGAGGTGTTCAGGCGCCTGGCAGGCGGTCACTGATTAAACCTCACTTTCCTTAATTTAAGCTTGGGTACCCCAAAACCCATCTTACCCTGATCTTAGGCGCGCAGGCGCTTCCTGCCCGCCGAGTCTTTGACTTCCGGGCTCACCGGCAAGTCCGACATGCGGCAAAACTTGACCGTCATGCCCCTGCGGGCGGCCGCCACGCAGGCGGCGCAGGACAACAGGGTTTTGCCCGAGCCTGTGGCCGCATCGATGTAACCAAGCTCTTCGAGCAGAGCACGAACCTCGTCTGCATCGG
>CAZYXT010000095.1:0-9226 GCA_964651505.1 uncultured Enterobacterales bacterium
GCCCTCCGTCTTAAAAGCCGCTGTTACAACGCTTTTGCCTTGACGGGCAAATCTTGATCAGGTGCAGGCGGCTCTTTTTAAAGCTTATTGTCATCGAGGAATTGCAAGTTGCCCGCGGCGATTGCATCGTCTTGTTCTGCAGCCTCTTCAAACCACCTGCGGGCCTTGGCAAGATCTTGGGTTACCCCGCGACCTAGCAAGTACATGAGGCCCAAACTGCGTTGGGCCTCAGGATCTCCCTGATCTGCGGCCTTTTGATACCATCTGCAGGCTTCTTTACAGTCTCTTTTCCCGCAATGTCCGTCGCGCAGCAAGTGGCCCAAAAAACATTGGGCATCCGCAAGCCCCCTGGCGGCTGCTTTTTGTGCCAATTGCAAGGCCTTGACCTCATCTTTAGGACCGCCTTCACCGATAAAGAACATTTTGGACAAACTAAGCAGGGCAGCGGGATATTCTTGATCTGCTGCCTTCTTGTACCACTTGCGCGCTTCAACCGCATCTTGGGGCACCCCGGCGCCCTCTTTGTACATATCGCCCAAAGTGAATTGGGCCAAAAAATCTCCCTTGGCGGCAGCCTTTTCAGACCACAGCTTGGCCTGCTTGAAATCCTTCTTTCCGTCAATCCCATCATAGAACAATCGGCCCAACATGCTTTGCCCGACATGATCTCCTGTCATTGCAGCCTTCTTTAGCAACTGCAGCGCCGCGTAAGGGTCTTCGGGGCCGCCCTGGCCGACAAGAAAGAAGGCTGCAAGGCTGACCATGCCCGAAATATTCCCAAGCGCCGAGGATTTCTCGAACCAAAATCTTGCTTTGACGTCATCTTGAGGAATGCCCAAGCCTTCCTGATAAAAATATCCCAAATACGCCATGGCTTCGGCATGTCCCCGGGCCGCGGCTTTTTCAAGCCACCACTTGGCTTTGGCATAGTCTTGGGCAACCGGCGCGACATAATAGAAACCCTTTGCAATGTCAAACATATGTTCAGGCTCAAACAGATCGGCATTGGCCTCAAGCACGGCCAAGAATTTGGGATCGGTAAAATCAAAATCATAGGATGCGGGCATGAAATCCTCCTTTATTTGTTTGCCAAGAAGAGATTTTATTGGCGCTTATCTGAGTGTCAAAGACTAACAGCCGTTCTTCAAACTTACAAGCCCCGCAGAGAGGGTTTTGCCTTGGGGATACTGCCAAAACCTGCTTTAAAGAAAGCTTTTTGTGCCGCCGCTGCCCCTTGAGCGCAGGTGTTTTTCGGCGGCAAAAGCCCGCAGCCCGGGCTACACTTGCAGCACCCTCTCAAAGAGCCGGTCGAGGTTGCCAAAAGACTCATCGTAAATCTGCTCGATGGTGCGTCCGTCCTCGCAGAGAGCCCGGGCGCGACCTGCTTTGGCCTTGGCATCCTGCATGAGGGCGGGGATCCCCGCCTCCGCGCTGATCCCTCTTCTTTGACACAAGGCCTCAAAGCCGCGCTTTAGCTTGTCGTCAATCTCAAGTTCCGGTTTCATGGTGCTCCTCCCCTTTAAACTATCTTGTAGAGCAAGGTATTTTGCAAAGCCAACGGCTTGTCATAGGCAAAAAAGATGGTGCCGCTGCAGGGGGCTTTTACATCCTCAAGGATATCTGAGGTGTAAGGGTGCAAAATGAAAGCAAGGCTCTCGCCCTGCTCCACCTCCGAGCCTGCTCCCTTGATCTTATAGAGGATACCAGCCGAGCCTGCTTTGACGTTCTTAAGATCGTCATCATGGATCAAAGCAGGCGCAAACCCGGGCTTAACCGCTCTTTTGATGATGCCGCACTTGTGCATGAAGCGCAAAATAGCCTCGCAGGCAATGGCAGTCTGCTCGTTGGAGATGGCCCCCTGTCCTCCTGCGTACAAAGAGAAAGCCTTGGTGTCCCAGATCTGCCAGTTGTAGTTGAGGATAGCCGTGTCGTAAGGATGAGGGCTTTTGACATACACATAAGGCAGACCGAACCAGCAGGCCTCGTTTTCGGGCTGATAGCCTGTCTGCATCATGCGGATGTGGGGAATGAAGGCGCCTTTAATGTAGTAGCTTGCAAGCTGAATGCCGTAGCTGTAGTCCTTGATGGCATTGAACAGACCTGCGGCGATGCGCTGCGTGGTTTCGCCCAGCTCATAGCCCGGGAACATGCGGTTGATGTCGGTGTCGTCCATGGCCCAAAAGCGCTTTTCGATGTTCATGGAAAAATGGTTGGCATTGGGGATCACCAAGATCTCGTGATCGGGCATCAGGCCGCCTTCGCGCTCGATGCGCGAGAGCAGCTTGACCATTTGGGCGCAGATGTATTGCTGCTCGATCTCATCGCCGCGCATGGCCCCGACGATGCACAGGCTCTTTTGTCCTTCGCCGAATCTGAAGCCTTGGATCTTAAAGTCGTCGCGCAAAGGCGATTTCATCTCAAATAAAGTTTGCTGTTGCATGTTATTGATCCTTAACCTTGTAAATGCGCGCCACCAGCGATCCTTCATAAACCAAAGGGAAGGCGCGGATGGTAAACAAATACCCGTCGCAGGGGGCCTCGACCCGATCGTAGATTTGGCCTGTCAGCGAGCTTACGATGTCCCCCAGATGATCGCCTTTTTTGACATAGCAGCCGTTGCGCGCTTCGGTCAAAAAGCTGCCCGAGGCTGCCGCATTGACAAAGCACACATCAGGCCCTGCGCACACGATGGGCGTGCGCAGGGGCTCCTCTTCGCCCGACACGGCAGCATCGCCCTTCCAGATATCAAGATCTGCAAGCAAATTTAAGATGCCCTTTAAAAGCTGCCTGCCCAAAGAGTGGTTGACGCGCATCCCCACGCCCATTTCCACCACCGCGCAGGGGGTGCCGCTCACGTTCAAAGAGTGCGCCAAAGTGGCCTCAAGCACCGTGGCCGACTCGTGGATCCAAATAAAGTCCATGTTCAAAAGCTTGGCATAAGGCAAAAGCTTTTCTTGCGTGCGCTCGTTGATCCTAACCTGCGGCACTTCGCGCAAAAAGAGGTTGCTTGAGTGAATATCGATGACCAGATCGGCCCCTTTCAAGTCCTCGATGATGGCATGGGCGGTGTTCTCTGCCATATGGCCTTCGGGATCGCCAGGGAAAATGCGGTTCATGTCCAAATCGAACGCGGGAATGCCGCGCACGATCGAATCCATGCCCAAAGGATTGAGGCAGGGGTAGATCTCCACGGTGCCGTTTAATTTGTCGAGGTTTTCGCCAATGATTTTGGAAAGAGCAAAGGCCACAAACTGTCCTTCCAGCTCATCGCCGTGGGTGCCGGTGACGATGCACACTCTTTTTTGGCCCGTGCCTGAGTGCAGCGAATTTTTCTTGATTAACAGCCTCTCGTCGACGGGCAAGGCTGCAGATACGATAGTCTTGATAGTCATTTTACAATTGCCAAACCTGTGCGGTGATGCTCCGCTCTTCTGTATATAAACCTGTGTAAATGCCGCGATTTAAGGGACAATCGAGGCTGTCGCGCCCGTGGGCAAGTTTGATGTACCCAAAGTCGATTTGCCTGTCATGGGTCGGATCAAAGCCGTGCCAGGCGCCGTTGCAATAGATCTCCGCCCACGCATGAGTGGGACCTGTGCCCAAGATCAAGCCTGCGCTGTAGCGGGCCTTAAGCTTTAGGCCCTTGCACAGGGCAATGAGGATATGCGAGTAATCCTGGCACACCCCGCAGCCTTTCTCCAAGCTCTCCTCGGCCGTGGTTAAAATCGAGGTCGAAGAAGGCACGTACTGCATGCTCTCATGCACAAGATGATTTAAAAAGCGCGCCTTGGCAAGCTCATCGGCAATCCCCTCTTGCACCATCTGCTTTTGGCACTTGTCTTGAAGTTTTAAAAGCTTCGGCCCGGGGCCCGTCAGAGGGGAGATGCACTCGTACATGGGATGAGGATTATCCTCAGGATCATGATACTCGTTGCACTCAACCCACGCATCCGTCACCGCTTCAAAGGATTCGTGAGGCTGCAAAAGCTGCGAGGTTTGCACGAGGTTGCCAAAACTGTCTGTGCCTTGAAAGATTGTGCAGGAGGGCATGATCTGAAGATTTTGGGAGCGCACTCTTTGCAGGGCATTGCTTGGGATCAAAGAGCGCAACAAGAAAAAATGATCGCGGATGGGCCCTGAAAAGGTGCTTTTAAGCTCGTAGTGGCACTGATAGCGCCTTGATGATGCCTCGGGGGGCAGGGCAGTTTTTGCGTTAGCGCTCAAGAGTGTACCCTCCTTTTGCCCAAGGCTTTGAGGGCAGCAGTCTGCGGCTCGGTACCGCCCGCGCCCTGAGGCCTTTTTCCTTTCGTTTTAATCATGCTTGCTCCTAACCTTGCTCCAAAAATCGTCATATTAATTTTAAATGCGCACTATGCCTCCGAGCACGCTCAAGATCTCCTGTTTGAGCGCAGCGTCGGCATACGCCTGTGCCAAACCCTCTTTGGTGATCAGAGCGCGCAGGCGGCTTACCTGCTCGCTTCCGAAGATCTCAGACTCGCGCTGCCTGCACTCCTCAAGGCGCGAGCAAATCTCGGCGATCCTGTCCCAGGGGTATTCAAAGCGCAGATGCATGTCCAGGCTTTCCACGTGGCGGCCGATATTGATGAGATCGCGAATTCTAAGATCGCAGACTCTTTCGTACATGCAGCCAAAGAAAGCGAGCATATAGTCGGTGACAGGCTGCAGCTCGGTGATGTTGAGCTCGTTTTGGGCCTTGCAGCGCTGCATGTGCGACAGCGACATCTGAATGTAAGAAAAAGATTCGCTTTTGATCTCCTCGCGCAAGACGATGGCATTGTCAAAGGCGCTGTTCAAGGCGCTGATGATGGAGCTTTGATTGTTCTCGTCATACAAAAGCCCCCGCACAAAGCCCTCATGGCCGTCATAGTCCGAGGAAAAACTCAACTTGCTGCAGTAAAGATCCAAGCTTCTGATGCGCCCGTCAATCAGCTCGTCCACAAAACGGCGCATAAAGTGCAAACTTAGGTAAACCCTTTGAGCGTAGCGCCCCAGCCAGTATAGGCGATTGGCCTTGCTCAAAGATATGGTTTCGTATTTGTCGCTCATCTTTTTTACTTACCCTAAAGCTCTTAATCAATGTTTAAATTTGCATTGCAAAGTTTTATTAAAATCAGCCCTGCCACAGGGGGCCCCGCCTCCTGCGAGGCGGCGGCTCAGAGAGGCAGTCCTTTTATCTTCATTGCGCTTCCCAAGGATGATAGATAAAGCTTTTTACAGCTGCCCCGTCAGATCCGGGATTTGGGGAGTTTTATCGTCTTCCATCACCCAGGTGTCCTTAAAGCCGCCTCCTTGCGAGGAGTTGACCACAAAACTATTGGGATTGCGCGAAAACCTCGTAAGGCCGCTTTGCCAGACCACGGTCTTAGGTCCGCTTATCACAAAGGCGCGCAAGTCTGCTTTGCGCTCGACCATTTCGTGCCCTTCGATGATCTTGAGATCTTTAAAATCGATGACCTCCTGCGCGATGAAGCGGCGCGGCTCCTTTTTAATGAGATCGTGGATCTCTTTGAGCCTCTTCTCATCAAGATCGCGCCCGAACACCACGCCGTAGCCTCCTGCCTCGCTGACATCCTTAATGACGATGGTGGCCAGGTTGTCCATGATGTACTCGCAATCTTCCTTGTAGTAAGGCAGATACGTGGGGGCATTGTGCAAGACAGGCTCTTCGTTCAGATAATAAGAGATCATCTTGGGGACAAAGTAGTAAATGCCCTTGTCATCGGCCGCCCCGTTGCCCGGTGCATTGACGATGGCCACATTGCCCCTGCGATAGGCTTCCATCAGATTAGGCACGCCGATTAAGGATGAGGCCTCAAAGCACAAGGGGTCAAGGTAGTCGTCGCTTACGCGCCTGTAAATGGCGCCGACCCTCTTCTTTTCATCAAAGAGCCCCGTGTAATAGACCATTCCGTCCTCGACGATGAGATCCCCGGGGAAGGCCAGCACGGCGCCCGTTTTTTCTGCCAGATACGAGTGCTCGAAAAAGGCGCTGTTGTAGCGGCCCGGGGTGAGCACCACGTTGATGCCGCGCCCGTCATTGACATAGTCCATCATGCCCTTTAACAGCGAAGGGAAATTGCGGTTGTCGGCCACATGCCTTAAGGCAAAGGTCTTTGGGGCAACCTTGCGGGTGATGGTGCGCGCAATCATGGGATAAGAGGCTCCCGAGGGAATGCGCAGATTGTCCTCGAGGATATACCAGTTGTCATCCTTGCCCTGCACCAGATCGATGCCGCTGATGTGCGAGTAGATCTTTTGGGGCGGCGTGATGCCCTCGCATTGGGGCAGATACTGGCTTGAGGAGAAGGCAAACTCTCCCGGGATAATGTTGTCCTTTACGATTTGCTTGTCATGATAGATGTCGTAAAGGTACATGTTCAAGGCTTTGACCCTTTGCACCAATCCGTCGTTTAACAGATCCCAATCGGACTTTGAAATCACGCGGGGAATCGAATCAAAAGGAAACAGCTGTTCTTTGAACTCTCCGTTTTTGTACACCCCAAAACGCACTCCAAAGCGCTCAAGCCACTTATTTACAGCATCACGGCTCTTAACCAATTTGTCCAAGACTGTATCCTCCTTGCAGGCATAAAGCAGCTCAATCACGTAACGATAAAAGACAAAATTTAACTTTGAACTCACTATAGCAAACGCGGCATAAGCCTTAACTTCACTGCCCTGTTGTAAACCGTCATTGCCCCATATTTATCATTTTAGGGCACAAAACCTGCCGCCGGGCCCTCAAATGACGCACAAAATGGCCTCTGTCTCAAAGGGAAAGCCCCTAATCTGTGCACCGCCGCGGTTCTTTAAGCTGCCCTCAAACAGGACAACAGGAGCGTTTTTAAAATTTAAATTGCACGCAAAGCATCAGATCATGGCGAAGCTTTCTTAAAAAGAGCCTGCGCACGCGCTTTAATTAAGCTAATAAATAGACAGGCTGACATTTTATGCTTAAGCGGCGGTGTTTTTATGTATAATAGGGTCAAACTTAATCTTGGCTAGTTTATACAGCTTTTGGTTTAAAGCAAAGATTAAGTCATGCAGCAACAACTTACTGAAGATAAGATCGCAGGGAGACGCGTGTCGGCCTTACGCTCTTTGAGGAGAACATTATGAGCGTGTCTAAGAGATTTACTGACAAGAAGCTTACGATTTCGTTCTATATCAAAAAGGAAGCAGCACAGGGTGCCTCCGCCATTGACCTGTTGTGCGAACACAACGATTGGCAGGAAGTTGCCATGAAGCCGCAGAAAAACGGCACCTTCCGCGGCTCCATCACCCTCCCCCGCGGCGTGCAGCCTTCCTATCAGTACCGCTTCAAGCTCACCATGCCCGACGGCACGGTCAAGTTTGACAACGATTGGAACGCAGAAAGCTATTGCTCAAACCCCTTTGGCGGCGAAAACTCGGTATTCAGCGCCGAGCCTGATAAATAATTTTGGGCGCCCTGACGAGCGCCCGGGGAGCAAGGCGTTTTGTCCAATATTTTAAATTTTTTTCCAAAAATCTCTTGCTGCAACCTTGCTGCACTGAGATAATGGAAGCGTAAATAATTCATGATTGTTTTCCTTGAATGTTCAAGGAATGGTTGCGGCACGGCAGTTTCTGTCTGCCGCGATTTTTTTTGCCTGCTGCCCGGGTTGCTCCCCGCTGCGCTTAAGGCCTTCATATAAAGTCTTGCGCACAGGCGCATCGTGATACCGTAAGAGCTGCCATTTTTGCCCCCTCTTCTTGATTGCCTTCATCTTTACCATAAAGCCTTTTCTTTAACTTAAGTTTTACGACGCCGCGGCAGGACTTTTACTTTCATTGCCTACAATGCGTGTCATCTGATTTTGATTACAATTAAGAGGACAACATGAAAACAAAAACTCTGGCAGCCGCCCTGACGGCTGCCCTGATGATACAGGCAGGATCTTTGGCCATGGCTTACGAGGATTTGGATAAACTTATCATCGCCCACCGCGGCTCCAGCGGTTACGTGCCCGAACATACCCTGGAGTCCAAGGCTTTGGCCTATGCCATGGGCGTGCCCTATCTTGAGCAAGATCTGGCCATGACCAAGGATGACAGGCTCATTGTCATTCATGATCACTTCTTGGACCGCGTCACCGATGTGGCCGACAAGTTCCCGGGCCGCGCCCGCGCCGACGGCCGCTACTATGTCATCGACTTTACCTTGGAAGAGATCAAAAGCCTCAACTTTACCGAAGGCTTCACCCCGCAGCCTGATGGCAGCAGGGTGCAGGATTACCCCGGGCGCTTCCCCATGTTTGCATCGACTTTCAAGATCCACACCTTTGAAGAGGAAATCGAGTTTATCCAAGGCTTGAACCGCACCATGGGCACCGAGGTCGGGCTCTATGTGGAAACCAAGGCGCCCTGGCTGCACAAGCAGGAGGGCAAGGACATCTCCAAGGCGACCTTGGAGGTGCTCAAGAGCTACGGCTACACCAAGAAAACCGATAAAGTGATCTTCCAGACCTTCGATTACCCCGATCTCAAGTATGTCAAAACAGAGCTGATGCCCAAGCTGGGAATGGATCTGTTCTCGGTGATCCTGATAACCTCCAATCCCGAGGAGACCTACGAACAGCAGACTGACGGATCTTGGCAGCGCTCGGATTACCGCCTGCTGCTTGATGAAAAGAACATGGACGAAATTGCCAAATACGCAGACGGCGCAGGCCCAGATTATCACATGCTCATAGACGAGGAGGCCTCAAAGAAGGGGAATATTGCAGTCAATGATCTGGTGGAAAAATACCACCGCCACGGGCTGCAGGTTCACCCCTACACCATCCGCAAAGATCGCCTGCCCGACTATGCCGATGATATCAACGAGCTCTTTGATGCCGTGCTCTACAAGGCAGGCGCCGACGGCGTCTTCACCGATTTTCCCGATTTGGGCATTGCTTACGTCAAAGAGCGCTCGGGCAAATAGAGCAAACGACAAACAGAGCAAACTCTTCTTAAACTTTAAGTTCATACACTCTGCCTTAAGGCAGAGTTTTTCTTGCGCAAAAGAAACAAGGCACCCTGCAAGAGCCAAAGCGCCGCGGGATCTTGCCCTGTTTTGCCTGCAGTAACATCCCTGCGGTCAAACTCACAATCTCATCCTCAAGCGGTGTTGTACATGGCATAAAAAGTTTGTCCCAAATTCACTTATAGTTTGTCACGCAGGGGGTTATCGCAACAATCT
>CAZYXT010000096.1:0-9222 GCA_964651505.1 uncultured Enterobacterales bacterium
CCCATCCCGAGTCAGAGAAATTGTAAGATTTGAGGAGATCACAGTTTAAGAAGCGTATGTCACTGTAAACGCTTCAAAGATAAAAAATGAGTGCCCTAAAACCCATCCCCGATTAGGGCGCTTTTGCGATGCCTGAGCAGGTTGCGGCTACTTTAAATTCCTCTGCTCCTCTTAACCATTCTCTCTTGCCAACCCGCCCCCCTCGCAAGCGCAGGACCGTTGCCGGCATCCCGGTGCGTGCAGAGCCGGTCTTGATCTTTTTATGGGGCAGGGGGCATGGCTTTAAGGGAGGGGTGTCAACGATCTAGTGACAAAATTGTAAACGAGTTACCGGACCATCCACGATGGCCTGAAGTTAAGTTAAATCGATCCTCGAAGACGGGTTGAAAATGCACCCTATTCCTCTTATTGTTAAAAATCGCATAAATTAGAGCTTCGTCAAACTTTTAATCAAATGCCTCGGGTAAGATAGAGCTTGTCGGACAAGTTGCATGGCTGGCATTTTTGCCCTGACAGACGGAGGCACAAAACCAAACAAGCACCCTTGCCCCGTCCGCGATCGCGGTTTAAACCAAGGCGCTTTCTCATCGGGTAAGCCTTTGCAGAGCAAAAACCAAGAGAAGATGATTTACCCTTGACACTCCGGCACGGCCTTAAGATAAGCGTTCTTTTAAGAGCAGATCCCAAGGGCCTTAGATTTTGAGAAAACTTGTCTGACATCAGACATCTATACATCTGACAAGAGATGATAAGACAGGAGAACACATGACCATAACCATCACCGATCTTAAGGTCATCAACACCGCCCCCGAGGGGATCAACCTGACGGCGGTTAAGCTTTATACCTCCGTGGACGGCTTGTACGGTTTGGGCTGCGCCACCTTTGCCTACAGGCATGAGGCAGTCACTTGCTGCCTTGAAAAGTACTTAAAGCCTCTTTTGATCGGGCGCGATGCAGAGCAGATTGAAGAGCTGTGGGCGCTCATGCATCAAAACGCCTATTGGCGCAACGGCCCCATCGACAACAATGCCATTGCAGGAGTGGATCTGGCCTTATGGGACATTAAAGGCAAATTGGCAGGCATGCCCTGCTATCAGCTTTTTGGCGGAGCCGTGCGCAAAGGCGTGCCCGTGTATCGGCATGTGGACGGAGGCAGCATCGATGAAATCGTCGATCAGGTGCAGTACTACCAAAGCCTCGGCGTCAGGCACTTAAGAGTGCAATCGGGCGGCTATGGCGGAGGCTTGGAGCTTAAGGCCCCTCAAACCGCCCCGAAGGGAGCGCTCGACGGGATCTACCTTGACAGCCGCGAGTACATCAAAAAGACCGTGGATCTCTTTGACAAATTGCGCGAGCGTTTGGGCTTTGAGATGGATTTTGTTCACGATGTGCACGAGCGCATCGCCCCCTGCGAGGCCATTGTCCTGGCCAAAGCCTTGGAGCCTTACCGCCTCTTCTTTTTGGAAGATGCCCTGCCCCTTGATGCCACCGAATACTACAGGATGTTAAAGTCCCAATGCTCCACCCCCATTGCCCACGGCGAGCTGTTTAACAATCCCCTTGAATACCGCCATTTGGTTATCGAGCGCTTAATCGATTTTATGCGCGTTCACATCACGCAGGTTGGCGGCATCACCCCTGCGCGCAAGCTTGCTATCTTCTGCGAGCAATTTGGCATCCGCACCGCCTGGCACGGCCCGGGGGACATGTCGCCCGTGGGACATGCGGCCAACATTCACATCGACATGGCCGCCCGCAACTTCGGGGTGCAGGAGTGGTCGGGCATCGAGCCTCCCAACTTCGTGATTCAAAAACTTGAGCACCACAAAGGCGCCCTGCTTGAGGTCTTTGACGGGCTGCCCGAATTTAAGGACGGTTACGTCTACCCCAACGATCGCCCGGGATTGGGAGTTGAGATCAACGAAAAGGAAGCGGCCAAATACCCCTGCAAAACCGATGTAACCGTGTGGACGCAAACCCGCCGCACCGACGGCTCCCTGGTGCTGCCTTAAAGAGGCCGACGCTTATGAACGACGCAACATTTTTATCGATTGTTTTTAACGACATAAGGAGGAGTGCATGCACACCCGCATTTTATTAAAGAAGGCGGCGCTTTATTCGGCAGCCTGCCTTGCGGCCCTGGCACTGCTGACAGGGTGCAGCAAGGACAATGACGGCAAGCTGATTTTGCGCATGTCCCAAGCCTCGGCCTCGGACGGCGCCATAGGCTTGTCCATGGACAAGTTTGCAAAGGATGTTTTTGAAAAAAGCGGCGGCACCATGGAAGTTCACACCTTCCACAACGGGCAGCTTGGATCCGAGCGCGAAAACATCGAATCGGTGCAAATGGGCAACTTGGACTTTGCCGTGGTCAATCAGTCGGTTTTGGTCAACTTCCTGCCCGATTTGGCGGTCTTTGATCTGCCCTACACCATCACCTCGGCCGAGCACGCCGACAGGGTGTTCTTGGGGGAGATCGGGCAGGACATGCTAAAGAGGCTGTCTGACGTGCGCCTGATCGGACTTAGCTTTTGGGAATCGGGCTTTCGCAACCTCACCAACAACCGCCGCGACGTCAACAACGTTGAAGATGTCGAAGGCCTGCGCATCCGCGTGATGGAAAACAAGATCCATCAGGATCTGTGGATTGCCCTGGGAGCCGATGCCGTGCCCATGAACTGGTCGGATGCCTACACCGGCATGCAGCAAGGCGCCATCGACGGACAGGAAAATCCCTCCACCGTCATCGACAAGAACAACGTGGCGGAGGTCAACAAGCACATGGCCATGACCGAGCACTGCTATTCGACCGTGGTGATCTTAATGTCCCCGAGCACCAACGAGAGGATGACCCCCGAGCAACGGGAGATTATTGCATCCTGCATGGCTCAGGCTGCCTTGGACGAGCGGGCCCTCTCGCGCAAGATGGAGCAGGAGGCCATAACCGCCTTGGAGAGCAAGGGCATGGTAGTGACCCGTCCTGACAAAGAGGGCTTTATCGCCAAGACCGAGCAAGTGCGTCAAACGCACGGGGCGCAGTTTGCCGCTTTGGCCGAACAAATCGCTGCTTTGCGCTAGGAGGCTGTATGGAACAGTTAAGAACCGTTTTCACCAAGATCCAGGAAGTTGCGCGCACCATCATCGGCGTGTGCATGATCATCATGATGTGCGTGATCTTTGCCCAAACCCTGACGCGCTACGTGATCTTTTACTCCCTGCCCTGGTCTGAGGAGCTGTCGCGCTATTTGTACGTAACCCTGACGCTGCTGGGAGTCAACCTGGCCATCACCTCAAAGCAGCTGGTGCGCATCGATATTTTGGACATGTATCTTTCAGATAAGGCGGTGCATATCATGCAGATCATAAGATCGGCTTTGGCCGTGGTCATCACCTTAATCTTCTTTTACTCGTCCTGGGGCATGATCGACGTATCCCAATACCAGCATTCCCCTGCCATGGGTCTGTCCATGCAGGTGATGTACGTCATCTTGGGCATTGGTTTTGCCCTGTCGGCCCTAGCCTGCATCTTTGATTTGTACGACGCCGTTTTTGCAAAGGAGGAACAATAATGGAGCCTGCCTCGATTTTCATGCTCTTGGTGCTGGTGATCCTCATGGTCATCGGCATGCCCATCACCTGGTCCATGGGCGGCGCGGTCGTAGTCGCCATCCTCATTGACGACAATCTGTCCTTGGCGCTCATCACCCAAAAGATCTTCTCAAATTGCGACAACTTCTCCATGCTCGCGCTGCCGGCCTTCTTTTTGGCAGGCGACATCATGGCCAAGGGAGGATTGTCAAAACGCCTGGTCAACTTTGCCGATAAGCTGGTAGGCTGGATCTCAGGAGGCATTTCTTTGGTCTCCATCGTAGCCTGCACCTTCTTTGCGGCTATCTCAGGCTCCTCCGTGGCCACCACCGCGGCCATAGGCGGCATCATGTATCCTGAGATGGTCAAAAGAGGCTATCCCAAAAACTACAGCGCGGCCGTGCAGGCCATCGGCGGCACCTTGGGCATCGTGATCCCGCCTTCGACCGTGTTCGTCATCTACGGCAACATCACCAATACCTCGGTGGCCGACCTGCTCATGGCAGGCATCATCCCGGGCGCCATCTGCGGGACTGCCTTGTGCGTATGGGCTTACATCAAAGCCAAAAAGGAAAACTTCCCCAAAACAGAGGGCGGCTTCTCCTTTGCCCAATTCTTAAAGTCCTTCAAGAGCGCCGTGTGGGCCCTGCTGATGCCCATCGTGATCTTGGGCGGCATTTACGCAGGCATCTTCACTCCCACCGAGTCTGCCGTGGTGGCCGTGTTCTACGGCTTTTTGGTATGCCTGGGCATTTACCGCGAGATCTCAGGCAAGACTACCTGGAAGATCATTCAGGACTCCTCGGTCACCACCGCCAACATCATGTTCCTGGTGGTCACCGCCCAGATGTTCGGCTATCTTTTGACCTACTACAGGATCCCCGTGTACGTCACGCAGGCTTTCATGTCCGTTGCCTCCAATCAGTTCGTGTTCATGGCTTTGATCATCGTGCTTTTGGGCATCTGCGGCATGTTCATCGAGGTGGGCGCCACCAACTTGATCCTGGGCCCCATTCTGGCTCCCATTGCCGTGCACTTTGGAGTTGATCCCGTGCATTTTGGATTGGTATTCGTGTTCCTCTTGGCCATGGGTCAGGCCACCCCGCCTTTTGGCACCACCTTGTTTGTAGCCTGCGGCATTTCCAAAGAATCGGTGGCGGCGGTATCCAAAGCGGTACTGCCTTTCGTATTCGTCGAGATTTTGTGCGCCATCTTATTTGCCTATGTGCCCGTGCTCTCGACCGGAATTTCATCGTTAATGAAGTAGTTTTCAGGAGAAAATCATGCATAAGCTTTTTGATATTGAGGGCCGCAAGGCCCTGGTAACGGGCGGCACCCGCGGTTTGGGCTTCGGCATGGCCGAAGGTTTGATGGAGGCAGGCTGTGAAGTTGTCATCGCAGGCTCAAACGATAAGGTTTTTGATGTGGCAAAAAGCTTTTGCGACCGCGGCTTTAAGTGCCAAGGCGTCAAGGCCGATCTGAGCAGGCGCGATGAGACTTTGCGTTGCTTTGACGAGGCCCTCTCCAAGCTTGGGGGCCAAATCGACATCTTGGTGACCGCCCACGGCATTCAAAGACGCCACAGCGCCGAAGTGTTCCCCTTAAACGAGTGGGATGATGTCATCAACGTCAACTTAAACTCGGTCTTTTTGCTCTGCCAGCGCGCAGGTCAGGAGATGCTCAAAAAAGGCTATGGCAAGATCATCACCATTGCCTCCATGGTCTCTTGGTTTGGCGGTCAGACCGTTCCTGCCTATACGGCTGCCAAAGGCGGCGTCACACAGCTTACCAAGGAGCTGAGCAACGACTGGATTGCCCGCGGCATCAATGTAAACTCCATTGCCCCCGGGTACATGGCAACGCAGATGAACGAGGCACTGCTTGATAAGAACAATCCTCGCTACCAAGAGATCACCAACAGGATCCCTGCCGGGCGCTGGGGCACCGGCGATGACATGAAGGGCACGGTGATCTTTTTGGCCTCCCATGCCTCAGATTATTTGGGAGGCGCCATCATCCCCGTCGACGGCGGCTACCTGGTCAAATAAGCCCAAAAGCGCAAGCCCGGGGGTTTTTTGGGCTTTGCCATCCTCATGCAGTTGCAAGCCTGCCTTACATAAGAGGCAGGCTGTTTTTTAGGGTGGTTGAATGCCGCAGGATAAAAGCTCAAAAACGTTGTCTTGCTCAATCGATGCCGGTTCAGGCCTTAATATTTCTTAATCTGCATGCCCTGTGCCTTAAACTGCTGCGGTTAAGGCATGTTTGCACCAAAATAAAGCAAAATCTCCTGCTTGGTTTTGGCTTTAGATCCTCGCAAAAAGAATTATCAAAAATTTGCAGAAGCTCACATTTTCAAAAAAGACAAATTTGTACAGAAAAAACCTGAACTGTGACTCTCAAGCACCAATAAGGGGCTTTTTATTGCAGAAATGAGACGTTTTACTTAGTTGAAATTCAAATATGAAGCATCATAATGATTAAAATTGAGCCTATTTAATGAAAATGGCTTAAGAATGCGCTCTCTCCAACTTGGCACGTCTATTGCTCAAGGTACTCTCACAATTGCTAGGACTATTTCGACTTTTTAACAATGTGAGGAGTTTCCTATCCATGACCAAGTTGAAGACTGCGTTGGCTCTTGCCTGCTTGCTAGGTGCAGGGGCCTCTCAAGCCATTACGATTGATTATCGACATGAGTTTACCGATCTTGCCCATGAGAATAAAGACAGAATTTTGATTTCTGATCGTTTCGAGAACGGTTTTGGTTATAGCGTTGAAACTAAGGTGAAATCAGGCGGCGGCAACAGCGGCGAACGCACCAAAGAGGACACCCCGTATTCGGATATGGTTTCCAATGGTGCAGAGTTTGGCATAAGCTACCAATTCAAGCCTTGGGACGGTTGGACCATTCAGCCCGGCTTGAACGCCGAGTTTACCAGCGACAAATCCATCTACAAGCCTTTGATCAGGGTACAGTACACCTTCGATAACGGCATCTACGTTGCAGCCCGTTACCGTTACGAGTACACCCGCGATCCGCGCGGCAATAAGCCTGACGAGCACTTGAACCGTTATGAAGGGTGGCTGGGCTACAGAACCGGTGCTTTTCGCGGCGAGTTCAACTACATCTGGCGCGACTCTGATCAGGTCCGTTACGACAATCGCACCACCGACTACGAGTACGACTTCAAGTTTTCTTATGATGTGACCAAGTCTTGGACTCCCTACATTCAGATAGGCAACATCAAGTACAGCTCGTCGTCAAGCAATCGCCAGACCCGTTTCCGTATCGGTATTCAGTACAAGTACTAAGGCTTTGAGATAATGAGAAAAAGTGTCGTAGCACTCTCCTTGGCCGCCCTGCTCTCCTTTGGGGGGCAGGTTATGGCTGCTGACGAGGCGTTCAGCGCCATAACCTTTGGCCAATCTACCGATCTTAACTTTGCCACCAATGTGCTTGAGAACAAGATCGGCGTCAACTATGTCTACTTAAAAGACGGCAGCATCGCCAAGGACACTCCTCAAAAGGTCGAGCTGCCTTTTAAGATTGAAAGCCGCGGCGGCAAGATCGGCAACAGCCATGACGGCCTGACTTTCTATTACACCAAACTGCCCATCGATAAAAACTTTGTGCTCGAAGCTCTGGTAAAGATCGATCAATTCGGCCCTGAAAACGGAGCCAAGCCTGCCGCGCAGGAAGGCTGCGGTCTTTTAGTGCGCGATGTCCTGGGCAAGGAGCGTTCTCCTGTCTTGGAGCCCGGGGTTGAAGAATTCCCCGCAGCCTCCAACATGGTCATGACCTCGGTGCTCACACAGGACAAAAAAGATCACACCACCGTCAAGATCGTGCAAATGGATCGCAACGGCATCAATGCCCCTTACGGAAATGCAGGCGCCACCATGAAAAGAAGCAGCGTGGCCGAGAAAATTGATCTTGCCAAGGCCGATACCTTCAAGTTGCGTTTGGAGCGCACCGATGACGGCTTTATTTCATCCTATGCCCCCCAAGGCTCCGATGAATGGATCTCCCACAAGACCAATGGCGCCGACCGCCTCGGGGTAATTGACCCTCAGGCCTATTACGCAGGCTTCTTTGCCTCGCGCAATGCTGCCATGACGGTGCTTGATTATTCGCTGACCACCTCCCCTGCCCACACCAGGGATGACGGCTATGAAATGCCTGCCACTCCTTTGCTCGTGCAATGCGCTTCGGCACAGACCATAAGCGATCCTGACTCTTACGTGTTCTCCTTCAGGGCCAATGATGACGGCAAGCTCTCGGTGAACTTAAACGGCATCGAGGTTGCAACGCAGAATTTGAAGGCAGGCGAATTTTACGAGCTTCCTTTAAAGGTTGCGCAAGGCTTTAAGGTAGGCTACAACTATGCCTCCGCAGGCGGCGAAGCAGCACAGGAGAGCTATCAGATCTCGGTGTTGAACCTTGCCGATCCTGCTCATGTCTATGCATCCCCTGACGGCAAGGCAACGGCTGAGGGCACGCAAAAAGATCCTTTGGACGTAGTCACTGCCTTGCAGGCAGTCAAAGCAGGCGGCGTCGTTGAGCTTTTGGACGGCGAATATCCTCTGACCGTGCTTGATCCTCGCTGCAGCGGCAAAGACGGCGCTCTTAAGACCTTAAAGGGCAGCTTAAATGCCGTTTTCCACGGTCTTGATCTTAATGCCAGCTACCTCAAGCTTGAAGGCTTTACCGTCACGACCAAGAGCCTCAATGTGGCAGGTTCTTACAATGTGCTGCAAAGCATCACCGCACATCACTGCGACGATACCGGCATCTGGGTGGCCTCGCCCCAAGAGTACGGCCGTCCTTTGTGGGCACACCACAATCAGATCTTGGATTGCACCTCTTACCAAAACCAAGATCCGGGCAACATCAATGCCGACGGTTTTGCCGTCAAGATGCGCGTGGGTGAAGGCAACATCATCGTCAATGCTCTCTCCTGGGGCAATGCCGATGACGGCTATGACTTGTTCAACAAGATTGAAGACGGTCCCAACGGCGCCGTTGTCATCAAGGACAGCATTGCAGCTTTCAACAAGAACAACGGCTTTAAGACAGGCGGTGAAGGCTTGCCGGTCAATCACACCGTTTCAGGCTGCTTGGCATTCCAAAACGGCATGGACGGCTTTACCGACAACTTTAACCCGGGTATCTTGCAGGTTCACGACAACCTGAGCGTCGACAATGCCCGTTTCAACTACATTTACAGGCATGGTCCTTTCGTTCAGAGCGTAGAAGATCAGGGACAATTTTCAAACAACCTCTCAATCAGAACCAAAGAGGGCGTCTACCCTGACCTGGTGACAGGCAAGATCTTGCAAGGAAATGCTTTCTTGGACAGCACTGCTCCCAACGATCAAGGCTATGCCGTCAAGGAACGCAAACTTGGCGATATCCCCTCGCGCGCTGCCGATGGGAAACTTGACTTCACCTACTTTGTAAGTTTGAAAGATCGCTAAGCACAACAAGACTTCTTCATTGCTTTTGAGTATCGGGCAGCTGTGAATTTTCATCGTTGCCCTTTGTTTTATGTAAAAATGGAGGGCATATGAGTATTCCAAGCAAAGCCTTATTTGTCACCCCCATGCCGTCTGTGGCGGCTATGGCAAAGCAG
>CAZYXT010000097.1:0-9196 GCA_964651505.1 uncultured Enterobacterales bacterium
TTTAAGAATTTTTCAAAAATTTCTTAACTTCTTGTTTTTCAGGCAAATTTTTCTTGACAAAAAGGATAGATCTGCCCGCCCCTTATCTTCGTTATCTAAGTTCAAACCTTAATCCTTAAAAAAGATCCCAAAAGGAACTGAGCCTTGCCGCATGCAGGCCTTTTTTAAGCATCGATAAAGCCTCTTGCCTGCAACTTATTTAGATGGCAGATGTTTCAAGGGCGCTTTGCCTTATCTTCAGGGGCCCTTGGTCTTCATGAGGCTTTAAGCTTGAGCTTTGCGCGCCGAAATTATTTTTTGGAAATGAGTATAATATTTTGCATCGAACCTCTCATTTTTGACAGACAGCCCTTTTCATCAGTCGTTTTTTCTTGCAAATTTCGACCCTGTGGCCTGATTTTCGCACTAATGGAGCGTTTCCAATCGCAAGATCGCAAGCTTCGAGCAAGCAAAGATAGGTGTTGCTCCGGCTTTTTGGAGGAATATGTCACATAGCAAGTTAATCGGTGTTTTGCAGGTTTTATGCAGACAGGAGCGATCTCAAACCGAATTGTGTCGCGAACTTAAGCTGAGCAAATCTTATCTGAGCTCCCTTGTCAAAATTCTGACTGCCCACAATCTGCTGATGCGCGAGCCGCGCTCTCACAATAACGATTCATCCGCTCTGCCTGCCATGGGCAGGCCCCGCGAAACTTTGGCGGTAAATCCTGACTGCTGCTGCACGGTCGTTTTGTACTATGGTGCAAGCGAATGCGTGCTGTCAGTGCTGCGCTTTGGCAAATCCATCCCCCTGCTGACACGCAGGCTTAAACCCTGCCGCCGCCCCGACGAATTTGTCTCTTTGGTAACAGCGCAGCTTAAAGAAATGTTAAGCGAACTTAAGATCCCAAGATCTTCGGTGAAGATCTTGACGGTGGCGGCGCAGGCTGTCCTCGAGCAAGGCCCCGAGGGGCGCATTTTGCAAGATGAAGCCTTCGATGAGACCGATTTTGCCTTGGGGACGCTGCTTATGCAGAGTTTGAGTCTGCCCGTCTACGTATGCAGCCGCGCATGGCTTCATCTGCGCGGACTTTTGGAAAAGCATAAGTTAAGGCAGTCCATGGTTTTGATGTGCGGCGAGGGCACGGTCAATTTGGGCATTATCATCAACTCCCAAATCATCATGGGCCCGCGCAACACCCTGCCCCAATGCTCGCACCTAAAGTTTCCTTACTCGCTCAAAGAGTGCCTCGGGCGCTTCGGTCCTCACACCGAAGAGGCGTTGGAATTTGCCGTCTCCGCCTTATCCCCCATCTTCAGCATCAATGAGGAGGTGATCTCGGGGCCTGCCCTTGAGGGGCACCATGAGATCATTTCAAAGGTGCAAAATCGCCTCTGTGCAGGAAAAGATCCGCTGATGCAAGATGTCAGGCTTGTCTATCTGCCTTTAAGCGCCGAAGAGCGTTTTTTGCAGCTTTGCTATTTAAGCTTTGATCAAGCCTGCATTCTGCTTGCCCCCAAAATAATAAAATCAGCCAAGACAAATTTTGCAAACTGACCCTTTTTGTTTAACTTAAAATTAAGACTGCCATGACTTGCAACACTGAACCAAAGCGCGCTTTGCGCCTGATTTACCCCCAATGGAGGGGCGCTCATTTCACCGAGGAGAGCATCTATTTTCAAAAATACTTTGCCCCTTTGAACTTTGATGTTTTCACCCAAGGCTACGGCATGGGCGCGCGTCTTACCGCCTTGCTCCTGCCTCCTCCGTCAAAGAACACGCTCATCCATGAGCTGCCGCAAAGTTATGATCTGAAGCGTGAGGCCAAAGACGGGATCATGGACAAGGACTTTCATTTAAAATATACAAGACTGTGCCTTGATACTCTCGATATCATCAGGCCTGACCGCATCACCGTCACAGGCGGCGACTGCTCATCGGCGGCGGCTCCTTTTGCATTCCTTGCAAAGCAGGAGCAGGATATGGGAGGCAAGGCTGCCTTGTTGTGGATAGACGCCCACCCCGACATCACGGTGCCTTACGACCCCTATGACGGTTATCACGCCATGGCCCATGCAGCGTTGCTGGGCAAAATCGATGAGGATTTTAAGGCTCTGCTGCCTGCGACAATTGACCCGCACTGTTCGATGATGGTCGGGATCTCAGATTGGGAGCGCGATGAGGTCAAGGCCCGGGCGGACAAGCTTAAGTTGCGTTATCTTGAGGCCAAGGACTGCTCCAACCTGTCCTCTGTGGAGGAGTTTTTAAAAAGCTGCGGCGCAACCTCGGTTCTCATTCACCTCGATCTTGACGTGCTTGACTGCAATGAGCTTGATCTTGCGGTGGGACATGCCCAAAACGGCCTTAAAATCGCTCAAGTCATCGCGATCATCAATCTTGCAGCAAAGGTTTTGCCCTTAAAGGGCCTGTGCATTGCAGAGCATCTGCCCAAGCGCGAGCTCATGCTGCAAGGCATGATGCACAATCTGTCCCTGCCTGAGGGGCGCACAAGATAAAGCACCCCCGGTGCTTTATCTTAAGAGAGGCTTAATTTTCAGGGCTCTTAATCTTAAAGCCCAATCTTGCAAGGGTTTTAAGATAAGGGCCGTCATCTTGAGCGCGCAAGGTGCACGATGACAGCTCGCGCCTTTCCCGATAGTTTTTGCGCAACTCATCAAAGCTTTTGCCTCCTGCAAAGCGCTGTTTGAACAAATAGCAGTCGCGCCTTACATCGTAGACACAAAAGACCAGCCTTGAGAGCAGATCCAAATCAAGCTTGCACCCCTTGCCCAAACGGATCTCCTCAATCTCAGGCCCGGGCACCAAAAGAGAGGGTTTTGCAGGCGCATCAAAAAGATCGGCAAAGGCGCAGCCTAACATATGGCAGGCGCGATACTTGGACTCAAAAGAGTAGCCTGCAATATGGGCGGTGGCCCCTTCCAAATAGGGCAAAAGAGCCTTGCACTTAAGATTAGGCTCACCCTCAAAAACATCAAGCCACACTTTAAGATCCAACCCCTCTTTGAAGCACTCGAAGAGAGCCTCATTATCGACCACGGGACCTCGCGAAACATTGATCAAAAAAGAGCCGCGCGGCTTTAAGTTAAACTCCCGTCTGCCTGCCATATGAAAAGTCTTGTAAGGCCCCTCCTTGATTAAAGGCACGTGAAAGACGGTAAAATCGCAGGACAGGCACTCATCTAATGTTGCATTGCAGCTTAGATCTCCGTCTTTGAGCCTTGGCGGATCGCACTTTATAACCTTAAGGCCCAAAGCCTCGGCATTCTTGACGGTTTGACTGCCCGTGCAGCCGCAGCCTACCACGCCTATGCTCATGGCACTCAGATCAAGGCTGTAGCGGCCTGCAAGCACCAGCAAGGTCGAGAGCACATAATCGCCCACGCTTTCTTGATTGGAGCCCATGGCCGAGGCAAACAAAATGCCGCGGCTTTTTAAATACTCTTGGTCGATGTGATCAACCCCGGCAGTGGCCGTGCCCACAAATTTCAAATGCGAAGCCCCGCCTATCAGGTTTTCATCGACTTTGGTGACCGAGCGGACGATCAAAATATCGGCATCTTTGACATCCTCAGAATTGATCTCCCGTCCGTTTTTCAAGCTGACCTTGCCAAAAGTGCCGAAAATCTGAGCGGCATTGGGCAAAGCCCGATCTGCAACGATATTCATCTGTCTCTCTCCGTTTGCGCTGAAATTATAGCACCCATCAATGCTGAGGCCTCTGCCGCATCGTCGCTTTGAGCAAAGCCCAAAAAACGTCCGCGCCCGCCAAGCATGCGGCCCCTTGATGGACAAAGGAATCGCAATTAAGGCCAAGTGCTCGCCCAAGGCCTCAAGAGTGCTTGGGAGTTTGCAACGTTTTACGATGGTATAATGCACAAGGTTTCTTACCACCCAACGGAGGTTTATTACATATGGCCGGCATTACCATTAATACCAGCGCAGATCACCCCACCACGGCTTTGTTGCTCGGCTCAGGCGAGCTTGGCAAGGAAATTGCCATCGAGCTGATGCGTTACGGCATCAGGGTCATCGCCTGCGATCGCTACGAAAACGCCCCTGCCATGCTGGTGGCCTCGGAGCACGCGGTGCTGAACATGAAAGATCCCAAGGCCCTGACCGCCCTCATCCGTCAGGTCAAGCCCGATTTTGTGATCCCTGAAATTGAGGCCATTGCCACCGACGTCCTCTTGAAGCTTGAACAGGAGGAAGGCTTAAAGGTAGTGCCCTCGGGAAAGGCTGTGCGCACCACCATGGACCGCGAGGCCATCCGCACCCTGGCCGCCGTCGATCTGGATCTGCCTACCTCCCCCTATTTCTTTGCCTCAAGCGCCCAAGAGGTGCTCGAACAAATCGACACCGTGGGCTTCCCGTGCATCATGAAGCCCGTCATGAGCTCCTCGGGCAAGGGCCAGAGCGTCTTAAAAGATGAAGACGATGTCAAAAAAGCCTTTGAGCTGGCCGTAGCGGAAGGACGCGGCCATGAAGAGCGCGTCATCATCGAAGGCATGGTCCGCTTTGACCGCGAAATCACTTTATTGACCGTCAGCGCCGCAGACGGCATCTTTTTTTGCCAACCCATCGGCCACCGCCAGGAAAACGGCGATTACCGCGAATCCTGGCAGCCCCAGGAACTGTCAGACGAAACCCTGGTTGAGTGCAAGCGCATTGCCTCCAAGGTGGTCAAGGCCTTGGGCGGCTACGGCCTGTTTGGCGTGGAGCTTTTTATCTGCGGCAATCACGTGCTGTTCTCAGAGCTCTCCCCGCGCCCGCATGACACCGGCATGGTCACCATGATCTCGCAAGATCAAAGCGAATTTGCCCTGCATGTCAGAGCCCTGCTGGGCCTGCCCGTAGGCTCCATCACCCAATTAGGCCCTGCCGCCTCTGCGGCCATCGTGGTCGAAGGCAAGGGCAACAACCTCACCTACGGCAATCTTAACGACGTGCTCTCCTGCGGCAAACGCACCGCTTTGCGCATCTTCGGCAAGCCTGAGGTTGACGGAGAGAGGCGTATGGCCGTGGCTTTGGCCATGGGCTCGAACATCGAGGAGGCCCAAAAGACGGCCATCTCCATGCGCGATCTGCTTGAGGTGAGCGTGGAAGACAATGCGGCTGCGCCAAAAGAAGACGAAACCCCCGCTAAAAAGAGCGATGCCAAGGCTCAAGACAAAAAGAGAGGAGAGCAGGCATAATGGCGATTAATCTTGCCCGCTATGAAACCATGGATCCCTATATCCTGCTTAGCGCCGTCAACATGATCTTGCGCGATGACGGGCTCACGCTTGAACAATTGTGCGCAGCCCAAGAGCTTGACGAGGACAGGCTTAAAAAACGCCTGGGCGATGCAGGCTTTGCCTACGATCAAGAGCAAAGGCAGTTTAAGTAATGCGCTTTTTGTTGTTGCAGGCCGTCCCCCTTGGCAGGGTGAATCTGGCGGCCCTGACCGCAGGCTGCTCTTTTTTGAGGACCGATCAAGATCTCAATCCCATCGGCACGGCATCATGCCTGCCGTGTGCCCTGCCCTATCACTCCCTGCCCTCCCCCTCTTTTTTGTTCAGGCAAAAAATCGACCCGCGCACCCTGCGCGAGGGCTTAAAGGAGCGTGCCTTCCTAAGCGAGATTGCCAAGCTCATCGATGAGGATGTCGTCATCCTGACCTACGGGGCAGGCTATTTGCAGATCTTGGAGGCCATGGCCTTGCGCAATTTCACGGATCCTGATCTTTTGTCCAAGGCCGCCTGCGTGCTTGATTTGAAGGAAGCATTAAAGGTTCATGCCCTCTTAAACTGCCCCTCCTTAAAGCTTGGGCAGTCGTTGCTCGACAATGCCAAGGTTTTGGGGCTTTATTTGGATCAAAGCCTTGATTCAAACGGCCAAAAACTTCAGGCCTTAAGGGAGCTTTACCTGTACCTGAAAACCCGTGACGGATCGCTGTTGTCCTTTTTGCAAAGACCTTTGTCATCCAAATTAAAGCTTGTGCAAGAGGTGTTATCCTCAGGGGGGCCTTTGACCCTGATTGAAGACGGCAAGGTTGGTCTTTTCAAGGCAGCCTGTCTGCAGGGGTCCGCCGTCAAAGGCTTTGGCATCGATGAAGATTTGAAGCTCAAAGAGTGCCTCGTGCCCCTGACAAGAGGCTTGTGCCTGGCCCCAATGGGGATCTTAAACGAACAAAGGCAGCGCGCCTTGAGGCTTAACGTGCCTTTGATGAAAGACAAGCTGTTAAAATTTGCCTGCGAGCACAAAGATTACGTTTTTAAACAGCAGACTCTGACCGAGCAGTTTTTTGCGATGCTCGATGACAGATCGCGCGCCTTTTACCAAGAGTGCACACAAACTGATCCGAGGGCTTTAAGCTATGCGCCTTTGTCTGTGCAAAAGAAGCTTGCCCATACCCTGCTTTTGTTCAGGGCGGCCAATCACTTTGGGACCTTGATTGATGAAGAGCAGCAGTATTACTACAAGATGTGCTCTCAGATCTTGCGCAAAAAGGCCGAGATCTATGTCAAAGAGCTTGATTATCTGGCCCAAAACCTCGATGAAAAAGATCAAGACGGCCTTGCCCTGCTCAATAAAATAGCAGCCTTCATTGAAAATTTGTAAAAAGGATCTGTGACAGGGCCCCTGCGTTTAAAGCACGTTTAATCCTCATCCCAAGGCAGATCATCATCCTCATCCTCGCCGCCTTCTGCAAACTCGAGCGCATAGGCCTTAAAGCCGTATCTGCCATGCTTGCGATTGAAGGTTTTGACCGCCTTGAGCTTGACCCTGTCGCCTCTTTTGAGCGCAAATGCCTCAGTCAATGAAGGCGGGATAAAGGTATCGTCTTGTGCAAAGGCCGGACCCGAGCTCAACACCGAAGAGATGACCGTGTCGCTTTGCCGCGTCAGCTTCTCCAAAGGAGGCTTGTCGGCCTTTTGGATCTTAAGCACGCAAAGGCGCACTTCTTCTGCTTTCTTTAAGTAGAAGCGATAAAGCTGCAAGCCAATCTCATCGCCCTCGGAAAGCGGTTTATTGACCTCGCTGAAGCTTAACACCGTCTCCACTCCCTCTTTGACTATGCAGCCGTAAAGCTGTTTGGCGCGATTGACGTTGTTGACCGCTGCCGTCACGGCCGTCAAGAGATCATTCTTTTTGCCCTCGCGAGGTTTGGCCGCGCACAAGGTCAATTTGTCGGAGACGGACGGATTGACGGGCAGCAGGCGCACAAAAACGGGAGTGCCCTGCTTTTGCCCCGCAAAACGGGAGGCAGGAGCGGTCATCTTAAAGGGGATGGGAAGCTCTGATACGGCAGAATGCTCGTCTTTAAACTTTACTTTGACATATAAGGTGCGCTTTTTCTTGTGATCTTTGTTCTCAAGTTCGGGGCCGAGCACCGCCTCGGTCCACGGCACAAAATCAAAAATAAGCTCGTCGGCAAGCAGGGCCTGCTGCGAATAAAACTTAAGCTCTTCAAAGGATTTCAGATCGCCTTGCTTTTTGCAGTTTAGGTACCAAGACTGCTCCTGCCACTGCCCAAGATCGCGATCTTCATAGCCTTCTGGCAGTTGCGATAAGATCTTAAACAAGAGCTTGGCGGCAGTCTTCTCGTCGCCGCAATTTAAAAGCAGACGGATCAAACGCTTTTTTAAGGCATGGGTATCGGCATTGTTGCACAGCATAGCCTTGCAACAGCACTTTACCGCATCATCCCATGTCTGTGTCTGCTCGTGCAGGCCGGCTAAAAAATCCCACAGCCAGCTCTCTTGGGGCTTGATCCTCGCCACATGCAGCGATAAGGTCAAGGCCCGCTTCAAGTCCTGTCTTAGGGCGCTTAAGAGCCGGGCCTCATAGTAGCAAAGCCAGATCTCCTGCTCGTTTTGATACTCGCCGGCATTGGCGAGCGTGCGGTTTAAGGCTTTGTCGTCATATTCTCGGATCTTTTTTAAGAGGCCGGGCAAGCCGCTTACATTCCTGCGGTTTTTAAGCCTGGCTATGCAAACCCTGGCGGCATGGCGCAAGACTTTATCGTACAAAGGCTCAAAGACAATGGTTTTGCCCTCGCTGTTTTTGCTTAAGGCGGGTTTAAAATCCTCGGGGCTTAAGGTGTCAAGGTCAAAACGCTCCAAAAAGCCTGCGTAATCGTAAAAATCGTTGTCGCGTAAATAGCGATCGGCCGTCACCAGGATCATGGAGTTTAAGTTTGAGGGTTTTTCAACTTCCTTAAGATCCAAATAGGCCCAAAGCTTAGGCACGGCCTTATTGACAGGATAATCGGGGGTCTTAAGGCACTTGTAAATGGCCCAGCCGTAGGATTCTTGCTGATAAGAAGAGAGCTGCGCCCCGCCTTTTAAGGCTCGTTCAAAAAGCGAGCAGGCCTGCTGTGTATCTCCTGCCTTGGATTTTTTGACGGCATCCTCTGCCATAAGCTGCGCCGGGGTCTTGGGCGTGAGGTCGTCGACAATAAACTTGAGTCGGCGGGCTAAAGCGGCATCACAATCGCTGCCCTTAAGGTGCGCGGCCATAAAATCCCTGCCGCCAAGTTCGTTTAAATTTTGGAGGATATAGGATGTGATCTGCAAAAACCATTGCCGATACTGCTCTTTATCAACCTCGGGCAGGTCATACAGGGAAGAAACGCACCAAGCAAAGGCTATAAAGCCTGCATGGTTTTGGTTGCTCCGGCAGTAATTTTCGGCCAATTGGCAGGCATCGAAAATCTTCTTTTCCCGCCTTAAATCGTAGATCTTTCTTATGGTCTCATCGTAGGCAGAGGCATTCATCTTGGTATTACGCTCAGGCTTTAAGATCTCTTAAAATGTCTATGACTTGGCGGAGGGCCCCTTCATGGCATTTGCGTTTTTTGCCATGCTCAAAGCGAATATCGCTGATGCGGCCCTTTTTATTGTAAGACACAATAAAAAGGGCCGCTTCCCCCTCAATCTTTACCCTAAAGCGCAAGGCATATTGCAAAGGCTCGACCCTCGCGATGGGAACATTGCGGGCCGCAAAAGAGCGCTCTATCAGAGAATAGATATACATCTCCTGCGGCGACAGCGGCGGCAGCGCAGCCTGATCGCCTTCGGCCAAATTAAAGCCTTGCAAGGCAGGCCCGAGCACCCCCTGCACGTCCAATGCGATTTGGGAAAGCGGGCGCACCTGTACGGCGGTTGCTTCATATTTGCCGTTGTAAGAAATATCGACCATAAGTGCCTGATC
>CAZYXT010000098.1:0-9024 GCA_964651505.1 uncultured Enterobacterales bacterium
AACGCCCAAAGAAGCGGGCGTGGCCGGCGCAGGCACCATCGTCGGGTCTAATTTGCATGAAGATCTGTTGATACAGGTTTTAAAGCTTGCCTAGAATGCGTAGGTCTGCGGCCGTCTGCGCTTTTGTGCCTCTTGACTTTTAAAAGCCAAATTTCCCTAAAACTCCTGCATGGTCGCTGCGCTTGAGGGGTTGGTGGTTCCCGGCGCCTTGAGGGATGCTTTTTGCCCTGCTTTATTTTAGGCTGAACTCCTTTTCACCGCTTCGGAGCACCGTGCCATGTGACGGGGCATCATTTCTTCAAAAAGATCCATGTTTTTCCCCATTCGTGGGGCTCATCGCAGTGCAAAGGGATCACAACAGGTCAAATGCGGGGTATTTGTTTACTAACACTTTTTCGTTTGCAATCATGAAATCATGATTTTGTGATAAATCTCAATAATTTTTCGGGAAATTATGAAATGGGAATAGGACAGAATTTGGCCGTGCGTGACGTAAGTCTGTATTACGGCACTTTTAAAGCTCTCGATGAGGTCTCCTTGGTCTGTGAACCCGGGCAGTTTACCACCATCTTGGGCTCCAGCGGCTCAGGCAAGACCACCCTGCTCAAAGCCATCGCCGGATTTGAACGCATAAGCTCAGGCAAGATCTTCATCAACGGCGAAGATGTGGCCGTAAAGAAAGCCTACGAGCGCAATATCGGCATGCTCTTTCAGAACTATGCACTTTTTCCGCACCTGACCATAGGACAGAACATTGCCTATCCGCTGCGTCTTCGCCGCATGAAAAAAGATCTCATCAACAAAAAAGTCTCGGATGTGCTGGAGCTGGTAAAGCTTGCCGCCCTGCGCGATCGCTACCCCAAAGAACTCTCAGGAGGGCAGCAGCAGCGCATCGCCCTGGCCCGGGCCCTGGTGTATGAGCCAAGCCTGTTGCTGCTTGACGAGCCCTTGGGCGCCCTTGATATGTCTTTGCGTCACGACATGCAGTTTGAAATCAAGCGCATCACGCGCGAACTTGGCATCACCACCGTATCGGTGACCCACGATCAAGAAGAAGCCTTTGCCATGTCCGATCTCATCTGCATCATGTCATCAGGCAAAGTGCAGCAGTTTGCCGAGCCTCGTCAGATCTACGCAAGGCCTGCCAATATCTTTGTGGCCACCTTTATGGGCACCACCAATATCATCCCTGCCAAGCTTATTAAGACAGAAACCTTGGGCAGCGTGCGCACCCTGACGGTACAGACCCCGCTTTGCGCCGATCCGCTGACGCTCACCGACAATACAGGACGCGCAGCCTCGCTCAAGCCCGGCGCCGAATTTGCCTTTGCCCTGCGCCCGGAAGACCTGCATCTTTGCAAGAAGAAGGACGATCTTTGCGCCAACCGCTTTAATGCCAAGCTTACCGAATGCGTGTACTTAGGCTCGCAAGTCAAAGCTCATGCCGCAGCAGGCGCTCAGCTTCTCAACGTGACCTTGGCCGTAAAGGAATTTGAAAGCGCAGATCTTAAAAATGAGGTTTGTTTTGCTTTTGACGCAGCAGATGTGGCTTTGCTGCTTGATTAAGAGGAGATATTAAGATGAAACACAAGCTTAACTGCACAACCACAGCGCTTGCTGCCGTAACTGCCGCCTGTCTGCTTTGCTCCTGCGGCGGCGGTGACGGCAAAAGCTCAGCCCCGGCAGGCGATCTGACCTTTGTGGACTGGGGCGGCACCAATACTCAGGCGCGCATCGATCAAAACCTCAAACCCTTTGAGGAGGCCACCGGCATCAAGGCCACCGTGGTCACCCCCACCGATTATGCCAAGCTCATCTCCATGGTCGAAAGCGGCAGCACGGAGTGGGACGTGGTCAACTGCGATGCCTATTGGGGCGTCTTTGCAGGCAACAAGGGCTATCTTGAGCCTATCGACTACAGCACGGTGACAGAGCAGATTGATCCTCAGGTGCAGCTTGAATACGTGATGGGCGCTGAAGTTTATGCCTCGGTAATTTCCTTTAATACCGACAAGTACACCGAGCAAACCTGCCCGCAAAACTGGGCAGAGTTTTACGATCTGCAAAAGTTCCCGGGCAAGCGCGCCATGTGGCAGTATCCCGTGACGGTGCTCGAATCTGCTCTGCTGGCTGACGGCGTGCCTTTGGATAAGCTTTACCCGCTCGATCTTGACCGCGCCTTTGCCAAGCTTGACACCATCAAGAGCTCCATCGTGTGGTGGACCAAGGGCGCACAGCCTGCTCAGATGCTGGCAACCTTGGAGGCCGATCTGGGCATGGGCTGGTCAGGGCGCATCATCACCGCCCGCGACGAGGGCTCTCCTGTCAGCCTCATTTACAATCAGGGCATGCGCATTGCCGCAGGCTGGATTGTGCCCAAAAATGCCCCGCATAAGGAAAACGCGATGAAGTTCATACAGTATGTCTCCACCGCAAAGGCGCAGAAGGCTTTTTCCGATCAGATCCCCTACGGCTCCACCAACCCCGGGGCAACTGATCTTATGGATGATGAGCACAAGATCCGCATCGGACAGAGTGCAGCTCAGCTTGCCAATCAGACCTACATCGACAATCAGTACTGGGCCGAACATCTGGCCGAGGTGCAGGAGCGTTTTAACGCCTGGCTGCTGCAATAAATGCCCTATCCCAAACTCAACTAAAAAGCAGGGGGCCTCATGATGAGAGCGTCCCCTCTTATGACAAGAGGCAGAAAATGTCAGGAAAAAGCTTAAGTGCCAAACTTTGTGACTACCCTTCGCTGAGCAGGCTTCTCATAATAATCCCGCTGCTCTTTATCGTTATCTGCCTGGGCATTCCCCTGTGCAATATCCTCTGTCGCTCGCTGACGGGGCCTGACGGCTTCACGCTGTCTTGGTTCATCAAGATCTTCACGGAGCCTTTGTACCTGCGCGTGCTGTATTCGACGCTGAAGATTTCCTTTATGGTGACCTTGCTGTGTCTGGTGCTGGCCTACCCCATAGCCTATTTGTCCGTCACCGACAAAAGCGATCTTGTGCGCAGGCTGATCACCGCAGGCATTCTCATTCCTTACTGGATAAGCATGCTGGTGCGCATCTTTGCCTGGCAGGTGCTGATGCAGTCAAACGGCCTTATCAATCAGTTCATGACGTTTGTGGGCATTTTTAACGAGCCTGCGCAGATCCTCTACACCGAGGCTGCCGTGTGCGTGAGCCTGACGCACATTCTTATACCATTTATGTATCTGTCCTTGCAGGCCAATATGAGCCACATTGATCTTAATTTGCTCAATGCCGCCAAGAGCATGGGCGCCAACAAAAGAGTGGCTTTTTTGACCGTGTTTTTGCCGCTGAGCCGCGAGGGCATGATCTCAGGCTCCATCCTGGTCTTTGTGCTGGCCTTGGGCTTTTATATAGCTCCTGCCCTGCTGGGCGGCCCCAACAACATGATGCTCTCCAACCTCATTGAAATCAACATGAACAGCTTTAACTGGCCGCTGGCTGCCGCCTTGGCTTTTGAGCTTTTGGTGCTGGTGCTCTCCATCGTGTTCGTAACCTTCAAGACCGTGGGCAACATTTTTATCCGCAAGTAGGAGGACATCATGCTGCGCTTTTTTGTAGCCTTAATCCTGGCGGCGGTCATTCTGCCGGCCCTGGTGATGATCCCGCTGTCATTCACCCCGCTTAATTACTTCGTCTACCCAATCCCCGGCTTTTCGCTCAAGTGGTATGAGCGATTTTTGGGCAATGAGCAGTGGGTGGATGCCATGTTGCGCTCCATCCGCGTGGCCCTTTGCACGGCGGTGATCGCAACCGTGCTTGGCACCATGGCAGCCTATGCCATGGCCAAATTGCGCCTGCCGTGCAAAAACCTCATCATGAACATCATGCTGGTGCCCATGATCGTGCCGGTGGTGATTGTGGGCGTGGCCGTCTATTCAAGTTTTGCGCCGCTTGGTCTGACCAATTCTGAGGCAGGACTTATTCTCTCGCACTCGCTTTTGGCCCTGCCCATGGTCTTTATCACCATGCTCTCAGGCTTTTTGCGCCTTGATCCCAACCTGGAGCTTGCAGCCAAGTCCTTAGGCTCCAATCCCATCGGGGTTTTCTTTAAGGTGCAGCTGCCCAATGTCAAGACCTCGCTGACAGCCTCGGTCTTGTTCTCTCTTGTCACCTCGCTTGATGAGGTGGTGGTGACTATCTTTGTATCAGGGGCCAATACCAAGACCCTGCCTATTTTGATGTGGGAGAACATGCGCGCCACCATCGACCCGACCCTGGCAGTGGCCGCAGCCTTCCTGATCGTCTTCACCGTGGGACTGTATTTAATCAAAGAATTTATCGATTTTAAGATGAGCAAGTAATTATGAGCCTTAAGCTTTATATCAACGCCGCCGTGCGCGGCTGCAAAAGCAGGCAGGCCCTGCTGGTTGATGAAACCTCAGGCACCTTTGTCTCGGTGCATGATATGGCGGCCCTCTCTGATGAAGAACGCCGTCTGCCAAGAGAGTGCATAGAAGATCTGCACGGGCGTCTGGTGTCCTCTCCTTTTGCCGAGAGCCATATTCACCTTGACTACGTCAATACCCGCAGCCTTGGCGCCACCGCGGCAAGCGGCACCCTCTTTGAGGCCATTGAGCGCTTCAGCCGCTTTAAGGCATCCCTCAAACACGAAGAAATAGTGCAAAGAGCCATGCAGGCCGTGCAGATGCAGGCAAGCCATGGCGTGCAGGCCATACGATCGCATGTGGACATCACCGATCCCAATCTTACGGCCCTAAAGGCCCTGCTTGAGGTTAAGGAGCGCCTGCAAGATAAGGTTTATTTGCAGCTTACAGCCTTTCCGCAGGAGGGCATCTATGCGTACAACGGGGCAAACAGCCTGGAGCTTCTCGAAGAAGCCCTGCGCATGGGCTGCGAGGCAGCAGGGGCAATTCCGCATTTTGAGTTCACCCGCGAAGATGGCATCCGCTCCTTGCAGGAAGTCTTTAAACTTGCAGAAAAATACGGCGTCATGGTGGATGTGCACTGCGATGAAACCGATGATGAAGCATCGCGCTTTGTCGAAACGGTGGCGGCCCTTGCGCGCAGCAGCGGCCTTGGCCCCAAGGTTACGGCCTCCCACACCTGCGCGCTCGGCTCGGCCAACAATGCCTATGCCTTTAAGATGATGGCCAAATTTGTGCAGAGCAGGATCAACTTTGTGGCCTGCCCCACCGAAAACTGCTATCTGCAGGGGCGTTACGACAGCTATCCGCGCCGCCGCGGCCTGACGCGCATTGATGAGCTTTACCGCAGCGGCCTGAACCTGAGCTTTGCCCAAGACTCCATTGCCGATCCATGGTATCCCCTGGGCAACGGCAATTTGATTAATCAGCTGGATTTTGGGCTGCACCTATCCCACCTGATGGACGATGAGGTGCTCTCGCATGCCCTGGATTTCATCTCATGCAATGCCATGCGCACGCTGGGCCTCAAGGCCCCGATCCCGGCAGCAGGAGAGGAGGCCTCCTTTGTGGTGCTCGATGCAGCCTCCGATCGCGAGGCGGTGCAAGAGCGCGCCGCCGTGCTTTTGAGCGTCCGCCGCGGCAAAGTGCTGATGCGCCGCGATCCTGCCTGCGTCACCTATAACGCCGTTGCAGCCCAAAACATCGGAGAATAAAAAATGGAACCAATCTTAATGCAAAACCTAACCTGGCCTGAACTTGCCGCCTTGCGCGATGATCACGCGGTGGTGCTCTCCATCGGCGCCATCGAACAGCACGGCCCCCATCTGCCCCTTGGCACCGACTATTACATCTCATGGCGTCTTGCAAACATGCTTGGCAGGATGAGCGACAAATTGATCATAGCCCCGCCCTTTACCTACGGCTTTAAATCAAAACCCCTCTCAGGCGGCGGACCGCTTTTCCCGGGCACCATCGATTTGCAGGGGCAGACCCTGGTTGCGCTGGTTAAGGATGTGCTCGAGGAGTTCTTTTGCGACGGCTTCAACAAGATCTTTATCCTAAACGCCCACTTTGAAAACGAAGCCTTTTTGTGCGAGGCCATGGATCAGGCCACGCGCAACTGCCCAAAAGGGCGCGTGGTCATGAGCAACTGGTGGGATGTGCTTGACAACGAGGATGTCAAGGTGATCTTTGATGGCGAGCCCTTCCCCTCTTGGGCGCTTGAGCATGCCGCTTTGACTGAGACTGCGCTGATGCTGTATTTTTATCCTGAGCTGGTGCGCCGTGATCTGATGCAGGAAAATCAGGAAACGGCGCGCGTGCGCCCCTATGCGGTCTATCCTGTGCGCCAGGATTTTGTCCCTAAAAGCGGCGCCCTGGCCCCAAGCGTCAATGCCACGGCCGAAAAGGGCCGCTATATTGCTCAAAAGAGCCTGCAATCCTTCTTGCACATCATCAAAGAAGAACTTTTTGAGGAGTAGACCCATGCCTTATGCCATCTGTATCTCAAGGCAGTTTGCCAGCCTGGGCCGCGATATAGGCCGCCTGGTGGCGCAAAAGCTTAATTTTGACTATCTTGACCGCGAGCTTTTGGAGAAGCCTGCCGAGATCTTAAATCAGGATCTCAAGAAGCTGGCCGAATTTGATGAGGCCATGGGATCGCTGCCCTTTGCAAGGGCGCTGTATCCTCTGGGATTGGGCTCAAGCGAAAGCCGCATGGCCCTGTTTAATGCCCAAAGCGCTCTTATACTGTCGCGTGTGCAGCAGCGCTCCTGCGTCATTGTCGGCCGTTGCGCAGATTTTGTGCTTAAAGGCAAGGCACCGGTATTCAGCGTCTTTATCTATGCCCCCTTTGACAGCCGCATCCGCAATGCCACAAACCGCCTGCTTATCCCGGAAAGCGCCGTCTACGGCCATGTAACGGCCATAGATTCTGCGCGCGAGGCCTATTACCGCTTTTTCACGCAGCACAGTTACGATCATGTGGAAGACAAAGATCTGTGCGTCAACTCCGATCTTGCAGGACTTGAACAGACGGCAGATCTCATCGTGCAGGCTTTTAAACTCAAATTTAAAGAGCCCTTAAAAGACAACCGGCAGCCGCTTCCATAAGATCAATGGGCAAGGAGGGGCATGCTCCTCCTTGTTCCCGGGTGATGCATAAGCACCCCTGCCTTTTCATCTTCCGGCTGCGCCTGTGCCTTGGCAGGCAGGATATTGATTGGCTTCCTGCATTTAACGCGATGCTCTTGCAAAATCAGGCAGAACGCAAACTCTTGAATTTGACCATAAACCTCAAGATCGCCCTGCATATCCTTACAGACTCTTCTTTCTCGTTTCTTAAGCCTGCGCACCCAAAATTCGATAAAATGAGGCAGGTTTATTAACGCTGCGTTTGATTAATGCTTAAGTTTGGAGTTTGGAGACAAGACAGATGATTCAATCTGACGGGCGCAATCTGTCCATGGTCATGGATCTGTATGAACTTACCATGTCCAACGGCTACTTTATGGATCGGCATAAAGACGATTTTGTCACCTTTGATGTTTTTTACCGCAGAAATCCTGACGGCGGCGGCTTTGCCATTTTTGCAGGTTTGGAGCAGGTGCTCGATTACTTGGAGCAGCTGCACTTTTCAGATGAAGACGTGCAGTATCTAGCTAGTTTGAAGCTTTTTGACGAGGAGTTTTTGAACCGGCTTAAAACCTACCGCTTCCGCGGCCGGGTGACGGCCATGCCCGAGGGCACCGTCATGTACCCCAACGAGCCAATCATAACCATCACCGCTCCCCTCATCGACGCTCAGCTGGCCGAAACCGCCATTTTGGCTCAGATCAATCATCAATCCTTGGTGGCCACCAAGGCCCAGCGCATCGTGCAGGCAGCCAAAGGCCGCGGCGTGGCCGACTTCGGAGCCCGCAGGGCTCACAACATGGATGCGGCCGTCTACGGAGCCCGCGCAGCCTACATAGGAGGAGCCGACAGCACCTCAACCTTGCTGGCAGGCCAAATGTTTAACATCCCCGTCAGCGGCACCATGGCCCACAGCTGGGTGATGTACCACGACAGCGAGTTTGCAGCTTTTGAAAGCTTTGCCAGGCGATACCCGGACAACGCGGTGCTGCTGGTGGACACCTACGATGCCCTGCGCTCGGGGATCCCCAATGCCATCAGGGTGCACAAGGAGATCTTGGAGCCTATGGGCAAAAAATTAAAAGGCATTCGCTTGGACTCGGGCGATCTGGCCTTTTTGTCCAAGGAAGCGCGGCGCATGCTCGATGACGAGGGTCTTAATGACTGCAAGATCATCGTCTCCAACAGCTTAGATGAATTTACCATCCGCTCCATCTTGGATCAGGGCGGCTGCATCGACTCCTTCGGCGTCGGCGAGAGAATGATCACGGCCAAATCAGATCCCGTGTTCGGGGCCGTCTACAAGCTTACCGCCGTGCAAAGCGGCGCGGCGGTGATCCCCAAGATCAAGGTCTCGGAGAACTTTGAGAAGATCACTAACCCCGGGCGCAAGAAATTATGGCGCGTCTACGACAAAAAAGGCCATGCCATTGCCGATCTTGTCACGCTTGACAGCGAAAAGCCCGATTTTTCAAAGCCCTACCCCTACATCGATCCGCAAAAGCCCTGGCGCAAGCGCGTCTTTGACAATCACACCATCAAAGAGCTGCACGCCTTGGTCATGGAAGATGGCAGGCGCGTCGGCAAGAGCCCTTCTTTGCAACAGATCCGAGAATACGTCAAGCATCAGCTCAAATATGAGATCTGGCAGGAAGAGCAACGCTTTGAAAACCCGCACACCCATTTTCTTGACATGAGCCCCGAGTACTTCAAGCTTAAGATAGAGCTTTTGGAGAAGGCCCAATCGGCCGATGCAAAACACTTTGGCATGCAGGCTTAATCATCTCCCGGGTCTTGAGTCCCGGGAGCAGGACCCTTGTTGATTTGACCCCGGGGATTTTGCCTGTTGGCATAAAAAGCATACGCACATTGCAACGACGGCTTTGATTGGAATTTAGAGAGATTTTGAAAAATGGTGCTGATACCCAGAATCGAACTGGGGACCTCGCCCTTACCAAGGGCGC
>CAZYXT010000099.1:0-4236 GCA_964651505.1 uncultured Enterobacterales bacterium
CCTGCTTTTCTTTGCTCTTGCGACAGCGCAATTGTGTCTTTTGACAGTAATTGCGACCAAACCATCGCAACATCAGCCTTGAACCTTGCAGAGCCTTGCAGCCTTGATTGCAGCTTTGATTGCGTGCTCGCAGTGCAATTGACTTTTGAGGGATTTTCTTTAAAGCAACTTTAAGCGCCCAAGCAAAGCTCAAAGGCAAATTAACGGTCAAACGCCTTGGGCAGCAAAATGACATGGCAGGGCAGTCAAATGCAATGACATGGCATTGCAGGCAAACCGGCAACAGCTGAAAAATGCCGACACAGCCCCAACTTTGCCGTAAAAAGTTTGCCGCAAAAACGCTTTGCGGGGCTTTCAAGGCGGCTTTCAACATGGCCTTGTGCAAAGCCAAACTGCCTTGGGGCATCCTTGGGACAGCCTTTTGGCAAAAAGATCATGCAAGGGTCAAAACCTGCCCGGGCAGAGGACTAAAAAGATTAAAATCTAAAAATCTGTGAGCATGTGCGCAAAACAAACATTTAATTTCAAATTGCATTCTCATTTTTGGCTGTTCTTCATTGCCTGCCGTTTTATTGCATGTATAGACTGAGCTTGTATTGATGTTGACAAACGTCGGTACATCGCTCTTTTTAACCGGCCCCCGGAGATATGATATATGTCAAAGTCAATGAAAAACTGGCTGATTGTGCTCGTCATAGGATTCGGAATATATGCTCTTCCGGTTCCCGACGGCCTTGAGCCCAATGCTTGGACGCTGTTTGCCATTTTCGTAGCCACCATTGCAGGTTTTATTTTGCAGCCTATTCCCATGGGCGGCGTGGCCTTCTTATCGCTTACCCTGTGCGCCATGTTGGGCGTGCTCTCCACAAGAGATGCCCTGATGGGGTTTGGCGATTCCACCATCTGGCTTATCGTGTGCGCATTCTTCCTGTCAAGAGGTTTCATCAAGACCGGGCTGGGGCGCCGCGTTGCCTTTGTCATCATCAGATCAATCGGCAAGACGGCCGTCTCTTTGGGTTACTCAATTTGCCTGGCCGAGCTTGTGATCTCCCCTGCCATGCCTTCGGCCACGGCCAGAGGCGGCGGCGTTTTTTATCCCATCGTGCAGTCTTTGAGCAGCGCCTTCGGCTCTGAGGCCGACAAGAACCCCGGGCGCATCGGCAAGTATCTGATGCAGGTGGGCTTTCATGCCGATGCGGTCACCTGCATGATGTTTTTGACATCCATGGCAGGCAACCCCTTGTGCGTGGGCCTTGCAAAAAGTGCCGTGGGCGTCGAGCTTACCTGGATGCAGTGGTGCATTGCCGCCATTGTGCCCGGGCTCATCTGCCTGTTCTTGGTGCCTTTAGTGCTCTTAAAGCTTGCTCCGCCTGAGCTGCGCGAGATCCCCAACGCAAGAGATCTTGCGGCGCAGGAAATCGACAAGATGGGGCCCATGACCCTTCATGAAAAAATCCTCGGCGCGGTATTTTTGATGTGTCTTTTGTTGTGGGCAACAGGCAGCCTCACCGGTCTTAATGCCACTGCCATTGCCATGCTGGCAGTAGTCGTGATGCTGGTTGCCAAGGTTCTCACCTGGAAAGATATCCTCTCTGAAAAGGGCGCGTGGGATGCCATGTTTTGGATGGGCGGCCTGATGGCTCTGGCCACGGCTCTTGCCAAAACAGGCTTCATCAAATGGGCTGCCGATTTTATCGCAGAGGGGATCTCCCATGCTAACATGGGCTGGATTGCCTCGTTTGTCATCATCGCGCTCATTTACACTTACTCGCACTATTGCTTTGCCTCGGTCACGGCCCGCATCTCGGCAATGTACGGTGCCTTTGTGGCAGTGGCCGTCGCCTGCGGTGCCCCGCCTCTGATGGTGGCAGTGGCCTTCGGCATTTTTGCCAACCTGCCTATCTCTCTTACCCATTACGGCAACGGCTGTGCTCCCGTGTACTTTGGCGCAGGCTACGTGTCGCAGGGGGAGTGGTGGCGCAACGGCTTTATCATCACCACCATAAACACCGTGATCTGGTTTACCATCGGCATGGCCTGGTGGAGCGTGATAGGTTTGTATTAGGCCACAAGCTAAAACTTTTTTAAAAGATAAACTTCAAAAAAGCCCCGCAAAAAGGGGCTTTTTGCATCCGCGGTTTTTGCCTTGATTGCCTTGCCGACCCCGGGGGGCAACGGCCTCAACCAATCCTCTTTTACGTTGCCCCTTGATATTTGCGCCGTCAAAATCTTCTTTGCTGCCTGTTTGCAGCCCTCCTCTCATGTCTTGATGCAGGGCATCATATGTGCGCTCTTTATTTTTCTCATGGCCCTGACCCGTTTAAACGTCAAAAACCACAGGCACATTATTTGCACTGATGTGCCTGAGCCCCGGCCTTTTGGGGCAAACAGGCATCACAGGTCAAAGTTCTGACTCTTATTTATTTATTTTGGTTAAAGATGGTTATTTGGCTGTGCGACAATAATGAGGCAGCAAATGCCGGTTTTATTGACAAATAAGGTTTTGAGCCTTTGGCAGAAAGTTTAAGGATGAGAAAGCTATGGCAGAAGAAAATCGTCTCGGGTCCAAAAAAAGCAAAAAGCGTCTTGTGATGCTCATAATCTTGCTGCTTTTAATCATCATCGGCGGAGGGACTTACATGGGCGTGGCCTACTTAAAGCAGCTGCCGCCTTTTGAGCCTGAGGGGCCTACTCCCGAAGAGATAGCCTTGCAAAAGAGCAAGATGGAAGTGCAGTTGCAGCAAGAGCTCTCCGAGCGCTTTGTCACTTTCGAACAAGGCTTTACCTTCAATCTTCAGGAAGGGGGCAAGCCGCACATGATGCAAATTGAGATAGCGCTGATGGTGCTCGGTCCCCAAAACGAGGAATTGGCCCGCGAGCATCTGCCCCTCATAAGCTCGGTCATCTCCGAGCTTGCAGGACAGCAAAGCTATGAATCCCTGATTGCCCAGACGGGCAGGCAAAGATTGAAGAGGCTCCTGCTTGAGGCCATCCGCTCGCGTCTGTCGGGGCTTTTGCATCAGAGCGTGGTCGAGCAGGTCTTGTTTACCAATTTTGTCATTCAATAGAGACAAGGTGCCATCGTGACGGAATTTTTAACCCAAGATGAGATTGATGCCCTCTTGCACGGGGCAGATGAGGTAGAGCCTGAGCAGGTTGAAGACAAAGCCGGCATCAAGGCTTTTGACTTCGGCTCGCAAGAGCGCATCGTGCGCGGCCGCATGCCTACCTTGGAGATCGTGGACGAGCGTTTTGCCCGCCACATGCGCATCAGCCTGTTCAACATGATGCGTCACGGCGCCGAGGTGACCTGGATTGGCGTAAAGATGATGAAGTTTGGCGAATATGTCCAAACCCTCTATGTGCCGACCTCCCTGAACATGGTCAGATTCCGTCCGTTAAAGGGCACTGCCCTGATCACCTTGGAAGCAAGGCTGGTGTTCATTTTGGTGGAAAACTTCTTTGGCGGCGAAGGCAGGTTTCGCGCCAAGATTGAAGGACGCGAGTTTACTCCCACCGAAAGGCGCATCATTCAAAAGCTTTTGCGCATGATCTTCGAAGACTACAAAGAGGCCTGGGCCCCGGTGATGGACGTGGAGTTTGAATACCTCGACTCCGAGGTCAACCCCGCCATGGCCAATATCGTCAGTCCCTCGGAAGTTTTGGTGGTCAATCAGTTTCACATCGACTTAGACGGCGGCGGCGGCGACATGCACATTGCCTTCCCTTACTCTATGATCGAGCCCATCCGCGAGCTCTTGGATGCAGGCGTGCAAAGCGACAAGGGCGACACCGACGTGCGCTGGAACAAGGCTTTGCGCGAGGAGGTCTTGGATGTGTTGGTGGACATGCGCGTCAAGCTTTTGGACACGCAGCTGTCCTTAAGGGAGATCTTAAATTTGAAGGCAGGGGATGTCATGCGCATCGACATGCCCGACGATCTTTTGGTCTACATCGAAGATCTGCCCTCCTATCACGCCAAGCTGGGCAGGACCAAGGAGAAAATGGCCATCAAGATAAGCGAGATCTTAAAGCGTCCCCAATCGTTCAAAAACGATCTCTCCTTGCTCAAAGGCTCGGGGATATCTTTGGATGACGAGGATGATTTTGAAGAGTTTGACGACGACTAGGGCCAACCTGGCTTGGGCAAAGCTCTTTTAACAGCGCTTTTTCATGATGCCAAAGGCTGCATAAACCTAAGATCTGAAGCCCGGGCAGACAGGCAGCGCAGGGGAT
>CAZYXT010000099.1:4336-8941 GCA_964651505.1 uncultured Enterobacterales bacterium
AAAGCAAAGCCCCCTGGCAAAAGCAGGCGCAATCTTTTGTGAAGAGCACAAGCCCCTGCGCATTTTACGCAAGGGGGGCTTTGGCCAAGGCAAAGGCTTGGTGAAAGCACTCTTGCACAGGATGTTTGCAAGATGTTTTACGGCAGAGGCTTTTTTCTTTTTCAAAGCCTGCCGTCGCCGCGACCGGGCTTGGGCCTTTTTAAGGGCTGAGGGCGGGGCCTCTTGATTGGCAGTTTTGGAAAGTTTGGGCTTTTTTATGACTTTTTTAAAAGGTTTTGGTTTTTATTTAAACGCAGGGATCAGCCCTTCGCTTTAAGGTTAGGATTTGGCACGGATAAACTTCCCCCGTGCTTTAGAACAACAACAAATTTCATCGGTTATCAATAAGGGGACAGCCATGTCAGAAGATAAGTTGGCCAAGCAGTGGTCCAAAGAGCTTGATACGAAAAAGCCTGAGGAGGATTTGCAAGAAGCCTCCGCGGCCACGTTAGATGAGTTTACGGCAGGCGCTCAAAACAACAAGGCCCCGCTGTCGCGCGAGGAGCGCAAAAAGCTTGATGCCATTTTGGATATTCCCGTCACCATCACCATGGAAGTGGGACATGCTAAGATCAGCATACGCAATCTTCTGCAATTAAACCAAGGCTCGGTCATCGAGCTTGAGCGTTTGGCAGGAGAGCCTTTGGATGTCCTGGTCAACGGCACCTTGATTGCCCATGGCGAGGTGGTGGTGGTCAATGACAAATTCGGCATCAGGCTCACGGACGTAATCAGTCAGGTTGAGCGCATCAAGAAATTGCATTGACCTAAAGATTAATTTTCAGGTTTAGATCATGCTCAAAGTCCGTGCACGAAATTGCTGTTTGCAGCTAACTTTAGTCTTAATATGCTTTTATAATAAAGCGATGGCGCAAGAGGCCCCGGGCAGTTCCGGGCCCTTGACTGACTCGGTTGGCAGCATGGTGCAGTGGTTTGTGTCGACCCTGGCCATTTTAGCCGTTATCTTTGTATTGGCGCATGTTTTAAAAAGGAGCAGGTTCGTGCAAAAGCACTCAGGTCAGATGACCATTATAGGTCAGTTATCCTTGGGGCCCAAGGAACGTTTGGTCCAAGTAAACGTGGATGGGCAGGATATCTTAATCGGGGTAACCCAAGGCTCCGTAAGCTACATCTGCAAGCTTGGCTCAAATGAAGAGCAGGGCAGCCTTGAGCAAAAACTTGCCGCCTTGGTCAAAGATGCGGTGGAAAGTGCCTTAGATAAAAGACTTGGGCAAGTATCCTGCGCCGTTGCGTTTGATGAGCTGTTGCAAAAGGCCAAAGACGATTCGGTAAAAGAAGATGCGCGCGAGGATCAGGCCATTGCCGCCATGAAGGCTGACGAAACCTTGGAAGTTTATGATCTTGCATCGGATCAAAAAACATCTGATGCCGTGCCTGCTCAAAGCACAAAGACTCCCAAGCCTTACGAGTTTAAGCCTCTGCCCTCCATTCATGCCCCCAAGGTTGAGATCCCTTATGATGATCTCAAGCCTTCGCAGTGCTTTGCTCCCGTTGACAAAGAGCTTATGAAGACTCTTGAGGAGCAGACCATGCCCAAGCCTGAAGATCTCTTAGATGAGGAGGGCAATCCCAAACGCAGGGTTTCACATTACAAAAAGCCGTTTAAGACCCGCCATCTGATAGGCAACGGCTTCTCAGGCCGGGGCTTTATTTGATGCTTGTTGCAAACGCTCGGAGAGAAAAAGAGCTTAAAAAAACGCTTGGCGCAACAGCGAGGCTTTTTTTAAAAAGCCTTGGCGTGTCATTGATAAGCGGCTTCATTTTGTTTTGGGCCATAAACCCTGCCTTCGCCGCCGATCTTGACATGACTGCCTTTACGGTGCGCACCAATCCCGACGGCACTCAGGATTACTCGCTGTCCATGCAGGTTGTGATCCTGATGACAATCTTGTCGTTTCTGCCCTCCATCGTGATCATGATGACTTCCTTTACAAGGTTTGTCATCGTCTTGGCCATTTTGCGTCAGGCCATGGGCTTGCAGACCAGCCCCTCCAATCAGATTTTGATAGGCCTGTCTATTTTCATGACCATCTTTGTCATGACCCCGGTGTTTGACGATATTTATACAGAGGCGATTGAGCCTTATTTAAACGATGAGCTTCAGGCCCGTCAGGCTTTGGAGATAGGGCAGAGGCCTTTGCATCGCTTTATGCTCGAGCAGACCAGGCAGTCTGATTTGATAGCCTTCGTGGACTTTGCAGGGGTGTCGGTGCAGACTCCCTCGGAAGTGCCCATGCGCGTTTTGATCCCCGCTTTCATGGTCTCCGAGCTTAAGACGGCATTTCAGATAGGTTTTATGATCTTTTTGCCCTTTTTGATCATCGACTTGGTGGTAGCCTCCATTCTCATGGCCATGGGCATGATGATGCTCTCGCCCATGATCGTATCTTTGCCCTTTAAGCTCATGCTGTTTGTCTTGGTGGACGGCTGGACTTTGATCATGGGAACGATGCTGGCAAGTTACGGCATAGGAGTGCCTCCTGTCTGATGAGACGATGCGCAGCAGTGCATAAAGCGCGCCGGGGGCTTAGGGCAGGGGCAGCCGTAAAAACCGTTAAAAAGAGCTTGTGAACGCATTTAAAAACAGCTTACAAAAAGAGCATAAAAAAGAATCAATACTCACAGAGGAAAAGAGGGGGAGAGCACAATGGAGCCTGAAGTCTTTGTCGATGTGGTGCGCTCGGCCTTGGGCCTGGTGGCCACGCTGGTTGCAGCGAGCATTTTTCCATCTTTGATGGTGGGCCTGTCAGTTTCGGTGTTTCAGGCTGCCACCTCCATTAACGAGCAGACCTTATCCTTTCTGCCGCGCCTCTTGGTCACGGTCATTGCCCTGATGGTAGGTGCCCATTGGGGGCTTGAAAAGCTGATGTCGTTTTTCCATCAAATTGTCTACATGATCCCGCAGACCGTATCCTGATGAACTTTTTGGAACCCTTAATGTTTTCGGGACTGGCCTCGTTGTTGTGGCCTTTGGTGAGGGTGGCGGCCTTTTTGATGGTGCTCTTTGTGGTCAGCGGCAACAGCGTGCCTGCCACGGTGCGCGCCTTGTGTGCCTTGACCATGACCGTGTGTTTTTTGCCGTCCATTCCCGCCGTCAGCGCAGAGCCTGAGATCTTTTCTTTGCGCGGGATCATGACCACCATCAATCAGGTCATCATCGGGGCAGGCTTGGGGCTTATGACCTTGTTTGCCTCTCAGACCTTTGTGATTGCAGGACAGGCCATTGCCATGCAGACAGGCTTGGGCTTTGCCTCCCTGGTCGATCCGGTGTCGGGGACCAATGCCCCCATCGTCGGTCAGTTTTTCACCATCTTGTGCACCCTGATCTTCTTTGCCATCGACGGGCATTTGGTCTTTATAAGGCTCTTGCTGCTAAGCTTCACCACTTTGCCTATCGGACCTGTCATCTTCGCAGAAGAGGGGCTGGTGAGCATGTTGTACTTTGGGGCCACCATGTTTCAGGGGGCTTTGGCCACGGCCATGAGCTCTATTTGCACCATGCTGGTGGTCAACTTCACCTTCGGCGTGATGACCCGCGCCGCGCCTCAGTTGAATGTGTTCTCCATGGGCTTTGCCGTATCCATGACGGTGGGATTGATGGTTCTGTGGTACTCGCTCAATGCCTTCATGGGCAATTTCACCATGATCATGAATGCCCTGATGTCATCAACCTGCACTTTGATAGGCACAAGTTGCGACGGGGTGTGGTAAAGGCCTGCCTGCTGCGGCATGTTTTTGCTGGATTTTACAAAACTTTTTTAAGAGCAAAACCTATGGCAGGGGGATGCAATTTTAAGCAGCCTCAGGGGCAAGGGCTTGCTTTGGCACACAAGATCTTGGCGTGCCTGCACAAGCTTTAACCCCGAAGGCGCATTTTCCACCGGTCTTCGGGGATCGATTTAACTTTACTTCAAGGCTCTTTTTGTCCTTATCTTCAGAGAGCAATGATCTTCAGGAGCGATTTGTCAAATTCTATCTGCTATTAAAGTTCACTTCTTTGTGCGCCCACGAGCGCGAGGAAGCAAGATGCAGGCAACTACGAGCGAAGATGGCGACAAAAACAAACTGTTGACAATAAAATGGACTTGGATTAAAAATCAATTAAAAATCAGATAACTAAATGATATGCTGAAATAGCCGATTTATCATCTAAATCTAAGATGATCTTTTTGCTAAAGCAGATTCAATTCCAAAGCGGATCATCTTATCTCATAATTTCAGATTATATTAGCCATAATCTACAGTTGACGGAGCTTAGATTATATGAAGATAAAAAGACTAATAATAAAAAATTTCCGCGGTTACCATAGCGAAACATCAATCGAATTTGAAAATTTGACAGCCTTTGTAGGAAAAAATGATGCAGGGAAATCCAGCATTCTGGAAGCATTAGATGTGTTTTTTAATGACGGTAAAGGCGTAATTAAACTTGATAAAGGCGATGTAAATGTTGATGCGAGAAAAGATCTGGAGATTAGCATTACAATTTGCTTTTGTGATTTACCGGAGCGAATCATTATCGACGCAACCAACGAAACGACTCTT
>CAZYXT010000100.1:0-8702 GCA_964651505.1 uncultured Enterobacterales bacterium
GGCTGTCATTTTGTCTTTGTCCTTGCTTTTGCTGCTTGTCTTCTCAGAGCTCTTCTTTGCCATGTGCCCGGGGAGCCCTGCAATAAAGCGCCCGTGCTTTTGCCGAAAAAGCATTGATGGGATCTTGAAGTCTGCGGAGAGCCTGCCTTTTAGGGCCGCCTCCTTTGTGAGCATGCGCCGCAAGGCTCAAGATCTGTGAAGGCATCTTAAGATGTCCTGTGTCACGCAAGATCGCCTCTTGGCGTTTATCTATGTTGTTTAAACTTCAATATTTGAGCTTGGGACAAAGCATAAGGCATGGCGCAAATTTGCGCAGGTTGAAGGGCACCGGCAGGCGCAGCAGGGGATGGTTTGTCTTAACCCAGGGCAGCAGGGCAGAGGCTCTGCATGAAGACGGCAAAGGCCCGGGTGCAATTAATCTTGACGAAGGCGCAAAGACTGTCTTTAGGGCTTTGCAGTTATCAAAGCCCGGGACTTGAGCCCCATTGATCTTGCATAAGGGGCTTTTGTGAACTTGGAGTTATTTTATTTCTTGGGCGGCAATCCCAAAGCCGGGCGGATCATCTTGCACCAGGCTTTGACCCGCTCGTCGGTAAGCTCAGGCTGATTGTCCTCGTCGATGGCCAGGCCCACGAAGCGATCGTGGTCCAACAAGGGCAGAGGCGAGGTGAAATCGTAGCCCGTGGTGGGCCAGAAACCTACGAAGGTGGCTCCGCGGTATTGAAAGGTTTCGTAGAGCATGCCCATCCCGTCAAGGAAGGTGTCAGGATAACCGATTTGATCTCCGGTGCCGAACAAGGCCACGGTCTTGCCTGTAAAGTCCATGGATTGGAGCTTGGGCATAAAAGCATCCCAGTCTTCTTGCAGCTCGCCGATGCTCCAGGTGGATGTGCCGATGATAAGCTTTGAGTAATCCTGCATCCTGTCGCCGTCGCTGCAAATATTGTGCAGGTTGACATATTGGGCCCCCAGCTCATCGGCGATCTTTTTGGCCACCATCGAGGTAACGCCCGTGTAGGTGCCATAGAACAAACCAATCTTATCCATGTGTAGACAACCTCAAACTCTATGCCGTAAAGCTGACCGGGAACTTTGCCTGCGGTGCCGTGGCATTAAATAATCCAATCAAGCAAAGCTTACTATAGTGAAAAAAAACGTGCAGGTGCGGCAAATTGCAAAGCTTTATCAATTATTAAGGCCGCAGATGGCCTATGATAGATACCGTCAGCAATTTTCAGGATTAGTTTATGACCGATGTGATTGTAAATGAGAGCCGTTTTGTCATCGACATTTCAGACGAAGTAAGAGACGACTATCTGCAAGATGGCACCATGCTGCCTGACGGAACCTTGGTCGGGGCCCTTGAAGATCGGGCCGCCGAATTTCAAATCTTCAACACTCAAGACGGCAGGTTTAACCTCTTGTGCGTCAAAGAGCCCATGGCCCGCCGCTGGATTGAGGAGGGGTATTTAAAAGAGGAGTATTTTTACAAATATCAAAAAGAGGACGGACAGAGCGTATATATTCTCTTGAGCCCCTCAAGCCTCATCTTGCAAAGGGCAAGCGCCTCTCGCAGTTACGGCTCGCGCCGCTTTGCCTTGTCTTTTGCCGCAGCCTTGTCAAACACCCGAGATCTCAACCATGCGGTGAATTTGCGCGATGCGATTTTCTGCGAGGTTTACGGCGTGCTTTTGCCTGCTTACACCAAAACGCGCGAAGTGGCCGATCGGGCCTTGTTTAAAAACGTCTTGTCAAAAGATCAGTCAGAGGATATCTCGGGCAAAGACGAGCTCAAAGACAACAGCGGGCTTAATTGGCATGCCGTGCGCGCGGAGCTTGGCAAAGCCTCTTTGCCCCTGCCGCCCATCGACCCTTATTTGCAGCACGGGGAGATTGTGGACGATTTTGCGGGCAATGCTCAAGGCCTGAGGGTCACAGGTCCCTTGTGCTTAAACGAAAACTACCAGCTTTACGACACCAACTCGGACAAGGTGCTCTTGCTCATGGAAAACTCGTGGGCAGACAAGCTTTCAGAGCATGATCTCATCTTGCACATGAACCTAAACAATGTCAGCGGCGGCGGATTGTTTTTAAAGGCTCTGCTGCTCTCCAAGCGGTATGCCGTCGAGCCCTTAGATGACAGACACTGCGGCCTCACCGCCCAAGGCTCTTTTAAGCTTGCGCAGGCTGTAAGCCGCAGCAGGCTCAAAGCCCCTAAGGCGCGCCTTGACAACGCTTTGTACTTAGAAGAGCTCGGAGTGCTGCTGCCCGTGCAGTTTGAGGGCAATAACCTTCGTGATTCTGACTTGGTGCGCAAGATTGTTACGGCAGGGCCTTTTGCCTTGGCGCCTTTTTTGGAAGATCACATAGAGCAGTGCGCGGCGATAGCCGAGATCTCATAGCAAAAAGCTCTTTGGCCCATTAACAGGATCTCAGCTTGCGCCCCTGCGCAGCAAGGATCCCCTGCTGCAAAAGGCAGGGGATTTTGCAAGGAATTCTCCTGAGCATTCGCCCTTGGGGATCTGCTGTGATCAGGGGCAGGTTTAAGTCCCCGCGATCGGCCCTCTTTGCAGTCTCCTCTGCCCGCATCCTCCGCCTTTCATTTCAACCTCCCAATAACAACAAAGCCGATCTTGCGATCGGCTTAAGGTCAACATTTAACTTAGTCCGTCTTTGTTATTGAGTAGTTTTTATTGAGTCAGGATCAATGCCCTCCTCGAGGGCCTTTTGGCGCGCCTGAATAAGCTGACGCGCCTTGGCGGCCTTTTGTGCCATTTCCTTTTTCTGCTCTGCAGGAATGTATTTTGTGAAGTATCTCATGATGAGAACGAAGAACACCGGCACAAAGAAGATGGCCAGGACCGTGGCCGAGAGCATGCCGCCGATTACGCAGTAGCCGATCTCGTTGCGGCCTGCGGCGCCTGCTCCCGAGCTTATGGCCAAAGGCAATACGCCCAAGATGAAGGCGGCCGAGGTCATCAAAATCGGACGCAATCTGATCTTGGCAGCTTCAACCACCGCCTCTGACAGCCTGTAGCCTTTGTCATAGAGCTCTTTGGCAAACTCCACGATCAAAATGGCGTTTTTGGCCGACAAGCCCACCGTGGTCAGCAGACCCACCTGAAAATAGACGTCGTTTCTCAAAACCGTCTGCACAGGCACGTATTGCGTGATGAGGGCGGCCAATACGGCGCCGATGATGCCCAAGGGCAGAACCATCATAACCGCAAAAGGAATGGACCATGACTCATACAGGGCAGCAAGCGACAAGAACACGATCAAGATGGACACGGCATACAGCATCGGGGCCTGATCGCCTGAGAGGCGCTCTTGATAGGAAACGCCCGTCCAAGCGATGCCAAAGCCTGCAGGCAGGACCTCGGCTGCCAGCCTTTCCATCTCGGCCATGGCTTCGCCCGTTGAAATGCCCGGGGCAGGAGCGCCCTGAATATTCATGGCGCCCACGCCGTTGAAGCGCTCCAGACGAGGAGAGCCGTAAGTCCAAGAGGTGGTGGTAAAGGCCGAGAAAGGAACCATCTCGCCTTGATTGTTGCGCACGTACCACTTGTTAAGGTCAAGCTCGGTCATGCGGCTGTCGGGCTCGGCCTGAATATAGACTTTCTTGACGCGCTCGCGGTCAATGAATCTGTCCACAAAGTATGAGCCCCATGCCACCGACAAGGTGGTGTTGATGTCGGAGACCGACAATCCCAAAGCCAGGGCTTTTTCATAGTCTAAGTGCAGCTTAAACTGAGGGGTGTCATCCATGCCGTTGGCGCGCACCTGCATCAATAAAGGCGATTGCTGCGCGGCATAGACATAGTCCTGTCTTACCTTGGTCAGGGCATCGTGTCCTGCGCCGCCGTTGTCCATCAGGTACAAATCAAAGCCCGAGGCCGTGCCCAATTCGGGGATGGCAGGAATGTTGAAGGCGTAAGCAAGACCCTCGCGAATGCCCATCAGAGGCATATAGGCACGTCCCACAATGGCATCCACGTGCTGATCTGAGCGGGTGCGCTGCGACCAGTCTTTTAACCTGATGAAGGACAAGCCCGAGTTTTGGCCGGAGCCTGCAAACGAGAAGCCCGTGACCGCCATTGCAGAGGCCACATTTTCCTCTTCTTCGACCAGGAAGTAGTCCACAAGCTTGCCCAAAGCCGCAGAGGTCTTCTCCACGGTCGAGCCTGCAGGCAGATTGACCATGGCCATGATAACGCCCTGATCTTCGGTGGGCAGGAAGGCCGAAGGAATGCGCGTAAAGCAAAAGCCCAAGGCAATGCAGATGCCGATGTAGATGACAATTTGCCTTTTTATCTGCCTTACCACGCGTCCCACATGCTTCTGATAGCTCCTAGCAAACGAGTCGTAGCCTTTGTTGAAAAGATCAAAGAACTTGTTGACGGGGGCGAAGATGATGCTTGCAAACTCTGAGGCTTTGCCCAAGAGGCCCTTTTTCTTGTCCTCATGCTCTTCGGCCTCGCCTTTTAGCATGGTGGCGCACAAGGCAGGGGTTAAGATCAAGGCTACCAAAACGGACAGCACCATGGCCGACACGATGGTGATGGAGAATTGCCGGTAAATGACGCCTGTGGATCCTCCGAAGAAGGCCATGGGCACGAATACGGCCGAGAGCACCAGGGCAATGCCGATAAGGGCTCCCGTGATCTGATCCATGGACTTTTCGGTAGCTTCCTTGGGCGGCAGATGATCTTCATGGATGATGCGCTCCACGTTCTCCACCACCACGATGGCGTCATCCACCAAAAGGCCGATGGCCAGCACCAGACCGAACATGGTCAAGGTGTTGATGGAAAAGTCCAGGGCCGACATGACCGCAAAGGTTCCGAGCAATACCACGGGCACCGTGATCGAAGGGATCAGGGTTGCTCTTAAGTTTTGCAAGAACAAGTACATGATGAGCACCACCAGGATGATGGCCTCAATCAGGGTATGGAACACTTCGGCGATGGAAACTTCAATAAAGTCCGTGGTGTCGTAAGGATAGTTGACCTCCAGCCACTCGGGGAAGTATTGGGACAGCCGGTCCATCAGATCTTTGACGTTTTTGGCCGTGTCAAGGGCGTTGGCGCCCGAGGACAGACGAATGGCCAGGCCCGATGAGGGACGGTGATTGTAAACGCCCCTTACCTGATAGCTCTCAGAGCCAAGCTCGATGCGCGCCACGTCTTTTAAGTAGACCTTGGTGCCGTCGATGTTGACGCGGATGAGGATGTTCTCAAACTCCTGTGCAGTCTGCAAACGGGACTGCCCGGTGATGGAGTAGGTGTACTGCTGCCCCGGCACCGCGGGGGTGCCGCCCAAAGAGCCGTAAGTTACCTGCGCATTTTGCGCGGTGATGGCGCTTGAGACCTCGTCGATGGAGACGGCCAAATTATTGAGCTTTTCGGGGTCTACCCAGATGCGCATGGCGTATTCGGAGCCGAATACCATCAAATCGCCCACGCCCGACAGACGGGCCATAGGCTCGTAGATGTTGGCATAGATGTAATCTGACAGATCGGTGGCATCGTGCAAGTCGTCCTTGACCACCAGTCCCACCACCATCAGGAAGGCATTGGTGGACTTGGTGACGTCAACGCCGCTTTGCTGAACCACCGTGGGCAGCGAGGACTGCGTTTGCTGCAATTTGTTTTGCACCTGCACCTGCGCAATATCAGGATCGGTGCCGGGCTCAAAGGTAATGGTGATGTCCGAATTGCCGTATGAGTCCGATGTTGCAGACATGTACATGTAGCCATCCAAGCCCGTCATGTTCTGCTCGATGATCTGCGTGACGGTCTTCTCCACGGTGAAGGCATCGGCGCCTGCGTAGGAGGAGCGGATTGATACCGACGGAGGCGCAATGGTCGGATACTGCGCAATAGGCAGGGTCATGACGGCCAGGGCGCCTGCGAGCATGATCACAATGGCGATCACCCACGCAAAAATCGGCCGGTTGATAAAGAAACGTGGCATAGCTGAACCCTAAGTTATTGAACCGAATCGTCGGGGGCTTGATCTTTAAGATCGACAATGGAAACCGGAGTGCCGGTGCGGATCTTCTGCAGATTCGAGGTAATAACCTTATCTCCGGCCTTAAGACCGTCTGTTACCACATAGAAGGACTGATAATTGGTCCCCACTTTGATGGGGATCTGCTTGGCGTTGCCATCCTCGTCGACGATGTAGACGTAGGTGGCGCCTGCGGCCTCGCGCACTACGGCGCCTTGGGACACGATCAGGGCATCGGCAAGCACGCCTTCGGTCAGATCGCCGCGAATGAACATGCCGGGAAGCAGCATGTTGTCGGGGTTGGGCACAATGGCGCGCAAGTTGACCATGCCCGTGGTCTCGTCGACGGTGACCTCGGAGAATTCAAGCTGTCCTTGCAGGGGATATTTTTGGCCGTTTGAGAAGTAGAGATCCACGGAAGCCTTGCCGCCCGGGGCCGTAAAGGTGCCGTCGGCCATGGCCTGGCGCAATTGCAAATGGGCCTCTACAGTCTGCCCAAGGTCAATGTACATGGGATCAAGCTGCTGAATGGTGGTCATGGGCTCTGACTGCTGAGCCGAGACTAAGGCGCCCTCGGTTACATTGGAGCGGCTGATGCGCCCTGAGATAGGGGCATAGACCTTGGTGTAGGCCAAATTGATGTCGGCTGTCTGAACCGCAGCGCCTGCAGCTTCCACTTCGGCCACGCACTGCAAATAGGTCGCCTGAGCATCGTCGTAGTCCTGCTTGCTCACGGCATTGGTTTGCAGGAGTTTGCGATAGCGATCGGCTCTTAACTGGGCCGTATAGAGGCTGGCCTGGGCGCTGCTCAAATTGGCTTTGGCGCTGTCATATTGGGCCTGGTAAACGGCAGGATCGATTTGATAGAGCTGCTCTCCTGCTTGAACGTTCGACCCTTCGGTAAACAGTCTGGCCTGGATCACTCCCGACACCTGCGGCCTGACTTCGGCTTTGCGCAGAGGGTTGGCTCTGCCCGTGAGCCTTGAGACGACCGGTACGTCTGTGGTGGTTACCGTAAAGATGTCAACTGGCACGGCCGCAGCCTGCACTGCTTGATCTTGCTGCTCGCAGCCTGTGCTCAAAAGAGCGGCCGCGAGGGCAGCAGCCATCAAACTTTTTTGGAATTTTGACAGGATCATGCTGGAATATCCTTGGTTATAAGTTAAATGTCTGTGACATCGGAATTTTTTAGGGCTTCATTATAAACCAAATGAAATTATACATGCACGATTGTATGTTATAATCCCCGACAATTTTTTTAGGAGCGCATTTTTGCTTTAAGGATCCCTCTCAAGGAAGTTGGTTTTATGCCCAGACGCACACACGAAGATGCCATGCAGACCAAGCAGAGCATTTTGGATGCCGCTTTAGAAGTTTTTTCCCGCTACGGCTACGAAAAGTCGTCTCTGTCTGATGTTGCCCGCGAAGCGAAGGTCACCCGCGGCGCCATCTATTGGCACTTTGAAGACAAAAGCGAGCTGTTGTGCGAGTTGTGCAAGAGCATTGCCTCCCGTCACGAACTGACCATGCATTTGTTTGAGGCCAGCGATCCGATGCAAGAAGATCCCTTGGGCGAATTAAAGCGCTGGTGCATGTTTCACGCCTCGGACAACTCCATTCAGTTTCTGACCTCGACCATCTTCATCGAGATAGATTCTTTGGCCCATGCCCGCAATCAAGATCCCAAGGTCAACGGCCGTTTGCAGGAGATGTACAATTCTTTGATGGTCTACCTGCGCGATGCTTTGCAAAATGCCATCACCCGTCAACAATTGCCGCCTGATTTTGACATCGATGCAGGCATCATCTACATCAGCTCTCTTTTGTTCGGTTTTTGTTCCATGGTGCGCGAACACGATATCGGGCAGACTAGGAAAATCAGGGAATTGGCAGGCTCGTTCAGGCAAATCGTCGAGGTCACTTTCACCGCCCTGCCCCAATTGCGCAGAGGCATGCTCTTGTAGGTTTTAATCTCCGAAAAAAGTCAAAAGCCCGGCGGGGTCGCCGTGACGGCCCCCGGGGCTTTTTAAGGGCTTTGTCTTAAAACAGTTTTAAGCTTTGAGAGGCTCTCTTTGGGCTGTCTTGATGCTGCCTGCGACCTCTTTGCACTCCTCTTATCCCCTATTTCCAAGAAGAGTTTTTAAACCGCGCGGCAAGCTTTGAGGCAGGCTTGAAGCCTGCTTTGATCTTCAGCCTCCCAAAGAGGGAGTGCCGTCTGCCTTGAGGCCCGCCCGGTCGGCATCGATGCCTTGCTTTGCAATGATGGCGGCGCTGTCGGGCAGGGGCCGGGGCTTGCCCTTGGAGTCCACTGCCACGTAGGTAAAGCACGCTTCGGTGACCAGATGCCGGCGGGCATTTTCCGAGTCAAAGTCTTTTTTGACCCACAATTCAAGCTTGATCTTCAAAGAGGTATTGCCAACCTTGATGCAGCGGCCGTAGCAGCATACCGCATCGCCCACGTTGACGGGCTTTAAAAAGCTCATGGCATCCACTGCCACCGTGACCACGCGGCCGTGGGCAATTTCGCGGGCCAAAATCGCCCCCGAGATATCCATCTGCGACATGATCCAGCCGCCGAAGATGTCTCCTGCAGGGTTGGTGTCGCCGGGCATAGCCAGGGTCCTTAACAATAAGTTGCCCGATGGGGCAGTGCGCTCGGTTTGAGGTTTTCTGTCATTGCTCATAGCTAA
>CAZYXT010000101.1:0-8677 GCA_964651505.1 uncultured Enterobacterales bacterium
GCCTCCTTGAGGCTTTTTACAATATTTAAGGCCCGGCTCCATCTTTAAGGCAGGGCATCCATCCTTCAGGCCCGGGCCTGTCTGCATCCCCTCGCATTTGCTGCTTTTTGCTTGGCGGCAATTCCTTTTCCCGCTCTTTACGGCCCATTCCTTTCTTGCCCATGGCAGGCCATCAGCTTTTGCAGCCCTAGAGGAGGCTCATCTTGCACCGTCACCATGGGGATCTTGCCTTTGACCACCGAGGCATTGGGGAGGCGGGCAAAAAACTCCCCGGGCGGCAGCTTGGAGAGCATCGAGGGAGTGACCAAGGGGGCCTCCCTTGCGGCAATGGTTTTGGAGCCGCCGTAGTTGATCTCATCGTTATGGGGATTTTCCGTAAAGCTTAAGGTGCGGCTCTCCTGTGCAATAAGGGCATTGCCCAGGATCGAGGAGATCATCTTGCCGCTTTGATCGTCGCTTAGGCGCAAGGAGATGATGGTATTGCAGTTGCCCGTAACCTGCCCCAAGGTATGCTCGTTTTGGGTTCTCGCGGCAAAATCGGCCTTGGTCTGCGTAGCCAAGGTTACGGCCATGCCGCTTGAGCGGGCTTTGTTTAAAAGCTGCACCATGCTCTCGCACACCACCTCTGAGGCCTCGTCAATAAAGATGTTGATAAGAGGGCGGGGTTGGTCTTTGCCAAGCCTTGCCCCTAAGACATGCTCAAGCTTTGATTTGAGTGCAGGGCTGTTTTCATCGGCAACCCTGCCTGCCATGGAGCGCAAGTCTGCCAGCATCATCTTGCCCACATCCGAGGCGGCCTTGGAGTTGTTCAAGGCCCGCAAGGCTGCATAAAACACCTTGTTGCCTGCGATGACGTCTGCCATGGTGTAACAGGGCCTCTCCTTTGTCGGGCACAAAAGCTCCCCGTAAGAGCCGCTTTGGAGGATGCTCAAAAGAGGTTTGAGCCCCGAGGTCACCTTGTTGTAATAATCATCGGTGGTGCCGCAGATGCTGATAAGCTCGTGCACAGCCTGCAGGTTTTTGACATAGCCTTTGTCGGTGAGGTACCGGTAAAAAGCTGCAATGGTGCTCATCGAGGGCAGCTTGGGGGCAGTCTGCCTTGCGGCAGGTTTTTTGGCCGCGGCCTTGGCAGTTCCTGTGCCCGCGCTTTTGCGTCCTCGTTTGGGTTTGACCTCCTCAAAGGCCTCCTGCGCCCCGGGATTTTCTTGGGGCCGGGCACTTTCCCCTGCAACATCTGCCTGCGCCCGGGCCCTGCTCTCCTCTTCAAAGCCTCGGTCTTTGGCCGTCATCAGTGCTTCTGCCTGCTGTGAAGGTGCTGCCACGCTGCTCTCATCTTTAGTTGCCAAGGCCTTCTTTTTTAGAGAGGGCAAGATCTTCTCGGCATAGGCCAAGGCCTCCTTGCGCTTTTGTTCATCTTCAATCTTCAAGACCATCTGTCCCAAGATCTCAAACAAGCCTTCTTTTAAGGCTGCCAAGGATGAAGTCTTGGCTGCAATCTTGTCGATGGCAAAGCTCTTGCCCTCAAGCTCAAGCAGGGCGCAGGCTGCCGACACGGCACTAAAGCAGTGGTTTTTAAAGGAAGCTGCGCTGCCCTCGGAGGGCATGGCCGCCGTCAGCCTTTCTGCTATGTCGTTGTAGTTTTGATAGTGCCCCACAGGATTGTAGCCTGACGATGCTTTAAGGTTGGAGGGGTCAAACAAGGCAAAATCATCGGCGCGCCCGCAGCTTGCCGAAGCCCTTGCTGCCGTATGCATGAGCTCGGCATCGGCCTTGGGGTCAATGATGATGACGCAGTCGCCGCGCCTTACGGCCTGCACGATAAGCAGGGTCAAAAGCTTGGTCTTGCCTGAGCCTGATGATCCGAAGATGACGGCATGCTCTGTAAGATCAGTGCATCTTATGCACAAATTCTCCTCAAGCCCCCTGCCCAAAAAGTTTAAAAGCGAGGATCCCTTTAATTTGGGATCAAGCCTCGTTTCAAGCGATGCAAGCTTCATATACTGCGAGGTCATCGCGGCAAGCCAGGGAAAGGCCGTGCCCAAATAGACAAAAGAGGCCCTCAAACTCTGCCTTGACTCATAAAGCCTTAAAAGCTCGCCCCCATCTTTGAAAAAATCCAAGACATCCAAGTTTGCAAGTGCTTTTAGATCGAGTCTTTTTTTGACTTTCTCCAAGGCAAGAGCTTTTTGAAGGCTTGCATGCTCTTTTGGGCTTAATGGCTCTTTTAAAAACAAAGGCAGCTTTTCAGCCGGGATCTTCTCAGGCAGGGCGGCACAGCTTAATTGCAAGCATGCTTGACCGTTCTTTACAAGGCTCTCTTCGCCCGCCGCCGCGCTCTCATCAAGAGATCCAAGCTTGTCATCTAAACACAAGGGCCTGTTTTCCAAGGCAAAGATAAGATCATCGCTGCTACACCAACAGGGGCTCTGCTCAATTTGGTTTAAGGCCATCAGCATTTGCGCCTTTTTAAAATCATGCCCGCCCTTGAGGGCACTGATGCCGATGAGAGCCGTATCCAAGGCTTTAAGGGAGATGATGGAGATGGTGCTTGATAAGGCTGAGATCTCAGATTGCCTTAATTGCTGCAAGGCCTGTCTTAACGTGCTTAAAAGACAGGGAAGAGACAAAAGCGTGCCTATGAGACACAAAAGGTTGAGGCTTAAAAGATTGGCGATGATCAAGGCTAAGATCATCATCCTCAAAGCTTTGATTGCATCAGGCTCTTTAAAGCATTCTGCGGCTTTAAATTGCACTGATCTTTTTTGTCGTCGTTTAAATCCCAAAAGCAGGGCCGACATTTGAGCAAGGCTCTTAAGTCTTTCTTTCACCATCTGCCTCCAAGGAGCGCTTTAAGCTTGGGCCCTCTTATGCAGGCTTTTAAGAGCGCCATGTGGCAGGCTGCGTGCCCATGCGTCAATTGGCGCACCTGATCTGCCCGCTCTCCTGCCGGGTGCACGCCTGCGCTCTTGCGGGTCTTATTTCTTGCGCGCTTGTTGTCATCATTCATCGTAGGTCTTTTAACCTGCCTCAACCTTGAAAACTTGGGGGGTGCAGGCAACCCTGCCTGCCTGAGCAATCTTCCCTCACCGTGGGGGCCTGCCCCTGCCTCAAATGCGGGGAGTGCAACATTCTTTGAGAGCTTTGGCTGTTGAGCCCTTGGGATCGCTCTTTTTTGAAGCACTTCAAAATAAGGCCTTCTTTACCCCTATCAGCAGCGCTGATCCGCATAGAGAGATAAAGTGCAGAAAGCCGTGTGAAAGCTTAGGCACAGCACCTGCCAAGGCCTTATTTGGGAGTGCTCGGTGGTGTTTTCATGGTAGTAAAAGACGGCACCGCCCCGGGGCGCGATCGCGCGATGGGCGCGAGGAAAAAGAAAAACAAAAGTAAAATCAAAAAGTTAGCTGCGATAAAGTAAGACTAAAGCGTGATCGCGATCACAATTTTTTGCCAAGGGGCAGGATTGCTTCAGCCCGGCAAATCTTAAGAGCCCGCGCCCGGGATCAGGCCCTCTTTGAGGGGGGATTGTCGGCAATTGCGGGGGGTGCCCTGATAAGAATAGATGCAGATGGCGTCAACAGCCCCAACGCCAAGGCCCCAAAGAAAGTCGTTTTTGCAAGACATGCACAAAGATGACAAATACAGGCACAAAGACAAAAAAAGGAGATCTGCCTTAAGATGCGGCTTTGCTGTTTTTGAATTTTTTGAAGATGTTTTGAAGTTCTGTTTGAAGCTGTCTTGACGCAGATTGCAGCGCTTTGAAGCACTTTTTTGGACTTGATCCCGGGCCTTAAAGGCCCGGGGTTGGGCCCGGTTTATTCTTTTTTGCCAAACCACTTTTCGTAGATGGCATCATAGGTGCCGTCTGCCTTGATCTTATCAAAGCCTGCTTTGACCAGGCTTATGATTTCATCGTCATCCTTGCGCATGGCAATGCCGTAGCTTTCGGCCGAGAGGGTCCCCGGCAGGCTCATGATCCCGCTGCTTTTGGAGGTGGCAAGATAGTAGTCGTTTACAGGCTTGTCGTTGATGGCGGCAATGCAGCCTCCTGCCTTGAGGTCAAGGTAGGATTCGGGGGCGCTGTTAAACTGCTTGACGGTGGCCCCCTCAATGTCATTTTCGGCATAGATGGCGCCGGTGGTGCCGATCTGCACGCAGATGGTCTGTCCCTTCAAGTCCTCTGCGCTCTTTATTTTGTCTTGATCTTTTTCATGAATGAGGATGGTCAGGCCCGAGTCATAGTAGGGATCGGAGAAGGCCACGCGCTTTTGCCTCTCCTCGGTGATGGTCATGGCCGAGAGGGCCACGTCGATGCTGCTGGTGAACAAGGCCGGGATCAAGGCATCAAAGGGCATGGTGTTAACTGCAATCTCATAGCCTTCGGCCTTGGCAATGGCATCGATGAGCTCGATGTCAAAGCCTGTCAGCTCCCCGGTCAGCTCGTCCATGAACTCAAAAGGAGCGTAAGAAGGCTCGGCTCCGACTCTTAAAACTTGGGCCGCCTGTGCGGTCATGCAGGTCAGCAAAGCTGCGGCCAACAGGGTGCAGCTTAAGGTTTTGATTGAGTGCATAAAGTCTCTCCGAATAGATGGCACCTTAATATGCATAATGCAATGGTGGCATTGTACACAGTTTTGGGAGCTTTAAGCGCGAGTGCAGGGTTTGACGGTATTTTGCCTTGTTTTGGTGCAAAGCTTGCAAAGAGGACTTAATATCTTGCAAAAGGCGCGGCTCTCTTCTCAAAATCGCAGGCCTTTGGCGCAATTTTTGTGATAAGCGCGGTTTTTTGTTCTACAATGGCACTGCCATCAATAAAATAACTTTTGTGCCAAAACCTTAGGGCTTTGCAATTGATGCAGATCAAGCCGCGGGTTTTGATGAACAATCAAAAAGAGCACCGATAAGAGCCATTGTATGAATTTTGAAACCAAATGCCTGCACGCAGGTTACGCGCCCAAAAACGGGGAGCCGCGCGTGCTGCCCATCGCCCAAAGCACCACTTTTACCTACGAGTCCACTGAGCAGGTAGCCAAGCTCTTTGACTTAGAAGAGAGCGGCTTTTTTTACTCGCGCCTGGGCAACCCCACCGTCGATGCGGTGGAGCAGAAGATTGCCGCGCTTGAAGGCGGCGTCGGGGCCATGTGCACCTCCTCGGGACAGGCTGCCTCTTTTATTTCCTTGCTGACTATTTGCAAGGCAGGAGATCACGTGATCTCCGCTGCCAGCATCTACGGGGGCACGGTCAATCTGTTTGCCGTGACATTAAAGCGCATCGGCATCGAAGTCACCTTTGTGGACGATAGGGCATCCGATGAAGAGATCGTATCGCAGATCCGTCCCAACACCAAGGCCATTTTTGGGGAGACCATTGCCAATCCTTCCATGCAGATCTTCGATATTGAAAGATTTGCCAGGATTGCCCATGCTCACGGATTGCCTTTGATTGTGGACAATACCTTTGCCACCCCTTATTTGTGCCGTCCCATCGAATTTGGTGCCGACATCGTCATGCACTCGACCACCAAATACATCGACGGCCATGCCCTGACCGTGGGCGGCGTGATTGTCGACAGCGGCAAATTTGACTGGGCCGCAAGCCCCCGCTTCAAAGAATTTGTCGAGCCTGACGAGTCCTATCACGGCCTTGTCTACACCAAAGCCTTCGGCAAAATGGCCTATATCGTCAAAGCCCGCGTGCAGATGATGCGCGATCTTGGCTGCACCCCGAGCCCCCAATCGGCTTTTTACATTAACTTGGGTCTTGAGACCCTGCCTTTGCGCATGGAGCGCTATTGTGACAATGCCCTTAAGATTGCTTCTTTCTTAAAAGAGCAGCCCAAGGTTGCAGATGTGCGCTACCCCGGGCTCCCTGACAGTCCTTATTATGCGTTGGCCCAAAAATACCTCCCCCGCGGCGCTTCGGGCGTGATCTCCTTTGAGCTTAAGGGCGGGCGCGAGGCAGGCGCCAAGTTTATTGACAGCCTCAAGCTGTGCTCCTTGCAGGTGCACGTGGCCGATATCAGAACCTGTGTGCTGCACCCTGCCACAACCACCCACCGTCAGCTGACCGACGAGCAGCTGGCAGCAGCGGGCATTCCCGTCGGCCTGGTGCGCTTCTCGGCAGGTCTTGAGCATGTCGAAGATATCAAAGCCGACATTGCTCAGGCTTTGGCACAGCTGTAACCTAATTCACGTCAAAGTTTTTCAGGCCCCCTTTGGGGGCCTGTTTGATCTTGGGTATCTAAAAACCCATCGCCTGCGCCGTGTTTGGCGCCTGTCTTTCTTGGGCCGTGTTTTTTCAGCCCGCGCTTAAAGATGCCTGCCGCTTCTCTTTTTTAAAAGCTAGATTGAGCCTTCGCCGCCCCCCGGGGGATTTTGCGGCTCTTCACGTTCATTTTCGACAAACTTTGATTTTTTGCACACTCGAGCCAATCCTGCTTTTGCACGCCTTGGCCAAAAAGCGCGCAGCAAGGTCTTTTGGCTCTTGGGTCAATAATGCGGCAGGGCGCGACTGCTATCAGGCTTAGGTTGCAACAAGGCGGCACAAGCATCAAAGGCCTGATGGCTTTACCCCGTGGTTTGGTTTGCTCTAAAGGTTTTTTTAAGGCGCGCTGTGACTAACAGAGGCTTTTTCCGAGGCTGCGTCCTCTTTGGCAGGGCTTTTTTCTTGACAAAAGCTTAAGGGGCCGCAGCTTGCTTTGGCCGCCTGCGCTTAAGGCAAGGTTTCAGGCAGGATCTTGCTTGGCACGGTGTGCCTTGAGCCTTGCCCCCTCACTTATCAAGAAGATCCCGGGCCTTTGCAGGGGGCTTGACAATCTTTTTTGGCAGGGAGATCAATATTTTTGTGGAAAACTTTGAAAAATTGTGACCTGTCTCGTTCAGTTAGCTTTAAAAAATGCCGTTTAACATAAACGAAAGATGTTGGTTTTCCCAATGATCCAAACATGGCAGCATCTTTGAAAATTTCAATTGGGAATGTTTGTGCTCTTGACAGGGCGGCAGGGGGAGCAAAGCCTCCCGGGCTCGTTTTGGCACTCTTTTTTGGCACTGCGGCACTTTTGCTTGTTCTGGCTGCAGGCTTGGGAGGAGGGTCAAGATCGCGGTGCATGAGACTTTTTCTTGATTGGCGCAGCTTGATGGCGATAAATCGCCTTGTGCCCGATGAAGATGCTCATCAGACATTGCAAAGCTTAAAATGCCGGCAACGAAACTGACCGGTGGTATTGTGGAAAGCCTTTAAAGCTCATCTAGATAACACCGCGCAGCAGAACGCATAATAATAATAACAAGCAAGGAAGAGAAGACGGTGTTGGAACGCACGCAGATGGCCCGATTGCTAAGCTGGAAGGCTCAGGCCGGGCACAAACCCCTGTATGTCGACGGCATTAAAGGCTGCGGCAAATCTTTTTTGGTCAAAGAGTTTGGCACGCGCAGTTACGAGCATTGCGTGATGCTTAGTTTCAAATTAAGCCGCCTTGCAGGCATGTTCAAAAAATCCCAATCTTTTGAAGAGCTCTTGCGCAATTTAAATTACATCACGGGATCCAAAATCGTCAAAGAAGACACCGTGCTCATCTTCGATGACGTCGATCTGTGCCCTTATGCCTTGGATCTGTGGAACTCCTTGGCAAAAGAGGCAAGCGGCTATGATGCAATCTTCATCGGATCATTGCTGCCCTATGAGTTTGATGCCGCGGTGCTTGATAACTTTGAGCGCATCACCGTCGTGCCTCTGACCTTCGATGAGTTTTTAAAGGCCTCAGACAAAGATTATCTGCTCGAGTTTAAGAGCTCTTTGAGCCTGCACAGCGTGCCCGAGCAGGGCTATTTGGATCTCATCAAAGAAGAGCTCAAATCCTACCTTATCATCGGGGGACTGCCCGAGGCGGTCAACCTGTGGAACAAGAGCTTTGTCATCGGCGATATCTTGCAGATGCAAAGGAGCACCCTCTGGACGGTCAAAGATCAGCTGTTGCGCGCTGCAGGACGCAAGATGGCAGGCAAGAGCAATGAGCTGTGGGAGGTGATCCCCAAAGAGCTCAAGCATGACCACAAGAAGTTCTACTTCACCCACATCAAGGCGCAGGCCCGTCTGCGCGAGTACGAAAAATCATTGGACTTTATCTTGCGCTCGGGGCTGTTCTCGGTGCTGCCGCGCTGCAAGAGCACCACGGGCCATGATGATTTGAAATCCGATGCGGCCTCTTTTAAGGTCTATGGCGAGGACATCGGGCTCATCTTCACCCTGATGAACACCGATCCTGCCTGCTTTGCCGCAGGAGATATGCTCTTTGAGCTTGATTTTGGGGCTTTGTTCGAGAACTTGGCTTACCTTGAGTTAAAGAAGGCCCTGCCTGACTTTAAGTTAAGTTATTGGTCCGAGCTCAATCCCTTTCGCGAAGTGCAGTTTGTGGCGCAAAACGAAGAGTACATCCTGCCCATATTGCTGTGCAGCTCTGATCTTAAGGTGCGCTCTTTGCGCAAGTTCTACGGGTACTACCAAGATCGCTGTTTGCTCATGATCTGCGTGAACACCAACCGCTTAAGCTTTGAAGAGGGGATCTTGTATATCCCCGTCTATCTTATCGCCGACATCAAGCGCTATATCGACGAGGCCTTGAGCATCATGGGGAACAAACAGGCGGCAGCCTGAGGTCAAGGCCCCCTAGGATTATTTGAA
>CAZYXT010000102.1:0-8633 GCA_964651505.1 uncultured Enterobacterales bacterium
CCCGCATGGTCTAAATGGGGCCTGCATAGTAAAATAATTGCCTACAAGATTCGGGGGAAAAATTAAAGGCAGGCTAAAGAGGAAAGGACCTTATTGAGTGACAGTTATCTAACTTTCAGGATTAATCGTCAATGAACTGCCGGACCAACTTGCCGGACCACTGTCGCCGCTAATAATCAAAGTATCATTATCAGAACTAATACCCTCTGAAACTTCAATGATGCCGTTCTCGATGGTAACAGTGGTGGCGCCATCTGAATTATTGCTATTATCGTTAATCTCCAACGTTTGCACAGCCAAAGTCGCCCCGCTGTTGCCCAGGTCCAAAGACGAGTCCTCCGACGAGGTTACCAAACTCAGCGAGCCTTCAATCTCAAGTCTTGCCCCGTCTTCCATGGCCACAATGCCAACACCGGAATTCTGAGAGCCGCTGAATTGACTAAAGTCAACACTGCCGCTCACACTGCCACTGACATTAACCACGCCGTTGTCGCCAATCAGCAAAGTCGTGCCGGAGACGTTGTTGCCGCTGTCTTGACCAAAAAAGTCTCCCATCTGCACGCCGGTCAGATACAGATAGCCATAAGTTGAACTCGCGCTGTCGCCCTTAACAGTAATATTTACGTTCTTTGAAGAATCATTGCTCGTATCTTGCCAAGTTACCTTTGCAGCCGTCAAATCCAACGAAGCATTGCCCGAAGATGAAGCCGCAATGGTAATGCTGCTGCTGTCGTCACCCGAAGCGCTGCCCAAATTCAATCTCGTGTCTTCGCCAAACACAACAGCAACATCCCCGGCCTGAGTAACGGAAGAGTCCGAGCCAATCGTGATGCTGCCCGATACCAAATCGACATTGACCTCAACATCCCAAACGCCCTGAGTAAACGACAACGAGCCCGAAGCAGTAGAGGTGCCAATCTTCAATATAGATCCCGTTTCGCTGGTAACAATGCCCGGATCTGCAGCCTCATCAGTCTCCAGCACCACAGTATCTGCCAACACAAAACTGCCGCTGGCATTAACCACCAGATTGCTCTTGGCGGTAGCCTGTTTAAAGCCCAAAGTAGAAGTGCCCGTGTAAGAACCCGACCCCAAAGTCAACTTGCCGGCTTCAACATACAGATTGGCGTCACTGCTCAAAGCAGCATTATTCGAATTGCTCAGTGTATTGCTAATTTTCAGCTCATCGCCCGTAACCAGGGACCCAGAAACCACAATCACGCCGTCAGAAGCCGTTTCACCCCCTGACCACGCGTAATCTGCCAAATCAGCACTGTCAGTAAACTTCAAAACACCGCCCGAGACCAACAAAAGACTGCCGGATTGACTTTCGTCGCCGCTAACATTCAAGAAGGTCTGCAGAGTACTGTCGGAAATCTCCAAAGTGCTGTTAACGCTTTCGGTAACACTGCCCGCAAAGTTTTCAGTATTACCATCAACCTTAATCGTCGAGCTCTCATCGCTAGCCTTCAAATCAACACCATCGCTGATAGCCAAAGTACCCGAGGAAATAATCAGGCTGCCCCCTGAAATATCAACAGTGCCTGAAGTAATATCAACTCTGCCAATATTTTCAGTGCTATCACCGCTAGTCTTAGAAATACTCAGCTCCAAATTACCCTGAATGCTGGCATTGACATCCCATTCGCCTCCTTCAACACTTATCGCACCCGAGCTGTTATCTTCAACTAATAAATTACCCCCGCTCGTAAAGTTCAAAGTCCCCGCTATAACACTGTCAGCAGCGCTGCCACTAAAAATCAAATAAGCATCATCGCCATTAATCTCAATCGTCCCGCCTGAAACAGAAGCCGCAGCAGTAGAACTTCCCCCGCTCAACACCAAAGCACCGGCATTAACCGTAATTGTCTCCATCGTAAGCGTGCCGGAACTGCCAATCAACAAGCCCGAGCCTGAATAGTCAACTTCCCCTTCGCTCTCAATCCTAATCTCTAAATTCGTGCCGGACCAACTTGCCGGACTCCCGTTGCCGCTGACATAGTTGCCTCCCGTCGAAGCAGCGCTGCCCGAAGTAATAATGACATCATGCCCTGAAGTGTTTAACGTCTCACTCTGAGAAACCGTAACGAACTGATAAGTGCCGCTGCCTGACGCACTATCTGAACCTGTAATTTGAATTTCCCCGACATCAGTTAAATCAGAACTGCTTGACAAATTCTCAGCATTCGCCTGTCCTGCGGCCAAACCTGCAGTCAGAACCACTGCAGAGGCTAAGCCTTTGATATAGGCTTTCTTGAAAATAGAACGATACTCAGCCAATAAAAAGCTGAGAGCCCCTCTTGTGAGCTTCATATCTTGTGTCTCCCAAAAACCGATTTCCTGCACCAAGGGCGTGAGGGGGCTCGTTCACGAGGTCGCAGGCAAGGCCCTCAGCTGCATGAGAGTCTTGCGCGTGAGCCTGAGGCAGGATCGCAAATGCGTGCTTTCAATCACTCCATGACAGTCAGGATCACAAAACAGCCTGCGGCGATGAAAGCGGTCAGACACAGGCAGATGGCAGCTCCCGTGAGCGTTTTGGGGTAGCCCAAGGCCAAATATTCGCCCAATTTGCCTCTTAAGGTGAGAATGCTTTTGGGGCTTGAGCGCTTGAAGTGAAGGTCGCGTTTGCTGCCCATCGCAAAACGAAAGGCCACCGCGCTTAAGGTTGCGAAAATCAAACAAACCAGAATTTTAAACGGAGTGATTGTGATAACACTCATAGTTTTAGTCACCGAAGATAGTTTTTTAGTATCCGTGCTAATATAAAATGAAAGATGTTCATCATGATAGCGTTTTTGTGTAGAGGAGACAAATTGTGGATCCGGCGATAATCACGTTGATTGTTCTGGCGGTAGTCGCTTTTTTATTTGTGACCGAACTTATTCCCCTTGCGGTAACCTCGATGGGAGCATCGGTCGTTTTGGGGGTTTTGGGCGTCCTTACCCCTAAGGAAGTATTCTCCGGTCTGTCCAATTCCACCGTGGTATTGTTCGCCGGCATGTTTGTGGTCGGCGCGGCCATGCTCGAATCCGGGGTGGCGCAGACCATCGGCAACTGGGTGGTCAAAAAGGTGGGTACCAGAGAGGTTCCCCTGATGACCGCCATGATGCTCATCACCATCATCATGTCGTCATTTTGTTCCAACACCGGCACGGTGGCCTGCCTGATGCCCGTCATCATCGGCATTTGCGCGGCTGCCAAGATCCCCGTTTCGCCCTTGTTGATGGGCCTGGCGGTGGCGGCCAATACCGGCGGCACCATCACCATGGTCGGCACTCCTCCCAACATTATCGGCGCAGGTGCCCTTGAGGCAGCAGGCATCCCCTCCTTCGGGTTCTTTGAATTTGCCTTGATCGGCATTCCGCTGTCCCTGGTCTCCCTTATCTTCATGATCACCATCGGCAGGCGCATCGTGCCCAAGAACATGGCCGATTTGGGCTCCATCGATACCACGCAGGGCATGACGGGGTCGCCTCGGGCCCGCTGGATCTGCGCGGGCATCCTTATTTATGTCGTCATCGGCTTGTGCATCGGCATCCCGGGGCTCAACGCCGAAATGGTTGCTGTCTCAGGCGGCCTGCTGTGCGTGCTCTTGGGCTGCTTGTCCGAGCGCGCCGCTTACGACGGCATCGACTGGGTGACCATCTTCTTGTTTGCAGGCATGCTCCCCATTGCCGAGGCTTTGGACAAGACCGGCGCAGGCTCGATGATTGCCCGCGAGGTAGTGGGTCTGGTAGGCGAGAACCCTTCATCCTTCTTGTTCATGTTAGTGCTGTTCTGCCTCTCCTGCGGCCTGACTCAGTTTATGTCCAACACCGCAGCGTCCGCCTTGCTGTGCCCCATCGGCATTTCCATTGCTCAGGAGATGGGGTCTTCCCCTTACCCTGTGGTCATGGCCATTGCCATCGCCGCCTCTTGCGCCTTCACCACCCCGGTTGCCACTCCTCCCAACACCCTGGTTATGGGCCCGGGCGGCTTCAAGTTCAGAGACTACATCATTGTGGGCGTGCCCCTGGTCATTATCTCCCTGATCTTGTGCTGCATCATCATTCCCATCTGCTGGCCTTTCTTCCCCGCTTAGCACAAGGATGCAGCTTTGCCCCGGGCCTGAGGCCCGATGGCAAACCTTTTTTAAAAGGCCCCCTGCGCGGGGGCTTTGGTTTTTTAAGGCTTCCCAAAATTACTTTTTGCCATTCTGCTTTTAATGCTCGATGCCAACTTTGGGAGTGTGCTTTTGGCCATGGAGCAACGGGTGCATTGGTTTTTGTTTAAAACTTTGATATGGGTTTTATTTTGCCTTGCCGCCGTTATCGGTGACACCGGGGCTTTGTTATAATTTGTTCGTTTAATAATCAACCTGTTTATCAATCAGACTTGAGGGGAGGTGTGCATGAATCCGCTTAACGTGATCCACGGATTTGATCCTGATTTATACGATTATTTTAAAACCGAGATTGAAAGACATCATTTGTCTTTGTCCTTCATCCCCGATGAAAACAGCGTGTCGCCCCTGGTGGCCGCCATCAGCGGCAGCGTCCTGGTCAATACCAACCGCGCCTCATCCAGCACCGTCAATGTGGGACTGGAGGCTTTGACCACCAAGCGTTTGTGCGAGCTTTTCAAGTCCGAGCACGCCAACATCCGCACCATCACCATCGAAGCTGCCTCGCGCGTGGTCTTTCAGGCCCTGACCAGGCGCGGCGACGTGGTGATGAGCCTGGATCTGCGCAAAAAAGAGCATTGCAACAGCGAATCTTTGGCTTACCGCTTCGTCAACTTTGGCGTGGATCCTGAGAGCCGCAAGCTGAACATGGACGCCATCGAAGAGCAGGCCTTGCAGTGCCAGCCTCAGCTTATCATCCTCTCGCCCGTCAACTATCCTTTGGCCATCGATTATCAGCGCTTCTCCCATATTGCCAAGAAGTGCGGGGCCGTTTTGTGGTGCGACATGTCCCAGACGGCCGCTCTGGTGGCAGGCGGAGCCATCTCCTCGCCCGTCCCTTATGCCGACGTGGTCACCTTCACCGCCCACGGCGCGATGCAGGGACCTCATTCGTCGGTGATCTTGTGTTCGGGCGATTATGCCAATGCCATCGACCGCGTGGTGGTCAGCTCGGGCCATAACGGCTTGCAGACTGCGCAAATGGCCTCTTTGAGCGCCCGCATCATGGAAATGAAGCAGGGCATTTACTGTGAATACGCACAGTGCGTCGTGGAAAATGCCCGCGCCTTGGCCGAAGGTTTGCTGGCAGGCGGCGTGCGCCTGGTGTGCGGCGGCACCGATACCCATCAGGTGATCGTCGATGCCCAAAGCTGCGCCATGTCCGCCCGCGGCGCCCAGGAATTGCTTGATGAAGCAGGCGTGCGCGTACGCATCTGCACCATTCAGACCCAGGATCCCGAGATCAAGTTTGACGGCATCCGCTTCTCGACCCTGCCTTCGACCACTCGCGGCATCAGCCCCGCTCTGTTAAAGGAGATCGGCACCGCGATAGGCTCCTTCCTGACCCATCCTTACGAAAGCAACGGCAAGATGCTGCGCGACAAGGTGGCGGGGATCACCGTGGGACTGCCTGATTTTTATGATCACTGGTTGGCCCAAAGCGTGCGCGAGAACCTGACCAGATCCTACTTCATGCAATCTGACAGCGCCCTCATCAAGGATGCCGCGCACCCCAGCCGCTTGGAGATGTTCGTGCATAAAGTGGCCGACAAGAGAGCCCATAAGCACGATCATGAGAACTCAGGCAAGTAAACCTCTTTTACTTGCAAACCATCCTTCCCCTATAATAAAGCCTCATGATCAAAAGTGAGGCTCTTATGACTTCCTATTCTTTGGCAAGACGCTTTGCCGTTGCCCCCATGGTCGATGTCACCACCTCGGTGTTTCGCAGGATGGTGCGCGCTTTGTCAAAGCACTCATTGCTGTACACGGAAATGATTGCAGCCGATGCAATTTTGCACGGCAAAAGCACCTTGCTTGATTATGATTGCTGCGAGCGGCCTTTGGTGCTGCAAATAGGAGCAAGCGATGAGGCCAAGCTTAAAGATGCGATCATTAAAGCCCTCCCCCGCGGTTTTGCCGCCATCAACCTCAATGCAGGCTGTCCGTCTGACAAGGTGCAAAGCGGCGCCTTCGGGGCGGTCTTGATGAAAGATCTCAAAAAGTTAAGTTCGCTTGTAAGGGTCATGGCTGACTGCTCCCCCGGGCCTGTCTCGGTTAAAACCCGCATCGGTGTTGATGAAGAGGACAGCGTCGATTTTACCTTGTCTCTTGTGGAGGCAATAAGCAAGGCCGGCTGCACCGAGATCGTTTTGCATGCGCGCAAAGCCTGGCTGCAAGGCCTCTCCCCCAAGGAAAACCGCACCGTGCCGCCCATAGACTATGAAAGGGTCTATCTTGTCAAACGCACCTTTCCTCATCTGCATGTCACTTTAAACGGCGACATCAAGACCCTCGATGAGTGCCTTGGCCATCTGCAAAAGGTCGACGCCGTGATGCTCGGGCGGGCGCTGCTTGATAATCCCCTGCTTTTGGGCAGCGTCGATAATGTGATCTTCGGCGATGCACAAGCTCCCATCTTAACTGCCGATGAAATCTTGGAGAGGATGGTGCAGCAGGCCGAAGTTCTGCAAAAAGAGGGCATTGCCTGCAAATACTTGTTCATGCATCTTTTAAATTTGTATAACGGACGCCCGGGGGCTCGCGCATACCGCAAATATTTGTCCGATCACATGCATGATCCTGGAGCAGGACACTCCATTTTGCTTGAGGCGCGCGAAAAGATCAGGATTTGACAATCACATAAGGAGACAAGATGGACATCAACTCGGTTTTTGAGCTCAACAACGGCGTCAAAATGCCGGTTTATGGCCTGGGCGTGTTCAGATCGCCCATGGGCGAAACGACGCGCTCGGCGGTGCGCACGGCCTTGGAATACGGCTACAGGCTCATCGATACGGCGCGCATCTACTGCAACGAAAAAAGCGTAGGGCGCGGCATCCGCGACAGCGGCGCAAAGCGCGAAGATATCTTTGTGACCACCAAGCTGTGGCGCACCGACTGGCAAAATCCGCGCCTTGGCCTTGAGGAGAGCCTCAAGCGGCTTGGCCTTGATTATGTGGATCTTTACTTGTTGCACTGGCCTTTCAAAGGTTACGAGCAGGCCTACTTGGAGCTTGAAAAACTGCAAAAAGAAGGACTGTGCCGCGCCATCGGGGTCTCAAACTTCAAACTGCATCACTTAAAAAGCCTCAAGCAGGCAGGCGCAACCGTGTGTCCTGCGGTCAATCAGATAGAGTGCCATCCTTACAATCAGGAGCAACAGATGCTCGAGTTTTGCAACAAAAGGGGCATCGTCATCACCGCTTATTCGCCCTTGGGCGGGCAGGGGCACGAGATCATCTTTGATCCCAGGATCGCAAGCTTAAGCTCTTACTACAAGGTAACGCCTGCCCAATTGATTTTGCGCTGGAATCTGCAAAGGGGCATAGCCGTGATCCCCAAGTCCGTGCATCAAGAGCGCATTTTGGAAAACTCTAAGCTCTTCTCATTTAATATCAGCGAGGATGACATGGTCGTCCTGTCCTCCTTGAACAAGGATGAAAAGAGGGCCTTTGACCCCGATCTGATAGACAGAAGGCCGGAAAGCTCCTATCCGCCCATCTTGCAAGAGGACTAAAAAAAAGCATGGCAAATTCACCGCACGGGGCGAATAACGCTTTTAGGCGTGGCTGATTTGTAATTTTTGTCAATTTGTGAAGCGTGGCTGTCAGGTGCTGCCGGGCTCCGCTCCTGACTGCAAAAACCGATTGCGTGAGCGCCTTGAGCGCATGGGCATATTTTCACTGCCGCTGCGGCAGCCTTTGTTTGGGGACAAGTCATGCGCCTTTTACATCTTTATTTTGGGCAAAGATTTCCCGGGCAATCTTAGCTGCAAGCTTTTGTTTAAGCTTTTTGTAGTGAAACAAAATGTGCCGTCTGCAGCAGGCCGAGGCAAAGCTTAAGCCTAAGAAAATGCCTATCTGAAAGCCGATGGCAATGGAGGAGGCAATGCCCAAGGAGAGGGGCAGGCAGAAGATGATCAGGTTACGGACATGGCCACGGTGTGCCCTGAGACCTCCACGGGCCCCAAGGGACTTAACAGCAGGGCAATGATGGCAAAGCAGGAGATCTCAATTGAGGATGAGAGGCCCAATGGCAAGGCAAGAGCGTAAAACTTCTTGATGCAGGCCTATGTTATTTTGCTGCGGTTTTGCCACCTGCAGCCAAAAAAGAGCGCACTGACGGGCAGGCTCAGGGCCGTCAGGATCACGCAGTGCATGGCCGCGCAATTCATGCGCTCGTCGCTTTGAAGATTGATGACAAACAAGGCCAAAAAAAGCAAGATCGCCATCAATGCCAAGGAGGCAATAAACACGCACAAACAGGATACGGCATGGGCATGAGGGATCTTGTCAAAGCGATTTTCCCCGCGCAGGCGCTTCCTGCCCGCCGAGTCTTTGACTTCCGGGCTCACCGGCAAGTCCGACATGCGGCAAAACTTGACCGTCATGCCCCTGCGGGCGGCCGCCACGCAGGCGCTCACGGTGATTTTTGACAAATCTACGCCATAATTTGTTTCGTCAGAAGC
>CAZYXT010000103.1:0-8626 GCA_964651505.1 uncultured Enterobacterales bacterium
GGGGGTATAGCTCAGTTGGGAGAGCGACTGAATCGCATTCAGTAGGTCATCGGTTCGATCCCGTTTACCTCCACCAATTCTGATAAATCCGGGCAAAGTCCCGGATTTATTGTTTGTCCAAGGCAGTGCCGCATGCCCCGCCTTAAAAAATGCCATCTCAGGCGCAAAATCTTCGCCATCACTTTTAACAGGCCGCAGCGGCGATCTTTTGACTTGCGACAATATTTTTGGCGCCCCTGTCCTCAAAGGCTATCTTAAAGGCACAAGCAAACTTGTTGATCTGCAAAAGCTTTTTCCAAATCAGCGTTTAAAAAACCAAATTTTTTGCACTGCGGGCCCTAACTTTGCAAATGTCATCGATAGCAAGAAAAAGGTACATTTTCTGATGCTTGCGATAGGGAGTTTAAAGCATGAAACTGATGTATCCTATAAGCTGGCCGGCCTGGCGGTTTTTTTACCGCCTGGGGTTTGGCATATCCTTCCGCGTTTTCGTGGCCAAGGATGTGCAAACCGGTTTTTACAGCGGCTTTACCCCCGATTTTGTAGGGGTGTGGGCCAAAGGCGATGATTTGAAGAAAATCATTGCAACAATCGAGCAGCGGGCGCAGATCCTGGCAGGTTACATGCTGATGCGCCCCGGGCATCAATTGCAAAGCGTAAGCTTGGGTTTGGTGTTAAAACTAAGATACGTGCACCGCGGCGTGCACAATCATCACGGTTTTGTCGCCTGAGCCCGGCATTTACTGACGTTAATTTAAGGATTTAAACATGGGACATGACAAAAGCGCCGAAGAATGCTTTGACTTATTTAAAAACAGCCCGCAATTTGAAGAACAGCTTAAGATAATGCAGCAAATCGGGCAGGATACGCAGGGCTTTATCGATAAAAGCCTTTTGACGGAGCCTGATGATGCGGTCTTTGCCATGCATATGGCCTGCATCGCATTCTACATCAACTCCTGTTTTGACAATGATGCAGACAAGATCAAAGATCTTGTTCAAAAGTACGAACTCAATTTCAAAGACACCGATCCTAACCTCATTTTCGGCGCGGCGGTCTTTGCCTATGAGTTTGTCAACCGCCAAGAATACAATATTCAGTTTGATCTGCAATGGCTCAAGCTGTTCCCTGCGTGCCTGCAAAAGGCCCGGGATATCTTAAAGCATGTGCGCGATGATGAACTTAAGGCCGAAGGCGGACAGGCTTACGACAGGGCACTCTTTGTTTGCCGTGAGCTTGGCATCGATTGATGCTCATTGACGGGGCTTGACTTTCGTCTAATTCGACGGCCTTTGAGCATGGGTTATAATGGGGCTTCACCAACGTCATTTATAGGAGCTCCTTGTGATCCCCAGGATTGCCAACGTCGAGGCCGTACCTCCCCTTTACCAAGAATATTTGGCTGCGCTCTCAAAGCAGGGCTTTGAGGGCGACATTGAAGATCGCTACGCCTCAAGACTGTTATGTGCCACCGATAACAGCGTCTATCAGTGCATGCCCAAGGCCGTGCTCTTTCCTAAAAGCGAAGAGGATATTGTCAAAGCCGTCAAATTGGCCTGCAATGAGCGCTTTTTGGCCATAAAATTCGTTCCCCGCGGCGGCGGCACCGGCACCAACGGGCAAAGCTTAAATCACGGCATTGTCATCGATTGCTCGCGCCATTTAAAAAAGATAGGGCAGCTTGATGAAGAGAACCGTCTTATCACCGTGCAAAGCGGCGTGATCAAAGACGAGCTTAACGAGAAGATCAAAGATGCCAAACTGTTTTTCTCCCCCGAGCTTTCCACCTCAAGCCGCGCCACCATCGGCGGCATGATAAGCAATGACGCGGCAGGACAAGGATCCTTGCAATACGGGCGCACCTCGGCGCACATTGTCGCCGTGCGCATGGTCTTAAGCGACGGCAGCGTGGAGACTTTCAAAACCGTAAGCGGCGATGAGCTTCAAGAGTGCCTCAAAAAAGAGGGAACGGCAGGCAAAATCTACCGCACCGCATATGAGCTGCTCAAAGAGGCCAAGCCCAAGGTTAAAGAGACTTTCCCAAAGCTTAACCGCTTTTTGACAGGCTATGATCTTGACCACGGCTATGATGAAAAAACCGATGCCTTAAGCTTGCAGAGGATCATCTGCGGCGCCGAAGGCACCTTGGGCTTTATCACCGAGGCGATCTTGGACTTAACTCCCCTGCCGGCCTTTCGGGCGCTGGTGACGGTCAAGTACAAGGATTTTGATTCTGCCTTGCGCCACGCCCCCCTGATGGTGGCGGCAGGGGCCTTGTCCGTTGAGACCGTCGACTCCAAGGTATTGAATCTTGCCAAGCAAGATCCCGTGTGGGTCGGAGCCTCCCCCTATATCAGGGAGGTTGAGGGCGCACAAATTGAGGGGGTCAACATCGTCGAGTTTGCAGGAGATGATGAGGCTGAACAAAGATCTTTGCTGCAAGCTTTTTACGAGAAGGTCACAGCGCAGGCTCAAGATAAATTTGCAGGCGGCGTGCTTGGCGCTCAGATTGTCGATACCCCCGAGGGCATCAATGCCGTCTATGCCATGCGCAAAAAGTCGGTGGGCCTGCTCGGAGCTGCCCACGGGCGCAAGAAGCTGGTGGCATTTACCGAAGATACGGTGGTGCCCCCGCAGAATCTTGCCGATTACATCTTAGAGTTTCGGGCGCTGCTTGACAGCATGCAGGTGCCTTACGGCATGTTCGGCCACGTGGACACGGGCCTCATGCATGTGCGCCCGGGGCTTGATTTGACCACAGATCAGGACAAAGAGAAGCTTGTCAAGATCTCACGGGCCGTGGTGCAGCTTGTAAGAAAATACCAAGGGCAGATGTGGGGCGAGCATGGCAGAGGGTATCGCTCGGTGTTCGGCGAGCTCTTTTTTAAAGATCTCTATCCTGTCTGCCGCAAGCTTAAGGCTTTGTTTGACCCTTTAAACCGCATTAACCCGGGGAAAATCTGCGTCCCTTACGGCAACGATGACGATTCTCTTGCAGATATCGACGGGCCCATGCGCGGGGATTTGGATCGCACTCTGCCCTTGAATGTGCAGGAGAGCTTTACGCAGGCTTTAGCCTGCAACGGCAACGGACAGTGCTTTTCTTATCAAAAAAGCGCTTTGATGTGCCCAAGCTACCGTTACACCAAGGATCATGTCAGAAGCCCCAAGGGCTACAGCGCCCTCATGCGCGAGTGGTTAAGACTCATGGTTGAGCGCGGCTGTGATCCTCTGCCTGAGGAGATTGAAGCCTTAAGCGCCCATCGCCTCAATCCCATCGGCTTTATCAGGCGCGCTTACAACACCATAACCTGCAAGGATGATTTTAATCACGAGTTTTTGGAGAACATCAAAACCTGTCTTGCCTGCAAATCGTGCAAAACCCAATGTCCTGCGCACGTGAACGCAGCCGATCTCAACTCGCGCTTTTTGTCCTTGTATTACGGTCGCTATTTGCGCCCCCTCATGGATCTGGCAGTTTTGAACGCAGAATGGCTGATCCCGGCGTTGGGCAGGATCCCAAGGCTTTCAAACTTCATGATCAAAAACAAGCTTGCAGCAAGGTTTAACGAAAAGATCATGGGACTTGTCGACATTCCTCTTTTGGATGAGAAAAACCTCCTCTCGGAGGCAAAACGCGAGAAGATCCCGTATTTGTCCTTAAAAAGGGCCATGCGCAGCGGCTGCGAGCTTTTGATCGTGGTCGACCCCTTCACCGCCGCATACGATGTGCAGGGTTTGATGAGTTTTGCCAAGCTTTGCCGATTCTTCGGGGTAAAGGTCGGGTTTTTGCGCCCTTACATCAACGGCAAGCTTTTGATCGTGCGAGGCGATCGCGCCCAATTTATCGCCAAGGCCTCAAAGCAGGCTGCCCGTTTGCAGCTGCTTAGTGACAAAGGCATTGCGCTTGTCGGCTATGATCCTGCCCTGACCATCTGCTATCGGGACGAATACCCGGTGCTGTTGGGCAAAGCCCGCGGCACCTTTGAGGTCCTGCTGCCCGAGGAGTGGCTGATGCAGGCTCTAAAGGATGAACGCAAGCTTTCTTTGATAAAAAACAAGATTAAAGGCAGCGTCAATTTGGCCGAGCCTTATTATCTTTTCTGCCATTGCACCGAGCACTCTGTAGTGCCTGAGGCCGTGCATATGTGGCAGCAGATCTTAAAAGCCTTCAATTTAAGCCTGCTGCCCGTGCCCGTATCTTGCTGCGGCATGGCAGGATTGCACGGCCATATGGCGCGCAACCGCGACGAGTCTTACACGGTGTACAGGAACAATTGGCAGGGGGAGCTTAGAAAGCGCGATTTTAACCATTGCCTGGTCACGGGCTTTTCGTGCCGTTCGCAGGTTAAAAGAATGGAAGGCAGGGCAGCCCGCCACCCCGTTCAAATATTGTGCGACAGCTTGGATCTTTGATAAACGCAAGGAACAAAGAAAGCTTTATAATAATGGGACTTTATGCGGTAAGACACTTTTTAGCATGAGATTGCGCAGCATCTTAGCCTTAAGCGCAGGCTGTTTTGTCTTTTGCCTGGCAGCGCCTGTTGTCATGTGCGTTTTGGCTTATCTTTGGCCTTATGATTTTCTGCCCGACACCAAGTTTAATTTGGTTATAGGCTCCATGTGCTCAGCCTTCGGGCTGTTTATGATTATTTGGGCCAACCTTGAGCTGTGGCGGCAGGGGCGCGGCACGGCCGCGGTGCTCGGTCCCGTCAAACTCGGGGAGGAGACCTCAAGCCTCGTCACCACCGGGCCTTATGCCATGTGCCGCAATCCCATGCACTTAGGCTTGATCTTCTACTACCTGGGCATATCGTGCGCGCTCAATGCCCTGATATCCCTGGCAGTGCCTGTTCTGATGCTGGCCTTTGCCTATCTTACGGCAGTTTTTTTGGATGAACCGCGTTTAAAAAGAGATTTTGCCGACCGCTATGAGACGTGGGCGCAAGAAGTGCCGAGGTTTTGGCCCAAAATCAAACGCAGATAATTTTTGGTTTAGAGGAGTCATTATATGACTATGCTGTCAGGTGCCCAAATGCTGGTGCGCACCCTGGAAGATTTAGGTGTAGATAGATTATTCGGTTATCCGGGCGGTGCCGTGCTGGATATTTACGATGCTTTGTTGTCTTCAACCAAGATTAAGCATATTTTGGCCCGCCACGAACAGGGCGCTGCCCATATGGCCGACGGCTATGCCCGCACCACCGGGCGCGCAGGCTGCTGCCTGGTCACCTCGGGCCCCGGGTCGACCAATACCGTCACCGCCATTGCCACGGCTTATATGGATTCCATCCCCCTCGTGGTGATCACAGGACAGGTCGGCACCCCCCTGATAGGCTCGGATGCTTTCCAGGAGGTCGACACCGTAGGCATCACCAGACCCATCGTCAAGCACTCCTATTTGTGCAAATGCGCAACCGACATTCCCAAGTTTTTGCGCGAGGCTTTTTACATTGCATCAACAGGCCGCCCGGGGCCCGTGGTGGTCGATGTCCCCAAGGACTGCGTCAATCCTCAGGCTTTGTTTGAGATGCCGGTGTTTGACGGCCCTGTTGCCATGCGCACCTACAACCCCACCCGCTTTGGCCACAAAGGCCAGATCAAGCGCGCAGCCAAGATGCTCTCGGAGGCCAAGCGCCCCGTGCTGATGACAGGCGGCGGCGTGATCTCATCAAATGCCTCAGATAAGGTAAGATCTCTTGCCTCAAAGTTCAATCTGCCCGTCACCTCCACTCTGATGGGGCTTGGTTCCTACCCCTGCAGCGATTCGCAATTTTTGGGAATGCCGGGCATGCACGGCACCTATGAGGCCAATCAGGCCATGGATCACGCCGATCTCATTTTGGCTGCGGGCGTGCGCTTTGATGACCGGGTGACCAACAATGTGGCCAAGTTTTGCCCTGATGCCAAGATCATTCACATCGACATCGACCCTGCCTCCATCTCCAAAACCGTCGCAGCCGACGTGCCGATTGTGGGCGATGCAGACAGCGTGCTCGGGCAATTTTTGGAAATCATAGGCGAGATGGGCCTGTCCAATAACCCCGATGACATGGCAAACTGGTGGGCCATGATCACAAAATGGCGCTTAAAAAAGTGCCTCTCTTACGAAAAGACAGGCCCCATCAAGCCTCAGGAGATCATCGAGGCCGTCTATGAGGCAACGCAGGGCAAGGCCATCGTGGCCACCGATGTGGGGCAGCATCAGATGTTTGCAGCCTTGTACTATCCTTTTGATGAGCCAAGGCAGTTTGTAACCTCAGGCGGTTTGGGCACCATGGGTTACGGCTTTCCTGCTGCGGCGGGGGCCAAGGTTGGCAATCCCGATCGCCCCGTGGTGCTGTTCACGGGCGACGGATCGTTTCAGATGAACATACAGGAGCTTTCAACCTGCCTTGAGTTCAACATCCCCGTCAAGATCTTCATCTTGGACAATCATACCTTGGGCATGGTGCGACAGTGGCAAAAGATGTTCTACGATGGCAAGATCAGCTCGACCAATTTGAATTACAACCCCGATTTCGTGGCCGTGGCCCGCGCCTACGGTCATGACGGCATCGTGGTCAAAGAGCGTAGCGAGCTTAAGGATGCCGTGGCCAAGGCTCTTTCGGTGCCCGACAAGCTCATGGTGGTCGACATTTTGTGCGATACCGATGCCAAGGTGCTGCCGATGCAGATGCCTAAGGGCAGTATGTCAGACATGTTTTTAGCCGAGGAATAGTACCATGCGCAATATCATCTCTGTTTTGCTCGAAAACCAAAGCGGTGCCCTCTCGAGGGTGGTGGGGCTGTTCTCCCAGCGCGGCTACAACATCGAGACCATTACGGCCGCCCCCACCGAAGATCCGACCATTTCGCGCATCACCATCCTCACCCAAGGCGACTCTCGGACGGTCGAACATATCACAAAACAGCTTCACAAGCTGATCAATGTCATTAAGGTTTCCATCTTAAACGAGAATGCCGAAGGGGCCGTGGAGAGGGAGATCGTGTTTGTCAAAGTGCAGGCCATCAACCGCACCGCCCGCGACGAGCTGGCAGGGCTGTGCACCATTTTTGAGGCGCAGATCGTCGATGTCACCCCTGCTTTGTACACCATGCTTTTTGTCAACACCTCAAGCGAGATCGATCGCTTCTTAAAAGCCGTCTCCGAGACGGCCGAGGTTATAGAGACGGTGCGCTCGGGCGTATGCGGCATTGCCCGCGGCGATCATGCCCTGCATGTCTGAGAGATTGCCGATGCCCAAAGATGACGAATACGCAAACCTCCTCTCCTCGATAGAGGAGCTTGACGGCAAGGCCGATGCCCCCTCCTATCTTAAAATCGTCGAGATCTTGGAGGGGCAGGGCAGGCTCAATCTTGTGTTGGCGCTCTACCTTTCGCGTTCCTGCATCAATCTTTACAATCTTACGGGCTCAGAGCGCTATCTTGTCAGGGCGCAGGATGTGCTTGATGCCTTTGCGCAAGATGGCAGGGACGATCCTCTCTATTTGTTCGTCAAAGGCTATGCCCTGTATCTTTGCAATTTGTGCGATGATGCGATCATCAGGCTGCAAAGGGCCAAACGCCTGGTCCCCCTTAACGGCTCCGATCTTTTGGCCAAGATAGACAATCTTTTGAAGGTCTGTGAGGCCAGGGTGCAGGAGCGGCAATTGGACCAATCGCAGTATAAGCTCCTGTCCGATCACTGCCGCCGCCATTTTGGGGAAGGCGAGTTTTTGCAGTCGCGCGGGAGGGTGTCGCTTATGGCCCATAAAGGCTTTAAGGACTTTAACTTGGTGATAACAAGGGGGCTTATGGAGCAGGCGCTGCCTGTCGGCACCGATGGCAGGATTTGGCGCACGGAGCTGGTGCTCGCGCTTGTCAAGGATTGGCCTCTTGATGATAACGACAAAAAGTACCGCTGGCCTTTTGATCTGATGTACGACTTGTGCGATTACGCGCTTTTTAACAAGGGCAGCATCGGGTTTGGCTTTACCTATGATAAAGGCAGCAGAATGCACGAGCTGTCATCTTTCAGCGGGGCGATGCTTGCGGCCGTGGGCGGCTTTGATGAAGAGGCGCAAAGCTTTGTCCTCTCAGATGGCAGCGCGGTGCGCTTTTTGGAGATCATCTTGTTGTGCCCCATGGAAATTGCCTATCGCAGGCGGCATGACGCCTTCCATCTTTTGCAGATCTTAAAGGAGCGCAAGGTGCCGTTAAGTCCCCTGACCGAGGGGCGCAAGGATGCTTTGGCCTCCTTGCAGGTCGCGCCGGGGCTGTGACAAAGAAGGCAATGACTTGGTCATTGCCTTCTTTGCAATTTTGGATTGAGGCCTTTTAGACGTTAATGTTGATATTGGCGCCTAAAGTTCCCGTTGCGGACGATGCCGCAGGAGCCTTGGCTGCAATCTGCTGAGCGTTTTGAGCAGCGCCTTGCAGCAAGCTTAAAGCCGCCTCCGCCTGGGAATCGGTCGATTTGTTGACCGTAATGGTCTGCGACTGCATGCCAAAATCGGAGTCAAGACCGGTAACACTGGACATATCGATACCTCTCATGTTTAACTTGTTACCCTCAGTGTCGGCAGTCTGCGGGCATGCTTTAACCAAAACAGTGCGCCGCAAGGATTTTTATCCAAAATTTG
>CAZYXT010000104.1:0-8545 GCA_964651505.1 uncultured Enterobacterales bacterium
CATTCTTATGCGGTTTTTTATTGTTTGTTAAATCATGACGCTGTCAAACTCGGGTTTATTTGCATCAATCCAACGCCAAAAAACCAAGCTTGTCAAGCTCATCCTTGAGCGCCGTCATGAAAGCGCGGGCACAAGGCGAGAAGATCTGATATTTTTTCCACACGATCAAAAGCCCAAGCCTGATCTCAGGCTCCAGGGGCCTAAAGCAGATATCGGGATCATGCTTTGCGTCGACGATATTGTCCACCGAAATGACATATCCCAAGCCGCTTTTGACCATTAAGGCGGCGTTGTACAGCAAATTGTAGTCTGCAACGATCCTCAGCTTTTTAAAGTCATCCCCAAACCAATTGACAAAGGTGTTGTTGTCTTGAGCCTCGATGGCCTGCTTGGACAAGATTAAGGGCAGATTAAGCACATCTTCGCGGGAAATGGCGCTTTTTTGGGCCAGAGGAGAAGAGCGCGGCATGAACAGGCCCCAGCGATCTTCTGAGGGCAATTCCAAATAGTCGTATTTGTTGATGTCGGCAGGCTCAAGCAGGATGCCAAAATCGCACAGGCCTCTGTCCAGCCTGTAGGTCACATCCTCGGCGTTGCCCGAGAAGATATGAAATTTGATCTTGGGGTGCTCTTTGTGCACCATGGCAATCACATCGCTGACAAATTTGAAGGCAATGGTCTCACCGCCTCCGATGTACACGTCCCCCGCAAGCTCATTGCCGCTTTTTTTAAGCTCCGACTCGGTCTTGGCGCACAAGTCCAAGATCTCCTCTGATCTTCTGCGCAACAAGATCCCCTCTTGCGTCAAAGACACGCTGTGCGAGGAGCGCACGAGGAGCTTAACCCCCAGCCTCTCTTCCAAATCTTGGATCTGGCGCGACAGCGTAGGCTGCGTCACGTGCAGGCGGTTGGCCGCCTTGGTGATGCTGCCCTCGCGCGCCACTGCCAAAAAATATCTTAAAACCCGCGTTTCAAGCATGCACAAATCCTCGTTTGCAGGTGCCGGCACCCCTGCATGGTTCTAAAAATAGCGCGAGCGCGGCTTACTGTCGGTTGACAGGGTCAAGCCTTGCCCAAAAGAACGCCGCCTTGATATTCATTATAGGCATAACATGAAATTAAAACAAAGTATTAGCTATAAGAGAGCGCTTTTTTTATCCTCAAAACAGACAAAAAGCCTGACCTCCCGGGCCATTGCCGTAAAAAGGCAGCCTCAGAGGGCAAAGCCCTGGGCAATTTGAGGAAGAGAGAATGACCAAACAACTGACCGCTTTAGCTTTAGCCGCAGCAGCTGCCGTGTTCATTGCAGGCTGCGCTGCCAATGCCGATCAAAAACTTGCGACAAATCAAGGAGATGCCATGAACATTACTAAAGAGTGGGATAAGGTTTTCCCGCAAAGCACCAAGGTTGACCACAAGAAGATCACCTTTCACAACCGTTACGGCATCACCCTGACGGCCGATATGTACATTCCCAAACATGCAAAAGGCAAGCTGCCTGCCATTGCCGTCAGCGGCCCTTTTGGCGCGGTCAAGGAGCAATCCTCGGGCCTGTACGCCCAAACTCTGGCAGAGCGAGGGTTTCTGACCATTGCCTTTGACCCCTCCTTCACAGGCGAATCCGGAGGACAGCCTCGTTTTGTGGCCTCCCCGGACATCAATACCGAAGATTTCTGCGCGGCTGTCGACTTTCTTTCCACTCTTGATGAGGCCGATGCAGACAGGATAGGCATTTTGGGCATCTGCGGATGGGGCGGCATGGCCATCAACGCTGCGGCCATGGACACCAGAATTAAGGCAACCGTTGCCTCCACCATGTACGACATGAGCCGCGTCAACGCCCAAGGCTACTTTGACAGCCTCGATGCAAACGCCCGTTATGCCTTAAAAGAGCAATTAAACGACAGGCGCACCCGCGATTATGCCCAAGACTTGTATGAGAGGGCAGGAGGATTGCCCGATGTGCTGCCTGATGATGCCCCGCAGTTTGTCAAAGATTACCATGACTACTACAAGACCAAGCGCGGCTATCATCCGCGCAGCCTCAACTCAAACGGCGGCTGGAACACCACCTCGGCTTTGTCTTTCATCAACATGCCGATCTTAACCTATGCCTCCGAGATCAAAAACGCAGTGATGATAGTCCACGGAGAGAATGCTCACTCGCGCTACTTTGGCGAAGATGCCTTCAAGAAGCTGCAAGGGAACAACAAGGAGCTTGTAATTGTCGAGGGGGCAAACCACACCGATCTGTACGATAACTTTGACAAGATCCCCTTTGACAAGATAGAGCAGTTCTTAAGAGACAACCTAAAGTAATTTGAGGCAAAAGCCCCCGTTTGGGCACCTTGCCTGCTATCTTGGGCGCCAAAAAGAAAATCAGGGCGCCCTGCCATAAAAAAAGCCCCTTGCGGGGCCTTTTTTTATGCAGCGCTTTTGCTTACTTGGTAAGCAGGCTGTCTATAAGCTTTACGAAAGCATAAGGATCTTTTAAGGAGCCCGTGTCGGTGAGCAAAGCTTGCGACAAGATGAGCTGCGCATAGCTTTTAAAGTCCTCTCCTTCGGTTGCGGCGGCCTTTTGCACCAGCGGGTGGGAAGGATTGATCTCAAGCACGTAAGCGGGATCCGGCATCTCCATCCCCGATTGCTCGGCAAAAATGCGCCTCATCAGAGGAGACATGAATTTGCCCTCTTCTGAGACCACGCAGGATGCGCTGTCCACCAGACGGCGGCTTACCTTGACGTCCTTGACCTTATCGCCCAAGGCTTCCTTGAAGCGGGCAATCAAAGCTTCGTGCTCGGACTCTTGGGCCTTCTGCTCTTCTTCGCTCTTAGGGCTGTCCTCAAGCTTGTCCCAATCGAGATCGGCCTCGTTGACGGCCTCAAACTTCTTTTGGGCATATTCGTCGACGTGGCTCATGACCCACTCGTCGACGCGATCGGTCATCAGCAAAACTTCAATGCCTTTTTGCTTGAACAGATCCAAGAAGGAGGCGTTCTTGGCGTTCTCAAGGCTGTCTGCGATAAGATAGTAAATCTTATCCTGCCCCTCCTTCATGCGGGAGATGTAGTCATCCAAGCTTACATCGGCCTCACTTGAGGTGGTGGAGTTAAAGCGCAAAAGCTTTAAGATGGTCTCCTGGTTTTGGCGATCTTCGACGACACCTTCTTTTAACACGCGCCCAAACTCGCGGCAGAAGATCTTGTAGTCATCATCATTCTTGGAGAGTTTTTCGATCATCGACAAGGCGCGCTTGGTCAAGGCCTTGCGCAGCTTGCGCGTCACGCTGCTCTCTTGAAGCAGTTCGCGCGAAACGTTCAAAGGCAGGGCATTGGTGTCAAGCAGGCCTTTGACAAAACGCAGGTAGCCCGGCAAAAACGCCTCGGCCTTGTCCATGATGAAGACGCGCTGCACATACAGCTTGATGCCGCCGTGCTCGCGATCGGCATTCATGATGTCCCAAGGCTTTCTTCTTGGCACATACAAAAGCGAGGTGTACTCGGTCTCGCCTTCGACCTTGTTGTGGGCATGGCACAAAGGCTCTTGGTAATCGGAGGTCAGATGGCGGTAAAACTCGTCATACTCTTCTTTGGTGATGTCCTTGGGATTGCGGGTCCACAATGACTTTGCAGCATTGATCTGCTCGTAAACATGCTCGGTCTTGGTCTCTTGAGGCTTGTCTTCCTGCTCCTCATCGCCATCTTTTTTCTCTTCGACAGGCACCGTGCGTTCCACGTAAAGCTCGACGGGCACGCTGATGTGATCTGAGTACTTGGTGATGGCAGAGCGCAAAGTCCACTCGTCGAGGAATTCGTCCTCGCCCTCTTTTAAGTGCAGGATGATGTCGGTGCCGCGGCCTGCCTTGGGCTCGTTGCCGGACTCAAAGCTGCCCAAGCCGTTTGACTCCCAGCGCACGCCCTGATCTTCTGAGGCATTGACCGAGCGGGAGAGCACGGTGACGTGATCGGCTACGATAAAGGATGAGTAAAAACCCACGCCGAACTGGCCGATAAGCTGAGAATCGCGCGCCGCGTCCCCCGACAGGTGCTTGAAAAACTCTTCGGTGCCCGATTTGGCGATGGTGCCGAGGTTGGCATTGGCTTCATCCAAGGTCATGCCCAAACCGTTGTCGGAGACGGTCAGAGTGCGCGACTCCCTGTCGGCTCTGATCTTAATCTTAAACTGCGTATCATCCTTGATGAGATCAGGATTGGTCAAAGACATGAAGTGCAGCTTGTCAATGGCATCGGAGGCATTGGAGATAAGCTCGCGCAAAAAGACTTCTTTATTTGAATACAGCGAATTGGCCAAAAGGTCCAAAAGCTTGGTTACTTCAGTTTGAAAACCGTGAACCTGTGTTGTCATAAACTAAATCTAAAGCAGGGCTCGGCCTTGCTCCTCCCTAAAACTGATAAAACTATCACCTATATGGGGTCGCCAAAAGACGCTTTCAAGATCACAATGACAAAAACCCAAGGCCTTGGCCATGAAGACGAACGGCTGCTCCCTTAAAGGGTGCATTTTGCGCCAAGCGCTGCGCGCCCGGGCGGGGCCTGCATCGCCTGCAAAAAAGATGATTAAAAGGGATTTAAACCGGGCCCGGGATGGCCCGGCCGATAGGCAAGAGAGCGTCAGAGCAAGGCTAAAACGGTCTGCGCTGTGAGAGGGAGGTTACGAGGGTTTGCTCGTCCACGTGCTCCAAATCGCCCCCGATGGGCACGCCTTGGGCTATTTTGGAGACTGCCGCTGCGTGCTTTTTGGCCATGGCCGCAATATACGATGAGGTGACATCGCCTTCGATTGTGGGGTTTAAGGCCAAGATGAGCTCTTTTACCTCCCCTGTTGCCAGGCGCTTTTGCAGCAATGCAAAGCCGAGCTCTTCAGGCCCGATGCCGTCAATGGGGGACAGATGGCCGTGCAGGACAAAATACTGTCCGAAAAAAGCCTTGCTCTTTTCGATGTTTTGCACCTGATAGGGGGTCTCCACCACGCACAACAGCCCCGTCATCTGTCTTTTGACATTGGCGCAGATGGGACAGATCTCCCCTTTTTGCGAGTAATCGCGACAAGAGGGACAATAGCCTATCTCATCCATGGCCTCATTGAGCAGCGAGGCCAAAAGCTTGGCATCCTGCCGTCTTCTGTCCAAAAGATGATAGGCAATGCGGGCAGCCGAGCGCGGCCCTACCCCGGGCTGGATCTGCAGGGCCTTGATGAGATTTTCAAGCAGAGCCGAAGATGGCATGGCTCAAAATTAAAAAGGCAGTTTCATTCCGGGAGGAATGGGCAGGCCTGCGGTGACGGCCTTCATCTTCTCTTGGCTTAAGCTGTCGACCTTGCGCTTGGCATCGTTGATGGCCGCTGCAATCAGATCTTCGCACATTTCCTTGTCATCGCCCCAGATGCTGTCGTCAAGCTCAACCCTGCGCACCTCATGGATGCCGTTCATGGTGACCTTGACCAAGCCTGCACCCGATTCGCCCACAACTTCAGAAGAGGCAATCTCCTCTTGTACCTTATTCATGCGCTCTTGAAGTTTTTGGGCCTGCTTCATCATATTGTTCATGTTAAACATTGCAAAGTCTCCGTGGCACGGTTAAAAACCGTCTCATTGTAGCCCAAGCCCTCAAGCATTAAAAGAACGCGCGCCATTTATTTGCTGCCCTGATCTCTCCTCTGTGTTTTGGGCAAAACAAACCCTTGCTGCCAACTTGCGGGATTTTGGTCTAAAATGGGGCAGTTTTTAGTTACGCCCAAAGACCATGCCCAACAGCAATTTAGATATTTTCAAAATCGGGATCGGCCCATCCTCCTCGCACACCCTAGGTCCCCTGATTGCAGCTTCAAAATTCTTGGAGTTGCTTATGCAAAAGCATTTGACCGATGAGGTCAGCCGCGTGCAGTGCACCCTCTATGGCTCTTTGTCCCTGACAGGCAGGGGCCACCTTACCGACAAAGCCGTGCTGTGGGGCCTGAGCGGTCTTAAGCCTGAAACTGTCGCCCCCGAAGATCAGGCCAAGATCCTATCCGACGCTGCAGGCGGCACGCTTAATCTTGGAGGAAAAACGAGAGTTGCCTTTGATTACAGGCGCGATATGGTTTTCTCCAAAGAATTTCAAAAAGAGCATGAAAACGCCTTGTGCCTCAAGGCTTTTGACGCTCAAGGCCGCCTTATTTGCGATGAGATGTACTTTTCCACAGGCGGGGGCTTTGTGCGCACCCGCGCACAGCTTGCCTTGGCAGATGACAATGCAGGATTTGAGCTTGAGGATGTCATGGCCATCGAAAACGCCAAAAAGGCCCTGCTCATTGCCCAAGACGACAATTTGGATCTGGCAAGGCTGTCTTTCATGTATGAAGAGCAGTTTCACAAAAGAGCCGACATAATCGCCTGCTGCACCAAGATCTGGGAGGTCATGCAAAAGGTATACGAGCGCGGTTTGAACCCTGCCTCTGCCTACCTGCCGGGGCCTTTGCATTTAAAAAGGCGCGCGCCCAATCTTCACAAGCGCATCTTAAAAGAAAGCGACGATCCTTTTGTCATCATGGACAACATCACCCTGTTTGCCATCAGCATCGCAGAGGAGAATGCGGCAGGGGCGCAGGTGGTCACCGCCCCCACCAACGGGGCCTGCGCGGTGATCCCGGCGGTGATGCTCTATCTTAAAAACTACTCGGGGAACTTTACTGACGAAAAGGCGGTGGACTTTTTGATGGCCGCCATGCTGATAGGTTCTTTTTACAAGAACAATGCCTCCATCTCGGGGGCCGAAGCAGGCTGTCAGGCCGAGATCGGCTCGGCAAGCTCCATGGCTGCCGCGGCCATGGCCACGGTGCTCGGAGCCTCGGCGGCGATGGCCTGCTCGGCTGCCGAGATTGCCATGGAGCATCATTTGGGACTTACCTGCGATCCCGTGGGGGGACTTGTGCAGATCCCCTGCATCGAGCGCAATGCCTTCGGGGCCATAAAGGCCATCACGGCAGCGCGCATGTCCCTCTCGCGCACCACGGCCCCGCGAGTCGGCCTCGATGAGGTCATCAAGACCATGTACCTGACAGGCAGGGACATGAACATCAAATACAAGGAAACATCCTTGGGAGGTTTGGCTGCAACCTTGGGCGATTAAAATTGCGCCCTATCCTCATGAAGCATCAGGCCTGCAGGCAAAGAAGTTCAGGCAGGATTTGAGTTTTGCCCTTGAGGCTTATCCTGCTGTTCCCTATCTTGGGCTTTGCCAAGCCTTCTTTGCCTTACAATCTCCTGAGCCTCAAGCAGGGCCAGTCTTTGCTCCTCCTGCCTTGCCTTATGGCGGGCTTTGGCCAGCTCGTCTGCTGCCAAAAATCCTGCCTCATCCTTTTTGACGTACCAAAGCATCAAAAAGAAGCCTATGACCAAAAGCCCAAGGCCGATGAGCACCACGTTGTACAGGGGCAGATTATAATCAAAGGGAATGCCGCCAAGGAAGGCGCCGCAGGCATTGCCAAAATTAAAGCTCACCTGCCCCAGGGCCACGCCCAAAAGCTCCCCGCCTGCGGACACCTTGACGATGGAGACCTGCTGAGGCGATGCCAGGCCGAACAGCGAGCCTGCAATGAAACAGACGGCAACCAGCGCCACAACCAGGCTGCTTGAGCCGAACAGGCAAAATACCCCCATGCTCAGCACGCACAAAAGCATAAATCCAAGGTTGACCTTGCCCGGGGTAAAGCGGTCTGCCAGGCGGCCTGAAACCAGATTGAAGATCATCATGGCAGCTCCCGTCCCGATCAGGGCGGCAGGCACCAGACCCAAATCCAAGCCCGCATAATCGGTCAAAAGCGGACTGATATAGGTTTGCACGCAGAAGATGCCGCCGTTGGCAAGCAAAATGGTGGCATAGATAAGGTACGGGGCCCTTCTTTTAAGGAAGGCAAACTGACTGAAAAAGCCCTTGTCCTCAAGAGTGCCGACATCGGGCAGATAGATTATCATTGATGCCAGCACGACCACGGCCCACAGGCTCATCACATAGAAGATCGCTTCCCAGGAGGCCGCATGCGCCAGGGCCGTTCCCAAGGGCACGCCAAAGACGATGGAGACGGTCTGACCTGCCACCATGATGGCCATGGCCGTGCTGCTGCGCCCTGCCTTGGCAATTTTTTGGGCAATGATGGCGCCCACCCCGAAAAAGCACCCGTGAGGCAGGCCGCCAACAAAGCGGCACAAAAGCAGGATCTCAAAGGTCGGGGCAAAAGGCGTGAGCATGGTGCCGATAAGATGAATGAAGATGATGGCCAGCATCATGTGCTTTAAGTTGAATTTGCGGCAAAAGACCATTGCAGCGGCGCCTGCCATCACGCCGAGGGCATAGACCGAAATGGCATGCCCGGCCTGCGCCGTGCTGATATCAAAATCCTTTGCAAAGTACGGGATAAGCCCCATGGCCACGAATTCGACCACCCCGAAGGACAAAGCCCCGAAGGCCAAAGCAATCAAACCTTTAATCACGTTAAACTCCCAAAAAGGCGATCTTGATCACAAAATCAGCGCTATTGTACGGCAAG
>CAZYXT010000105.1:0-8510 GCA_964651505.1 uncultured Enterobacterales bacterium
CAAAATGACTAAAATTGCAATCCCACCCATCACCTCAAAATGTGATCTGAGTGGGACAATGAAATTGCCATATAAAAAAGGCCCCTGAGGGCCATTCTTAAGCTTTTTTACGCCGCGCCCGGCCGCACAGTTGTCGCGGCGGGCACAATTGCTGTCGCAGGCCGCTATCCCGTCCCTGCCCGCTTAGGGGGTTATGCCTTTGTTTTTCTCAAGCCGCACCCCGGCAAGGCTGTCATCCATGAAGCCCTCGGGCAGATCTGCAACTTGGCAAGGGGCAGGGCCTGAGCCTTCATCAACCCATGAGGCGCTTGGCCCTGTGCCGCCCAAGAGAGGCTCTTCTGACAAACTTCCTGCTATTTGTTCGATATCGCCCATCTCAAGTGCGCTCTCCAAGAGTTGATCCTGCTCTGTGAAAGCTGTCAAATCAAAAGCTTCATCAGGGCCCGTTTGCGCGGATTGCGCCTTGTCTGAGAGAGGCTCTTGCAAGGATTTGTCGGCAAAAGCCTCAGCGTTCTCTTCCTCAACTTGGCAAGCTTTGGCGCACACAGGCTCCCGGGTGATCTTCTCCATGATGCCAAGATCTTGCTCTTTTGAAGATTGTGCCTCATCATCATGCAAGGGCGCAGCGGCATTGGGCTCTTCTTCCTTAAAATTGGCAGGCTGAGCATCTTTGGCTAAAGATGAAACCGCCTCCTTTAAAGAAGCCGTTTTTCCTTTCTTCTTGGCCGTGGCTTGAGCTGACTTTGAAGCCCTTGCTTTGGGCTTTTTGGCCTCTTTTTGTTCAACTTTTGGCGCCTTGTCGGTTGCATCCTTGGAAGCCTTGGAGCTCCTGCTGCTCTTTTTGGCGCAGGTTCCTGCCGTCTTCTTTGTCGTTGCAGCTTTGGCCCTTTTCTTGGGGGCGCTCTTGTTTGGGGCCAAGTCTGATGATTCAGGGGACTCTCGCCCCTCATCTTGTGAAGGACCGGCTGCGTCAGATTGGGGATTGTCTTCATCTTCAGCTTTTAAGGGCTGATCTTTGTCCTGAGGCTCCAAATCCCAGGCCTGTGAGGTTTCTTTTTCATCTTTTTTGGAGGCTGGGGCCTGTTTTGGCTTCTCTTGTGCCGTTTGAGCCTTGCCTTTTGCATCAGTGCAGGCGCAGTCTGATGACTCCTGCACCCCATCGTTATCAGGCACGGCCTTTGGCGTCTGATGCTGCGGCTCTTCATCGCAGGGCTTGGCATCGCACCCCCTGCGCTGAGGTCCTTGCGCTTGCTCTTTCTCTGATGCGCCGTCCTCTTCTTCAAGCTCGGCCAAGGTTGCATCCAAGGCCTCAAGAAGGCTTTGATGACTGAGAGGATCGTCTGTTCTGTCATCTTCAAATGGATCGTCCGCGCTCTGCCAAAAAGCAGGGGGCTGCCTGCATTGCAAAGACGAGCCCTGTTCATCCGCAGCAACATGACAAGGACGCCCCCGGGCATTGTCCCCGGGCTCATCGAAACGATCGCGCTCATCGGCATCTTGCGCTTGGGCATTTTCCTGCAAAGAGCGCAGGCGGCGCTGTTTTATATAATCTTGCAGTCTGTCTTCTTCCAAGGCTTCTTTGAGGGCGGAGAGTTCGGCGCCGTCGCGGATGCTTTGGTACAAGTCGTCCAAGCTTGTGTCCTCATCTCCCATGCCGTTTAGCACCATGCGCAGCATGGCATCTATCTCGGCGTTGCATGCTGCAAGGGGATCTTCTTTTTCGATGAGATCGGGGTTTTGATAAAGATCGGCCATCAAAGAGCGCATGACGATGAGGTTGAGCTCTTCTTTGGCCTTGGCAATTTCAAGCTCGGTTAATCTTCTGTCGACCAGCTCCTCCAAGATAAAGGCCTCGTCAAACAGCAAATTGAGGTGTTTGTGTTTGTATAAAAGGACGCTTAAGCGATCGGAGATATCGACGGCCCTGACTATTTTGTGGGAGAGCAGGGTGCGCGCAGGCGTGACGCGCTCGTGATCGCCGATTAATAAGAGCAGTTTGCGGTCAAGCTCCGCCAAGACATCGGGGGTGCAGATCTTGTCGTCATCATCTTCTGCAACGTTCATGGCAAGTTTGACGGCAGGATCAACTATCTTAAAAGTCAGCCTGCCTTGGCCCAAGAACAGATCGGAGCCGAGCATGATCTGAGGGTAAAAAGAAGAGCTCTGCGTGGTCTGCATCAAAGCGTTCACATCCAAATATTCGTTCAAGAAGGCGCAAAGGTACCTCGATGAGAACAAAAGCTCATAACGCGATTTGACGGCAAGCTCCTCATGAGCGAACATCCGCCCTTTGATGTAGGACAGATACAGCTTGGAAGTTCCTGTGCGCGCTGCAAAGTCGGCAAGGGTTTCAAGGCAGGGGCGGTAGAGCTCCCCCTCCTCGGAGCGTATCTTCATGTCAGTTTCAATCTTGCCCAAATCGTGCGCGAGGGCCGTCAAGGTTAAGGCCGCGCAGACTGCGGTGCGCGCTTTGTTAAAAAGGGCCGGCTCCTTGGTTTCAAAGACAATAATGGCGTTTGCCGCAACCTTCAAAGAATGGGCAAAAAGCCCCATGCTTTCATAATCGTGCATGCCGCCTGAGGCGGGGATGCTCATGGCTTTTTTGGCAAAGACGGTGAGCATGGGCATGAAAAGGAGGTCAAAGTCCTTGTCTTGAGCCTTGCTCAAAGACTTAAGCCTGCTTACAAGCTCATCGTGCTCGGAGAGGATGAGCAGAGGATGCAGCACGGGGAAGATATCGGCATTTGCAAGCGACACCTCAAAGGTGCGCGGCAGAGCCCGGCCCTGCATTGTGCCTGTTTGCGGTTTGGCCGCCCCGTACAAGCCTGCCCTGGTTTTAAAGTAAGAGCTTTGACCGCGCAGAGAAGAGCTTGTGCCCTTTAAAAAATCCCTCATCCTCATCGTCTTTTTGTAAGAGTAAAAGGCATAGGGGTTATAAGGCAGGGAGTTTATGAGGCAATAGGCCCCTGCCGCATCAAAAAAGAGCTTGCCCGGGCTCACCTGGCAGGGCGAAGCTTGGTCTTGAGGATTGTTTTTGGCGGCCAAAGGATTTTTCTGCGCTTTTGGGCGATGCCTGATCCCTGATAGAAGTTTGGATAAAAACATGGCGGTATTTCCTGTAAAGTAACGGGCCGATGCTAGCAGGGCAAAACCTGCTTTCTGACCAAGATCACGCACAAGGTGCAGTCAAGGCGCCAAAAGTGCAGTAAGATCAATAAGTTAGATTGGGACCGGATTTGATTTTGATCACAAATTGAGGATGCGGTCACTGAAGACCGCCTGCGGCAAGGTTCAAGGCGCAACGCAGGGCCTTCTTTGCCAAAAAAAAAACGTGCATAATCAGGCATAAGACATAGAAAAATGCAGCATCATCGAATTTTTCGAGGTAATTCCATGATCAGCTTAAGACGCAACGGATATTCCGATCTTGTCAAATGGAAAGACAGCCCGTTGCGCAAGCCTCTTATCGTGCTTGGCGCAAGGCAGGTTGGCAAGACCTATTTGATAACTCAATTTGCCAACCGCTGTTACGATGACTATGTATACGTAAATTTTGAGGAAGATGTCGACTTACAAAAGATCTTCGGCGGCAGTTTGAACCCTCATGGTCTCATTGAAAAGCTGTCATTAATACACGGCGCCAAGATAAGGCCTCATGAGACCTTGATCTTTTTAGATGAAATTCAAGCCTGCCCCGGAGCAATGACTTCGCTTAAATTTTTTAAAGAGCAGGCTGATGATTACCATGTTGTTTGTGCAGGCAGCTTGCTTGGCACAAATCTTTCTCAACGGCAATCGTATCCTGTCGGGGCGGTTGATTTGTTGGATCTTTACCCTCTTTGCTTTGATGAGTTTTTGGAGGGGACTGATCCTGATCTTTATTCTTGCTATGAGAAAATCATCATCAACTCGCAGGTAGAGGAGATCTGTCATCGCAGATTGCTTGATGCTTACAACCGCTATCTGATTGTCGGCGGCATGCCTGAAAGCGTTAAGGCTTGGATTGAGCATAAAGACATTAAGACCGTGATGAAGATCCAGGAGAGCTTGGTCAAGATCTATGAACGCGACATCATCAAGCACAAAGGAGAGATTGACAGCGACAAAATTTTGAAGGTGTTTGGCAACATAGTAAGCTCTCTTTGCAAATCTGATGAGAAATTTGTTTTTAACGCAGTACGCCCGGGGGGCCGGGCGCGGGATTTTGAGGGGGCGATTGAATGGCTCGATTGTGCGGGGATGATAAATCGAATTTACAATGTTTCAAAACCGGAGCACCCCATTAAAGCTTTTGACAGGCAAGATCAATTCAAACTATTCCTTGCAGATACAGGGCTGCTCAAGTTTATGGCAGGCGTGGACAACAGCGCCATATTGGTCAAGGAAGATTATCAATTTAAAGGACCGCTGACTGAAAACTATGTCTTGCAACAACTGCGCAGGCAATTTTGGGTTGAGCCGCGCTATTTTGCAACGCAGGATGGGGAAATAGACTTTGTGATCCAAAAGGGAATGGATATCATTCCCATAGAGGTCAAAGGAGGAGAGGATAAGAACGCCCCGTCATTTAAACGCTATATTGCAGAGCGCAAGCCCAAGTATGCGGTGCGTTTTTCCAAACGCGGTTACAGCACCGACGGGAAGATCATAAATATCCCCTTGTACCTTGCGCCCAAACTAAAAGATTTGCTGCCTCGCAGTCAGATTTAATCAGGCGACCCGGGTTGAGCCCTGCGGCAGCAAGAGAGGGGCCGGGCGCGATAGTTTGCCCGGGCCTTGGTTTGAGGATGTCAGCTGTTATTGACCACCACGGCGGTGCGGGCGGGCAAAGACAGGGTCTTCCCTTCGATGAGCTCTTTTAAGAACTTCTCTTTAAACTCATCCGTTGCGGGGGCAAGGCCGTAACAGTTAACCTTAAGATCTTCTCGGCCCAACAGCTCGTATAAAGCCTCCAAGCCTTCGCCGCGATCGGTGCGGCGCACGTTGCGCCCTGAGAGCGGAATGAGCAGATCTTCGCCGCTGTCCTCGCTCTCATCAATCTGCTCGCTGTCAGAAGGCAGATACATGGCCGCAAGGAGCGGCAGCAGGCAGGATCCCTGCTCGACTTTGACGCTCTGACGCCCGGCATTGACCAAGACTAAGCAGAAGCGGTCATTGTAGAGGCGCACGTAACCAAAATGGGAGATCCCCGCCAAGATAAAGACCTGCGAGCCCTGCGTGATGGCATCGTTGTGGCGGCGCATGGAGGAGAGCTCTCCCATCAGGCTTTGCAGCTTGGCCGAATACGGGGTCACGCGGTGCTCCTGCATGGCCTTAAAGGGCAGGGGCGAGCGGGCGTGCAGATCATAAGAGGCAATGGCATCGCCAAGTTCGTCACCCTGGTAGATGCAGGGAATGCCGCGCCAGGTAAAGAGCACCGCCAGTGCTGTAAGGTAAAGAGCCTTGTCTGCGCCGATGATGGAATAGAACCTTGGCAGATCGTGGTTGTCAAGCTGATTGATAAGACAGCATTTGACCTGCTGGGACATGCCCACCGAGTAATTTTCAAAGGTGCGCCTTAAGTCTTCGCCCGTGTAGGGGGTGGGCTCGCCTGTCAGGGTGACGCCGCCGAAGAAAGCGCGCATCGGGCTTAAGAAACCCGTGTAATTTACCGCTCCGTCCAAATTGCCTTCGGTGTTTAAGGCATAGCGGGCATCGGAGGCAAACTGCCCGAGCATCAGCACATCTTCGCGCTCGCGCCTTGCTTCTTTGCAAATCTGCTTTAAGCGGCGCACATTGTTGCGCGAGGTGCCGTCATCGCCTAACTGCGAGGCTGCATCGATGCACCACCCGTCCACTCCGTAAGGGACGCGCAAATATTTTTTGATGAAGCTGTTGCGGCCGCGGTAGATGGCGTGCCTTACTTCCTTGGAGCCATAGTTCAACTTGGGCAGGGCATGGACATTGTTCCAATAGTGAGGCTCGTCATTGTGCTTGAAGCTGTAATAGTCCCGAAAAGGACTGTCTTGGTGGTGAAAAGCGCCCTTGTTGCTGCGTTCGCGGCGGTCAAACCAGGGATGATTGTCGCCCGTGTGCTCGATGGGGGCGGTGAGCAAAAGCTTTATGTCATAGCCGAAGGCATGGGCACGCAGCCTTTTTAGGGCCCCGTTGCCGCCAAAATGCGGATCGACGCTGTCATAATCTTCCACATCGTATTTGTGGGTCGAGCCTGCCTTGAAAATGGGGGTTAGGAAAATGCCGTCGCAGCCCAAGTTGCGGATATAGGGCAGCATTTGGCTGATGCCGTCCAGATCGCCGCCGCAATGGACTTCGTCGAGGTTTTTGTACTCAAAGGCATCGTTGTGAATGGTGCTGTCGGCCTTGTAGACGGTGGCATCGACGCAAAAATAGCCTTTGGATGAGGCAAAGCGATCGGGGAAGATCTGATAGCAGATGAGATCTTTGACCCACCCCGGGTGATGATCGTCAAGCTCGAAGGCAAAGCAGTGCTGCAAAAGCGGCGGCTCGCGGGACATGCCCAATGAGCTGTACCAGACAACATCGCAGATCTCTTTTTGCTTGTTCAAAAGACTGATCTTAAAGCTGTAGCGCTGCAAACTGGCCCCTTCGTCGATGGGGATCTGAGCTGCAAAGCGGTGGATGCCGGCCTTGGAGCCCGTGTACAGCATTTCCACCCTGTAGGGCTCCTGTCGGGGATAGGCTGTCAGCACGGCGCGCAGGCGCAGCGGCGAGGCTCCTCTGACAAACAAGACCGAAACCCTGTGATTGTTGCCGGGGGCCGTGCAGGTATGAAAGCATTGAAAGGGCAGGTTGGCTCTTTGCAAGGTTAAATTTTGCCGCATATAAGATAGCCTTCTTTAAAATTTGTCAGTCCAATTTGCCGATGGCCGCCTTTAAGATCTCGTACATGGTTTGCACGCTCTTGATCTCGACTCTTTCTGCAATCGAGTGCAGGCCTTCAATGTTAGCACCAATTGAGATTATCTGAAGACCGGGTTCTGCTTTTTTGACAAACATGCCGCATTCAAGCCCGCCGTGGATCACGCTTGTTTGCATGGGCAGTCCGCGCACCTTCTGCGACGCCTCGTTCAAAGCTTTGATGAGGGCATTGTCAGAGGGGCTCAGCCACGAGCCGTGACGGTTTGAGACGCTGAAGCTTACCTTGTCAAAATACTTGGTGCGCAAAGGGGAGTTTTGCACATTCAGCTGGGCGCCTACGATGGCCTCGCAGTCTTCTTCGTGCAAAAAGCGCGGCATCAAAAGAAGCTTGAAGCTCTCATGCCTTTGCGCATCAAAGTCAATAAGGCTCAAATTGCACGAGCTTTTGACAAGATGGCGCTTTTCGTCGATAAACTCAAGAGGCCCGATTTTAAGGCTCAAAATAAAATCAAGCACCTGCGCGGCGCACGGGGCGGTTAAAGCCTCAAAAGGAGCTTTGACACAAATCTTTTGGACCGTCAAATCAAGATGAGGATCGGTCAGACGGTACTCTTCTTTGAGATCTCTGTAGATCCTGTCAATCTCAAGCTTAAACGCCTCTTCATCTTTGCCTTTGATCATTGCCGTGCAGCTGCAAGAGACAGGAATGCTGTTGCGCGCCTCGCCGCCTTTAAAACTTATGATCTTAGTTGCGATCCCTGTCTCTTTTATAAGCCTTGCCATAAGATAAACGGCATTGGCGCTTTTTTTGTAAATGTCCTCGCCGCTGTGGCCGCCTGACAATGCCGAAAGATTAAGGCTTAAGACAATCTCATCGCCTTGAGGGGCCTTGATGCATTCATGCTCGGTTTGAATGGCAATGTCCAAATGACAAGAGCCTGCGCAGCCTACGAAGATGTCCGTATCCGCCTCGCTGTCAAGGTTGATAAGATACTTGCCGGCTAAATATTCGCCGGGCAGGCTTTGGGCCCCGGCCATGGAGGTCTCCTCGCACACGGTGAAGATGGCGGTGAGGGGGCCGTGTTCAAACTGCTTATCCTCGATTAACGCTAAGATCATGGCAACGCCGATGCCGTCGTCGGCGCCGAGGCTGGTGCCGTCGGCTGCAACCCATCCGTCTTTTGTGATGACAGGGGTGATGGGATCTTTTATGGGGTCAAATGCTTTGCCGCTTTGGGCCACCGCCACCATGTCCATATGGGCCTGCAAGATGATGCCGTGGCGGCCCTCGCAGCCCTGTGACGCCTTGATCTTTAAAACGATATTGCCGCACTCTTGCTTAAAATGCTGCAGGTTGTGCTTTTGGGCAAAGTTTTCGATGTATTCTGCCACAGCCTTTTCATGGGATGAGGGATGGGGCATTGCGCAGATGTTTTCAAAGTGCCGCCATACCGCAACGGGGCTTAAAGTGCTTAACTTCATGGTATCTTCCTAAATCCTGCACAAATTTAATTTTCAATTGCAGCCCCGAGGGGCTCTTTTTTCAGGCCTATTATAGCGCCCGGGGGCCATTGCCCCTGAGTTTGTTGCCATAATATCCAAAAATCCCTCTCAAAGCCTTAAGGCATAAG
>CAZYXT010000106.1:0-8364 GCA_964651505.1 uncultured Enterobacterales bacterium
CCCGGGCGGCTTTGAAGCTTTGCAGGAAGTCCACGTACTTGCGGGCGCTGACGGCAAGCTCGTTGGGATCTAAGGGCTGCTTGGGTGCCGGCATGGCATTGTAGAAAGCAAAGACGCCCACGAACTCGGCATGGCACCTTAACATGGCGCTCTCCACCGAATTTAAAAACTCGCGCACGGTGTGCTTGTACCGGCCTTCATGGGTGTAATCCTGCTCGGAGGCGCCGCAGGTGACGCCCACGCCGACTTTGCGCCCTTCAAGATGGTTGCCGCCTGCGTAAGCCCAGCCCGGGCTTAACACCAGATCAAACCAGCTTTTGAGCATGGGCGGGCAATTGAACCAATAGAGCGGGAACTGAAAGACTATCGAGCCGTTATTGTCAATTAAGGAGTGCTCTGCGGCCACATCAATCGACGAGCGCGGATAGGAGCTTTGCAGATTATGGACGATGAAATCATCGGGGTATTTGCGCACTTCATCAAGCCAGCGGCGGTTGACCGTCGAGCAATCATAATGCGGATGATCGACAATCACTACGGTTTTCATTTCTTTTTATGCTCTCTGTCCCAATGGTCGGCCCGAAACGCGGCCGGGGCTTTATCGGCCCTTACAATCAAAATTAACGGAAGCGTTAAGATTTGGTTAATTTTTTATTGACGTGTAAAACACACAATTATTATACTCGCAAACGCCCCCTTTTCAACTAGCCGCAGATCAGCTCAAAGCCCGGCTTTTGATGATCTCAAAATCTGCACTGTTATAGTGAAACCCGGGGTCAAGGCGCTTTTCCTTTTCAAACGAGCGCTGCAGTCTTTGCAGCATGGCCATCTTGTGGGCAGACCTCAGCATGGTTTGTTTGCACTTGTCAAAATCTATTATAGAGATCTTGCCGCCGGGCCCGAGCAGGATATTGTGCACATTCAAATCGGTGTGCACCACATCGTATTTGAAAAAACGCTTGAGGGTCAATCCGATGTTGGCAAGCTCGCTTTTGCTCAAGGAGCGCTCTTTTAACACATAGGATAAATCGGGGCTGTCTTTTATCTGATAGATGATGATGTCGTTGGTGACAAACAGGCCGCTTTGCACCTGACGGGCGATCTTGGGCTTGGGCACGGGCAGGCCGTCGTTATACAGAATGTCCAAAAGCTCAAGCTCAAGCAGAGCCCTTTGGCAATCCCCGGTAAAGCAGGAGTACTTGTCGCCCATGAGCTTGCCCCACAGCCCGCCGCGCCGATAGTGCCTGAAGACCAGATCTTCGCCTCCCAAGGCATACAGGAGGGTTTGGCCGCGCCCGCCGCAAATTTTCAGATCTTTGCCGAAGGCTTTGATGTTGTCGACATCAAACATGCGCGCATATTCCTTGGGCTTAAGATCGCACAGCGCCTCGTCGGCAAAGTAATAAATAACGCGTCCGTCTTTAAACTCGTAAGCCATGATCACCTCTCGCGCTTGCCGACCACGGGAGTGTTGAGGACAACTTGCGCCTCCTCCTCACTCAAACCGCATTGGGAAGCTGTATAGGACACAAGACAATGTTGGTACGCTGCCACGCTGTAGGAAGTCTTGTAGTCAAATTTTATCGAGCTTAAGGCCCCGCACAAGCTCATGGCCGTCATGACTGACATGAGGATGGCAAGGTGCTTGTAGGTAAAGCGCCTGCAGTTTTCAAAGAAGGCCAATACCGGCACTAAGGCAAAGCAAAACAAAATGATGATCTGCCAGTAGTTCAACAGTATCGTGGATGCACCTGCCGCAAACAAAAGCCCGATGATGCAGGAGATGACAAGACTGCGCGCATAGCGGATGTTTTCGCTTGGATCTTGTTTTTGCCTGAAAATGAGGCGGTAATTGAAATAGGCGCAAAAGGCCACGGTCACGACGCCGACAGCTTGCGTGATGCCTATCCAGACATAGCGCAGAAGCTCATAGATAAAAGGCACGGCCTCCTCAAACTCGGGGACGATGGCCTTGTTGGTGATCAAAAGCGATCCAAAGCGCAGCCAATACAACAGTGCCTTGAACAGAGGATAAACATGCACGGCCCCGTAACCAAAATAGCGCTCTTGGGCATAGGCCTCGCGGCTTGAGGCAATGGCGCTGTTTTGGCTCAATTCCACAAAATAAGGCACCAGCCACAAAAGCGTCAGTGCCGCTCCTGCGGCTGCTCCCAAATAGCTCACCTTAAGATCGCGCCTGAGCCACAAGATCCCCGCAAGCGCCACCAGCACCGGCCAGGAAAAATGAAACTGCAAACAAAAGCCTGTCGACAGCACCAGCACCAAAGAACACAAAAATCTTTGTTTGAAGCTCAGAACCTGCCCCGGGCGCATTCTGATGAGCATATTCAAAAAGATGGCTGCCCCAAAGGAGAGATAAGAGGGGTTATACAGCAAAAAGTCGTACAGATACCAAGGATTCAAAGCATAGACGGCGATGCCTATCACCACCGTGCGCGTCGAGAAGATCTGAGCGATGGCATTGGCAAAGATCAGCACGCCCAACGTTCTTAAAATGATCACCAAAACCCCGGGGGCCATGGGATGGTTGACCAGGGTTAAAGGAAGTCCCACCACGATGGATGATAAGGATCCCGGCAGATTGCCCATGGTTGAGGCTGCATTGCCATAAGGCAAATATTCTCCCGTCACCAGGGCATGATAGCCCTTGTCGAGCATCTGATGCTGATCGCCCGAGACGATCTGATGCTCCATGTAAAAAAAGGCCAAAAGGATGCTTGCGACCAGCGAAACAATGACGATGATCTTCTCGGTTTTATTCATGGCTCTAAAGCAGCAGCTTTGATCGGAGTTCAGGCTTTGCATAATGTTCTATATCTACAGACTGTATCGGCACAAGAAGATCTTGCCCAAGGTTGCCTTTGTTTTTAACCTCCGCATCAAAGCACAGAGGAGGGCCTTGGGCTAATCCTTGTTAAGGTAATAGCTTAAGATCTTTAAGGATTCCATCAAATAGGCATCATTCACGCTTTTGGGAATATCCCTGTAAAGATTGTCCTTGTAGCGCAGCATTCCCACCTTGTCGATGAGCACTATCTTGTCTTTTTGCACCACGGCGTTTTCCGAGTAAGAGCCTGCAATGTAGTAATCGAGGGGCCCTAGCTCCAACAGATCCCGGCCCACGCTGTAGTCTGAAACCTCGTTGGTCACCCCGAACACCCGCGGCATCAGGGTGGCGCTGATGTCATAGGCCGTGGTGCGCTCGTTTATCACCCCTTTGCCAAAATCAGGCCAGTACATGATAAGGGGAATATGCATCTGCGCCTGCGTGAAGTTGGAGTTGTGGCCCCAATAATTGTCGCGATTGTCGTTAAATTCCTCGCCGTGGTCCGAGGAGATGATGACAAGGGTGTGCTTGAGCAGATCTTTTTGCTCCAAAAAATCGATGATGCGGCCCACGTTGTGATCGGCATAAAATGCTGCATTCTTGTAAAGGTTGAAGTAGGGCCCGGGATCGGTGCCGGCCTTAAGAGCCATGTGGTTGACCTCCCGCAAATAAGGGGTAAAAGGATGAGGAAAATCCTCAGGCAGCGAAGCTGCATGCACATTGTCCAAAAAGACAAAGGAGAAAAAACGCTCATCCTCGCGACCTTCCACAAAGGCCATGAAATCTTCGATGGCATTCTCGTCGCGTTCAAGCACAGTATCCCCCTCAGAGCCCGGGCGCAGATCTTCAAGCGAGGAGAATACGGTTCTGTGAAACTCAGGCTTGGTGATCAAAGCCGAGGTAAAGGCCCCTATCCTGTAGCCTTGGTGTTGGGCGGCCGTCACCATGGCAGAGGGCTTGTTGCTTGCAAGAGCCACCTGCCAGTAAGCAGGAGGGATCCCGTAAAACAGCCCGAAGATGCCGCCGCGGGTGGAGTTTGAGGCCGACTGATGATCGGTAAAAACATACGACTTTTTGCCAAGGGCATAAGTCTTGGGCATGTTCTCTTCGTTAAACACATCGGCCCTCAAAGAATCGACGCATAAGAAGAGCACATTCAAATTGTCGCGGTTTTCCGTGTACTCAAGGGGCTTTTTGGGATAATCGAACATGCCCTCATCTGAGATCTTGACCTTCATGGAGACCATCTCCTCTTTGGAGATGATGCCAAGCTTCATCAAAGTCCCGTTCATGGTCAAAGGCTTGTACAAAGGCAGCCTGTTGGCAATCTCGGTCAAGGGCACGATGACCTTGGCCGAGGCATAGGCATTGACAAGATTGGCCAGCACATAACAGGCGATGCACAACAATACCCACGGCCTGCTCTTAAAGCCCTTAAAGGCGGCCCAAGCTGACAATCCCACCGCCAATGACGCATAAACCAAGATCGCCGCCGTTTCGGCAACGATGGAGACGATTGTTTCCGACGAAAAAGAGATAACCTGTCCTCCTGCGTTGAAGAACAGATCCAGCATGGCAAAGTTTAAGTGAAAGCGATAAAGGATGAAGGTATGGGCATCAACCGCAAGCACGATGTGCAACAAAGCTGCAGAGAGCACCATATAGGCATAAGAGAAAAACTTGAGCTTCTTTTTAAAAAAGAGCAGGGGACCGATTAAAACGATGGTGCCTATCAGAAAATACAGGCAAAAATGCCCTATCGCCGCCAAATAAAAATCGACCGCGGCAAACCAGGGATGGGTTTGAAAATTGGGAGCATAGGACAATGAGTAATATAAACAAAGGGGCAGATTCAAAAGCCCCATCGCGCCTATAAACCCTAATCTGTTATTTAACATGGCAAAAGTATCCGCTGTGCTTTTGCAAGATCTTAACATAGCTTTTAAAAGGCGCCGTGCGATCTTGGTCCCAACATAACTTGCAAGGCACTAAAGTTCAGGCAGGCCAACTGTTGCCCAAATCCCTTGGAGGCTGCGGCCCCCGTCCTTAAAATCGGCCTTAAATCTGCTAAGATCTCCTCATGCAAAATAAAAGTTTCGCCGCCGACAATTACCGTCCGCAATCGCTGTGCGTTTTGCGCCTTTCTGCCTTGGGCGACTGCATCAGCGCCTTTGGCCTGATCTGCGCCATGCATCAAGAAGATCCAAATGTCGATCTTGCCTGGGTGCTCGATGAGCGCTTTTGCTCTTTGTTTGTGCCAAGCGATCTTAAAGCCAAATCTGAAGCCTCAGGCGATGAAAAGCAGCCTTTTATCAGGCTTGATGAGCATCTGACCTTGTACCCCGTAAGCTTAAAACAAGGGGTGATGCAGGCTCGCCGCAATTTAAGGCAGGCCTTGGGGGAGCAAAGTTTTGATTGCCTGTTTGACATTCAAACTTCGCTTAAAGCCTCCCTGCTTTCAACGCTCATCGATGCCAATGCCAAATTCGGCTTTGACAAAGAGCGCGCCCGGGAAGGACAAGGCTTTTTTACCAATGTCAAAGTCAAAAGCCCCCAAGATCCGCATGTCATCTCAGGCTTTTTGGCCTTTGCCCGCAGCGCAGGCTTCAAATGCGAAAAGCCCCGCTGGGACTTTAAGCTTGCAGACAAAGAAATTGCCAAAGCAAGGGCGCTGCTTGAGCTTAAAGAAGATGCCGCCCCCTCTTTTAAGGAAGATAACAGTCCTCATTGCCCCAAGATCTTTTTGATCTCCCCTTGTGCCTCCAAGGCCTTTAAAAACTGGACCGCGGATGGCTATGTGCAAAGCGCTCTTTACGCCCAAAGCTTGGGCTTTAAAGTCGTGCTCTTGGGAGGGCCTGCGCCCTTGGAGGTTGAGACCTGCCAAAAGATTGAAGAGGAAGTTTCAAAACAAAACCCGGGCTCAATCTTAAATTTGTGCGGCAAGACATCTTTGCGGCTTCTTTTGGCCGTTGTCTCTCAAGGCTCGCTGCTTTTGTGCCCCGACAGCGGCACCCTGCACATTGCCAATGCCTTAAATGTGCCCGTGATAGGGCTGTTTGCCGTTCATGATCCAAACAGGGTGGGACCTTGCAATTTCAAGGATCTCAATGTATCGGCCTATGAAAAGCTTGCCTTGGCAGAATGCAAAGGCAAAACCCTGCCTTGGCGCTATAGGGTGAAAAATCCCAAGGCCATGCAGGAGATAAGCTTTGAGATGGTCAAAGAGAAGATAGACTTGGCCGCAGCTTCGTATTTATAGGGAGAAAGTCATGCCCTCAAGATTAGCCGTCTTTCCCGGCACCTTTGATCCTTTAACTTTAGGTCACTACGACATCATCGTCAGAGCCTGCAAGCTTTTTGACGAGGTCTTGGTGGCGGCGGCCAACAATCCTTCCAAGCACACTCTCATCACGCTTGAAGATCGGGTGGAGATGATCAAGGCTGCCACCGCCCCCATCGGCAAGATCAGGGTGGAAGGCTTCAGCGGCCTCTTGGTCGATTATCTGCGCGATCACCAAGCTCAGATCTTAATCAGGGGAGTGAGGACGGTTGCAGACTACGACTATGAGATCCAGCTTACGGGCATGTATCGCACCATGATGCCCGAGCTTGAAATCGTGATGCTGCCCACCTCAGGCAATCTCTCCTTCATCTCCTCGACCCTGGTGCGCGAGGTTTTGATCCACCACGGAGACGTGTCGCGCTTTGTCCCGCAGCAGGTTTGCGATCTCATCAATGTCAGGTACCGCCACCTGTAGGGTTTGCCCCCGTTTGCAACCCGATCGCGTCCCGGGGTTGTTACTTTTGGCAGACGGGGCAGAAAAAGGTGTGTCTTTGTCCCTGCTCGATGCGCTCGATGGGGCCGGCGCAGACAGGACAAGGCTCCCCCGGTTTGCCGTAAACCTTAAGATTTTGCACAAAGTAGCCCGGTTTGCCGTCTGCACCCGAGAAATCGCGAATGGTGGTGCCGCCCTTTTGTATGGAGCGCTGCAAGATGTCCTTGATTTGCAGGCACAATTTTTTGCACTCATCCACCGTCAGGGAATCGGCGCGGCGGCGCGGGTCGATGCCTGCTTCAAACAAAACTTCGGAGGCGTAAATATTGCCGATGCCTGCCACTACCTTGGAGTCAAGCAAGGCGCACTTGACAGGAAGGCTGCGCTTTTGCAGGGCTTGATGCAGATAGTTTTGGTTAAAGTCATCTGCAAAAGGCTCCGGGCCCATGCCTTGGAAGACCTTGTCTTCAAGAGGATCATCGCCTTTTTTGACAAACTTGACCAAACCGAAGCGGCGCATGTCGTTTAAGACCACGCTTAAGCCTTCCTCGGTGGTAATGGCAAAATGATCGTGCTTTAAAAGGTCTGCAAAATCATCGCGCACCCGCAAGTGCCCGGTCATGCCCAAATGCAAAATCACCGAGCCTTGAGCGGTTTTGATCACGATGTATTTGGCCCTTCTTTGCAGGCTTTCGATCCGTGCCCCCTCAAGGGTTGCAAGCTGCGGATCCAAGGGCAGGCGCAATTTATGGGTGCCTAGGGTTACTTTTTGAATGCGGTGGTGCAAAAGAGTTTTTTTGATGCCGCGCAGGGTAACTTCAACTTCGGGCAGTTCGGGCATGATCATCGGCCTAAAACGACGATGGGGCCTGCGGCCCCACCTGTCTGCTGAAAGCTAAGATTAATTACTTAATCTTGCCTTCCTTGTACAAAACGTGTCTGCGTACAACAGGATCGTACTTCATCATCTCCAGCTTCTGAGGAGTGGTGCGACGATTCTTGGTAGTAGTGTAGAAATGACCGGTACCTGCCGAAGAGTTCAAACGGATCTTCTCACGGCCGCCTTTCTTAGCCATAGTTATCTCCTATTAAATCTTAACGCCTGCGGCACGCATCTCGGCCAATACAGCATCGATGCCCTTCTTATCAATGGTGCGGATACCCTTGGCGGTAACGCGCAGTCTTACGAAACGTCCCTCGCTCTCTACCCAGAAGCGGTGGAACTTTAAGTTGGGAAGAAAACGGCGCTTGGTCGCATTCTTCGCGTGGGAACGGTTGTTACCCACAGCCGGGCGCTTGCCCGTTACTTGGCAAACTCTGGACATGCTATTTTCACACTCCAATTAATTACAATCTTTAAACTGCAATCGCTGCAGCTTGTGTATCCTTGTGCTTTTTGACAACCTGATGTCATTAAAGCGGCCTTCAGGCCGGGACAGATCATTTGCCTCAATGACCGGTAGTGCCGGGGGTCTGCACCAACCCTTCAGATCATTCACAGCGTGCGCATTCAAGTTCAAAAGGACTTAGCTTTCAAACTTTCAAGGGTAACAGCGCCAAAGCTTGATAATCAAAACTGTTTGCCATACCGCCGACAAGCGATATGCTCAGGCGCGTTATCATACAGGATCAGAGCCTCCGAAACAACAATTTTGCGCGTTTAAAATCGACAAAATGCAAATTCCCCTATGGCGGAATTATCTATACGCTTAAGATCACATTTTTGCCTGCCTCGCTTTT
>CAZYXT010000107.1:0-8118 GCA_964651505.1 uncultured Enterobacterales bacterium
CTCCTGCATGCCTTCGCGCGGGCAGCAATATTGGACCCCGGGTCTAAAAAACGGCCGGAAGCGTTACTCTCTCATTTGCCCTGGCGGTCTTCGGAACCAAGGCGTCAGCCCCTTCGGCCCGCCCATATCTCATTTAATCGGGCAAGCTCCTTCAACATAATCTGCGCTCGGGGTGCCCATGTACTCCGGGTGTCTTTGCAGCCAGGCCACGGCATAAGAGCACCCTGCGGTGCATTGAAATCCTTGCTCCCGGGCATAGTCATAGGCTTCTTTGACCAAGGCTGCGGCAATGCCCTTGCCCCCGATGGGCTTGGGCACGCAGGTGTGGCGTATATCAAGGCTGTTATCGCGGATGGTATAGGTTATATAGGCTTTATGGCCGTTAACCTCGGTGTAAAACTCTCCTTTTTCTTTGACATGAACTACTTCCACGGTAAGTTCCTTAACTCCCTATGTTTGTTTTGTCTCTTATGTTTGTTTGGAATCTTTAAGTTAGAAGCTTTTTGCCCAAGTTGCAGCAAAGTTTTTGTTTTTCGCTCATTTGCTGCAAGATTTTGGCTTTGGCATACAGGTTATAACTTAGCAATTGTAAAGATTGTGCCTTAAAGCAGTCAACCAACAAGCCTTGGAAGTGTGAGCGCTGTTAAGGTTTTCTCAGGCAGGGCACTATTTGGCGTTTGCTCCTCTTTGCATTCTTGCATGCGGTCCAAGACTTGGAAATGGCAGATCTCTTTGTAAGCTCAGCCCCTCTTGCCGTGATAAAATGTGCGTCTGATTGTTATTTAACAGTTTTTGGGAGAGAGACAGTTTTGACTTATCTGATCCATGGTCTTGAGCCTGCTCTTTATTTGCAGCGGGCATGAGATCTTGGGGCAGATCGGCTGACAAACTGCCCTTGGGCCGGAAGCTTAGAGCTCTGTTTTTCATGGGCTTTAAGCTTAACTTGATTAGGTTTAAACACAATGAGAAAAATCCTGTGGGCATCTCCTTTTGCCCTTCATGACACCTCCTCGGGTGCTGCCATGCACTGCAGAACCATGCTCGAAAAGCTTATGGAGATCTCGGGCGGTCAGCTTCAGATCTATGTGCTGGGAAGCTTTATCTTCGACAACCCCCGCGGAGCTTCCATGTTCACTGATTTGCAAGAGAAGCTTAAGACCAAAGAACAATTCTTCAATGTCAAAGATCACGGCATCGATTATTGCTATGTGCGCTCCAAGACCTCCTACGAAGATCGCTACACCAGCGGCGAGCAGAGGATCTTTTTCTCAAGATTTTTAACCGTCTTGCACGAGTTTAAGCCTGATTTGATGTTGGGCTACGGCGGAGACTGCCTGTCCATGGCCATGCGCACCGAAGCTCACCGCAGAGGCATTCCCATCGTCTATAACCTGCAAAACGGCAATCACAAAGGTTATACCTTCCCCGACTGCGAAATGGTTTTGACCGACTCCAAGGCCTCGGCCGCCTTTTACGGCAACAACTTCGGCATCAATGTGATGACCTCGGGCCCCTTCATCCGCCCCGAGAACGTGGTGGCCCAAAAAAGAGAGCCAAAGTACATCACCCTGGTCAACCCAGTGCCCGAAAAAGGCTTGTCCATCTTTGCCCGCATGGCTTTGATGGCAGGGCAGCAATTGCCCGATCTTAAGTTTTTGGTGGTTGAAAGCCGCGGATCTTTTGCCGAGGGGCTTGCCAAGCTGTATGAGGAAACGGGCAAGAAGACCAAAAAGAAGGCGCACACCTTTACTCCGCAGATGTTCCCCAACGTGGATATTGCCAAGCACACCAACGACATGCGCCAGGTTTACGCTTTGACCCGCGCTCTTTTGGCCCCTTCTTTATGGTTTGAAAACTGGGGACGGGTGGCCACCGAGGCGGTCATGAACGGCATCCCGGTCTTGGGCTCCACTTCAGGCGGCCTGCCCGAGGCCATAGGCGAGGGCGGCGTGTGCATCGAAACTCCCGAGCGCTGCCGCAGGGATTATTGCTATGTGCCCTCAGAGAGCGAGGTACAGCCTTGGCTTGATGCTTTAAAGAAGATGCTAAAAGAGGATTACTCAGAGCGCTGTGCCAAGACTGCCGCAGCTTTGGATCCCAATGTTTCGGCCAAGCGGGTCTTGGAGCTCTTCACCCCGCTGTTAAATCGCGCTGCCAGCACTTACAGCCAGTATCACCGCGGCGGCATGAATTTCAGGTAGAAAGATCTTCTGCGGGTATCCGCACCCTTCCCCGGGTGCGGCCTTATGTCAAAGATGCAACTAAGGGCAGTGTGCCGCCTTCCCTGAGTGACAGAGGATTGGCCGCATGAAGCCGCCAATCCTCTGTCACTGTGGGATGCTCGAAGCCCCGCTTCAGCCAAGTCTGCTAAAATGCAACCGTGGTTCCTCGTGCAGCCAATTAGCAAGATCCATGATTATGCAGGCGGAACTGCCTTAAATCAGCTGTTCTCGCTGTTGTAGCCAAGCCGTGTTTTATGATCATTAGTGTTAGCTTCAGCTTTAGCGCCATCTGCCATCACTTTACTTGAGTTGTCACCATCTTCTCTGGAGCCTGATGCTTCATCGATCTTAGGTTGAGAAGCAGTCCGGGCTTGCTCTGTCAGCACGGTGTTTCTTTCAGGTTGAGTCTTTTCATTTTTTTGCGATTTATGCTTGCGCCTGATCTTCTCTACATCTTGCATGCAAGCAAAACCACAGGAAAGAAACAAGATCCCGTTGATCCATTTTAGGACATCCGATGAGGCTGCCACAAACAGGTAGATAAACAAAAGCCCAAATACGATCATGGCAAACGGATAGGCACCTGCATAGCGCATGGCCGTGATCGAGCTTGAGGTAAAGAAGATAAATGCCAGCGCAAATGCCAGGCCGATGATAATGGTTAGAATCATGCTTTTATTCTCCTCAGACAGTCTTTTTGCGAAGGTGATCTTGGAGCCGTTAAATGCCGGGCCGGGGCCTTGTACGATAAGATCAGGCCATTCTTGAGGCGGTCGCCCAATTGGCTCTTTCATCCGGATTTCTGCCTTATATCAGTTCTCTTAGGTCAAAGTTGCGTATGATTGGCAATATTTCCAAGCAAGGCTCACGCTTTTGCTGTTTAAAATCTCATTAAAAAAGATCTCCGAAAAGACATTGGCAGGGCTTGGTCTTGATAAGGTTAGATTAGATGCCATAATCAGGTTTTGAGGCACCTTGCAAGAATAAAGGCGGTTGTATCCGATAAACTCAAACAGTTCCTGACCTTTCTTGGTGTTGACCAAAACCTCCGACACCCCAACCTGCGGGCGCAAAAAATTGGGGATCAGTTTTTGAATGCCCCAAAAGTCTCCAAGGGTCAGATCGCCCGGGCGTTTGAGATTGGCATAACGGCAGCGAGTGCAGGATGGGCTTATGCTCAAATTATGCAAAAAGGAAAGCAGGTAGGGATCTGTATCCATAGCTTTCAAACACCGGCCCTTGGTGCCTTCTATTAAAAAGGCAAAGTAGTTTTCCCACACTCTGCGATGGCGGTATCTGAAGTTTATCATTTTAATGTCTCCCACCTGCTTTTGCACTTCATCAAGATACAGATCCAAGACCAAGGGCGAGGGCACTCCGTGGCAAATCAGATCGATTGCATATAGCTTTTCAAGCTCAGAGGCCGTTAAAACCGCTTTAAGCCCCGCAACTTCACAAGGCGTGCCGGTAAACAAGACTTTGGCGCCATTCTTTAAGTGTTGTTTGATGGCGGCAAACACAGATCCTTTATCGCTTTGCACATACTTGGACCCGCAAAAAAGCTTGGCCGCCTCCAAATCAGAGGTGAGGATATGACGGGCTTTGCGCTCTTTGTAATCAAATATGCAGCCGCAAGCCAGGCCTCCTCTTTTGATAAACTCTCTTGCTATTTTGTAGGCGGCCCCCGAGGTAGAGCTGCCATAGCGCAAGGGCAGATCTCCTTTCAGGCTTTGGGCCATATAATAAGGCTCAAAGGGCTTGGTCTTAGGGACAGGGCTCTGCCTGATAACAATTTCGGCCGGAACATTATTATCATTGAGGTGACAGCGCTTAAAGCATTTGCCGCAGTCATTGCACAATGAGTCTTTAACCTTGGGATGATAAAAGCCCCATTGGTCTTGCGACATATAAACGGCGTGCCGCTTGGTGCAGGTTACGGTGCAAGCCGAGCACCCTGTGCAGTCTTTAATGTTTTGTATGTTCATGGCTTATCCTGCAAGATTTGGTCTAGGACGGCAAATGAGTCCCGGCGAAAAGAATCAATCCTTTGCCCGAATATGCGTTGCACTTCCTGTGAGGCTTGCACTATGGTTTGGGCATTGATGTTCTCTTGGTTATCTAAGAGCAAGGAGCTGATGTTAAATATCCTTTCAAGCAAGATGATGCGCGGATCCTGATTCCTGACGTATCCGTAGGCAAAGGGCTTGCCGAAAATCAGGGAGTACACCATGCCGTGAAAGGAATTGGTCAGGGTAAATTGAGAGTGCGCTATCAAATTGACAAAACTTTGAGGAGCACAGGCAGGGTTATGCACATAATCAAGCTTTAAAGCATCAAAGATCTGCTTTAAGCTTGGTGTGATAAAAAGCTTAAAAGGGGAAATGTCGATGACCTTGGTTATGGCAAAGCGCTCTTTGAGGGACTTTAATGTCGTCAAAAACTTCATCAGACTTGACTCGGGAGTACCGCGCTCCAGGCCAAATGCATAAAGGAGAATATAAGGTTCGGAGCACAGAGGCTTGGCTGCTATCTCCTTGTAATCATCTTTATCGCACAATAAGGCAGGATCCAGCACCACACTTACCTTGGGGCAGGACAGCTTCACCGCATTAAGCTCCTCAACCCAGGGGCTTTCTCTTAAGGTGATGAGTCTGAATCGCGCCAGGCTCTTTAAGATGAAATCGCGGTATTTCGGGTAGGCCGCATCTTGCGGGCAGGCCGAGCCAAAGCTTGCGGCATAGGCATAAAGAGGTATCTCCTCGCAGTTTTGTATTCTGCCAAACAAAATGGGGCTGGGGGGCCGGTTTTGCGTGAAAAACCACACCCAATCCGAGCCCACTACAAACTTGAGTGGCCCGTCTTGCTCTTTGTTGTAGTTGACCAAAAGATCCCTCGCCTCCTTTTCAAACAGGCGCAGACGCTTAATATCTGTGGCAAAGCGCTGCAAGGCAGCCTTTTTGTTCAGGGGCCGGTGTCTTAAATCTTGGAGGTATAAAACCTCATTGGAGCGGGATTTGGCAACCTTATAGGCAGAAAGATCGGTGTAGGACACCGTGCCTGCTTTTAAATCAAGCCTCAGGACCGCGGCACGCTTATAAAGTGCGCAACGCAAGGCCCAAGCCTGCATAAAAGCCCCGTAATTGTCATTGGCGGTGAATGCCAAGGTTAAGATCCCTATAGTCTGCATGGCATTCCTCAAAATTGAGGCATGGACGTAAGACAGAAATCAAGCGGAACTTTAAACCAATAAGTTGGAACTTGCTTATTAGTTAAGCTGGAACGCGCTAAATTACAATTTATGCGTATGTTTTCTGTGGGAGGTGCATTGATTATATACATCGTTAGAATATTTTATTTCAGGGCTGTGTATTTGTGTGTGACGAATAAAACCTCATATGTACATCGGACCCATTTTACCCAACCCGGGATCCAAAATAAAGCACATCAAGATGGGCGATCCATGGCATCAGGGAACGTTATCTTATCTCCGGCTGCTCTTGCCCTAAAACCCTTTCTTCATGATCCTGGACTTTTCTCTTTGCCAATCGCGCTCTTTGATGGAGTCGCGCTTGTCATGCTCCTGCTTGCCCTTGCACAGGCCGATTTCAAGCTTGGCCCAGGCTCCTTTGAAGTAGAGCTTCAAAGGGATCAGGGTATAGCCTTGTCTTTGCACTTGTCCTGTGAGTTTATTGATCTCGCGGCGGTTCATCAGAAGTTTGCGGGTTCTTTGGGGATCGCAGACCACAAAGGCGCAAGATTGCTTTAAGGGATTGATGGTCGAGCCCAATAAGATAAGCTCTCCGTCTTTGATGGTGACATAGGCTTCGGCAATGTTGGCTTTGCCTGCCCTTAAGGCTTTGACTTCCCAGCCTTGCAAAGACAAGCCTGTCTCATAGCGCTCCTCGATGAAATACTCGTGGGAGGCTTTGCGGTTGACGGCAATGGCGGTATCGGGAAGCTTGTGCTTTTTGGCCATGGAGATATCCCTTATGCATGCATTTTGCATTATCGGACAAGTTAATACTTTGGCTTATGCCTTACGCGGCATGGGCCTGCAAGTTGCTAAATTGTATGCGGGCACCGCAAAATAGCAAGTATTTTCTTTAAATCTTAACACAATGGCCGATAATGACGTATATCGTAACTAGGGCACAACTATTATGTCAGAACAAGAAAATAACAGCGCAGCCTTGGGAGAGGATGTCAATTTGGATTTGGCCGCCAATTCGGCCTCTCGCACCACATTTTTTAAGGCTTTATTCAGCCTGCGCTTTCAAGATATGTCCATTGTGCAGAGGGTCTATATCTGCACAGGGTTTGCCATCTTCATGTATGCTGTTGCCGCCATATTCATCGTGGCGACGGCCTCCTTGCAAACCAGGGAGCAGCAAAGCATCGATCTGCCGGCCCTAAGAGCTGTCAATGCCGCCGCCAACGATGCCATGAGCAGGTTTTTGGAATTTGACTCCATGCTCTACGGCTTAATTGAGCTCAAAGGCGTCGTGCACACAGACAGAGCCTTGGAATCCTTAAATGATTTCATGCAGTCGGTGGTCGCGCTTGAAGCGCAGATTAAAGCCCTGCCTCAAAGCTCCATCAAAGAGGGTCTGCTTGCCTGCGACATTGCCTTTTTAAAAGATCTGGGCTCAGGTTACAAGGCTTTCTTTTCGCAATCAGGCTCGGCTGCAGACGGCAGCTTATCCTATGAAGCCCTGCAATCGGAGGCCGTGCAACAGGCCGTTGCCCAAGATCCCTTTTATGCGGTGAATGTCTTAAAGGAGATCATGATCAAAACCTCTGAGGGGATCTTTAAGCAAGATGCGGTGGCAGGCGAGCTTTTGGACAAGGCCGTCTACATCATGGGCATAGGGCTCATTGTCTTGCTGGTGGCAGTATTTTTGATCTTGTGGTCCATAAGACAAAGCTTAAGGGTCAATACCGTTTACTTATTGCGGGCCCTGCAAAAAATTGCCAAAGGAGATCTTAATGTCACGGTGGAAGTTAACAGCCGCGATGAAATAGGCAACATCGCCACTTTGGTCAACGGCTTTGTCGGGGGCACCCGCACCACCTTGACCATCGTGGCCCAAGACATCGAGCAGCTTTACGGCGTGGTCTCCTCCAACCGCCAAGCCGTGGACTTTACTAATGAAGCCATTGCCATGCAAAGGTCCAAGGCCCAGACCGTGGCCTCTGCCACCTCATTGATGGAGGAGAAGGTAGAAAAGGTGGCCGAGTTTGCCAAATCTACCCTCGACGAGGTCAAAAATGCCGAAGAGGCTTCGGAAACCTGCCGCATGACCATGTCCGACAACATCACCACCACCCATGCGCTCTCCGATCGCCTGCGCGCCTCCTCCGAGGCCGTAGGGGCCATCGCCAAGATGGGCGATAAAATCGAATCCATCGTCAAAACCATTGCCGACATTGCCGATCAGACCAACCTGTTGGCCTTAAACGCCACCATTGAGGCAGCAAGGGCCGGCAAATACGGCCGCGGCTTTGCCATCGTGGCAGAAGAAACCCGGGAGCTTGCCAATAAGACTGCCGCCTCCACCAAGGAAGTGTCCAAGACCATAGGCGAGTTGCGTCAGGCCGTGGGCAACAGCGTGGCGGTGATGGGCATGTGCGAAGAGCAAATGGTCAACTCCTTGTCCCAAAGCTCCAAGGCCAATTCCTCCATCGAGGAGATCATGGGCATCATTGCCACCATCTCGGATATGTCAGAGCAGATCGTGCAGTCCTGTCACGAACAGGCCGTCTCGGCCTCCGAGATCAATCAGAGCCTCGAGAATATCTCATCTTTGATCGATACCTCTTACAACAGCATGCAGGGCATCCACGAAAGCATGGGCATGTTGGACAAGCTTGCCTCAAAGCAGGCCATGGTCATCAG
>CAZYXT010000108.1:0-8031 GCA_964651505.1 uncultured Enterobacterales bacterium
ATTACAAAAAGCACAAAATAGGGCTTACTTATCGTCCCTTGGGTATGGTAGAATTTGCGGAATTTTAGCTTGGAGACAAGTTTATGGCTTTAGTGATTACGGTGGACGGACCCGGCGGCGCCGGCAAAGGCGAGCTTACCAAAAGATTGGCCAAGGCTCTTGATTATGAGCTTTTGGACTCGGGTGCCATCTATCGTGTCTTAGCCTATGCCGCCCGCAAAGCAGGACTGGCTTTGTTTGACGAGGAGTCCTTGGTGCAGGAGGCGGCGGTGTTGAATTTGGCTTTTGACCCTCAGGATGACGGAGTGCATGTTCTTTTAAACGGAGAAGATGTGTCCAAAGCCATCCGCACCGAAGAGGCCGGAGTCAATGCCAGCAAGGTTGCAGCTCTTCCCGAGGTGCGCAAGGCTTTGCTGCAAAGACAAAGAGATTTTGATCAAGGCCGGGGCCTGGTAGCCGACGGCCGCGATATGGGCACGGTGGTTTTCCCCAAGGCCCCGGTAAAGATTTTTTTAACTGCTTCGGCACAAGTGCGCGCCCAAAGACGCGTGTTGCAGCTTGAGCAAAAAGGGGCAAGCGCCGATTTTGACGAGATCTTAAAAGAGATCCAAGATCGCGACGAGCGCGATACCAAGCGCGCAGCGTCCCCCCTGGTGCCGGCAGAAGATGCAACGGTGATCGATTCGACCAACCTGAGCATAGACGAGGTCTTCAATCAAGCCATGGAGCTTGTGAAGGCCAAATTATAGGTTTTGCACACAGTGTGCATGCCCCCCTTTAGGATGAAGGGGAGATTAATCAACCCTCCAAGGCAGGAAGCTTAGGAGTTAAGCTTAATTTAAAACTAACATGGAATCATTTGCACAACTCTTAGAAGAGTCTTTAAAAGATACTGAAACCCGCCCCGGCTCCATGGTCAAGGGCACCATTATTGCCATCGGCAACGGCTATGTGACTGTAGACGCAGGTTTAAAGTCCGAGTCCTATATTCCTGTCGAGCAATTCACCAATCCTCAAGGCGAACTTGAGGTTGCACTCGGCGACGTAGTCGAAGTAGCCTTGGAGTCTGTTGAATCAGGCGACGGCGAAACCGTCTTGTCCCGCGAGAAGGCCAAGCGCAACGAAGCCTGGTCCAAGCTTGAAGAAGCTTACAAGAACAATGAGGCTGTTACCGGCGCCATCGACGGCCGTGTCAAGGGCGGCTTTACCGTTCAACTCAACGGCATTCGCGCTTTCTTGCCTGGCTCCCTGGTCGACATCCGTCCTGTGCGCGAGCCTACTCACTTAGAGGGCAAAGAGCTCCAGTTTAAGGTTATTAAGCTTGACCAAAAGCGCAACAACGTTGTTGTTTCCCGCCGTGCCGTCATCGAGTCTGAGAACTCCTCCGAGCGCGAGAGCGTCCTCGCTTCCCTGCAGGAAGGCCAGGAAGTCAAGGGTATCGTCAAGAATCTCACCGATTACGGCGCCTTCGTTGATCTGGGCGGCGTTGACGGCTTGCTGCACATCACCGACATGGCTTGGAAGCGCGTTAAGCATCCTTCCGAGATTGTCACCGTCGGCGACGAGATCACCGTCAAGGTTCTCAAGTTCGATCGCGATCGTCAGCGCGTATCCTTGGGTCTCAAGCAGTTGGGCGAAGATCCTTGGGCCAATATTGCCGAGAGATTCCCTGTTGGCACCAACATCGAGGGCAAGGTTACCAACCTGACCGATTACGGCTGCTTTGTCGAGATCCACGACGGCGTCGAGGGTCTGGTTCACGTCTCCGAGATGGATTGGACCAACAAGAACATTCATCCTTCCAAGGTTGTTTCCGTTGGCGATGTCGTTACCGTCAAGGTATTGGAGATCGACGAGGAGCGCCGCCGCATTTCCCTGGGCCTCAAGCAGTGCAAGCCCAATCCTTGGCTGCAGTTTGCCGAGTCCAACTCCAAGGGCGATAAGGTTACCGGCAAGATCAAGAGCATCACCGACTTTGGCATCTTCATCGGCCTTGAGGGCGGCATTGACGGTCTGGTTCACCTCTCCGACATTTCCTGGCAGCAAGCCGGCGAAGAAGCAGTGCGCGACTTCAAGAAGGGCGATGAAATCACCGCCATCGTATTGCAGGTCGATCCCGAGCGCGAGCGCATCTCCCTGGGCTTAAAGCAGATCTCAGAAGATCCTTTTGTAGATTTCTTGAGCACCCACCACAAGGGCTCGCTGGTTACGGGCACCGTTGAAGAGGTTGAGACCCGCGGCGCCACCGTTAAGTTGGCCGAGGGCGTCACCGCTTACCTGCGTGCCTCCGACATCTCTCGCGAGAGAGTCGAGGATGCCACCACCGTATTGAAGGTTGGCGATTCCGTTGAGGCCAAGCTGGTCAACATCGACCGCAAGACCCGTCAGCTGACCGTTTCCATTCGTGCCAAGGATGAGGCCGAGGAGAAGGAAGCTTTGGAGAGCTTGAACGAGAAGCAATCCCAAGACGCCGCTCCTACCGCCATGGCTGCCGCCTTTGCCGCAGCTAATGCCAAGTCCGAATAAGACTAAACGGCTTTAATAGTGAGGGCAGGTTTTTACCTGCCCTTGCCGTTTGTTGGGGAAGGACTCTTTTTGTTGTCCCAAATTTTAGGACGAGTTGCCAGCCGGGCAAAAGTCAGTGTGTGTCTCATTTTTTGAAAGTCAGAGCCATGCAGTCCGGTACTAAGATATAATTGTTTGACAAAGGCAGTGATGCGGTTCTTTTGGTCGATTGGATGCATGCGTCTTTTGGCGGGGCACAGGTGAGCAATAAGATTGGGTACGATAGCATAGGTGTGATTTCATACATTGTCAAAAAATGTATGGAGTATGGCTATGATGTCAATTTAATCAAGGCACAAAAGTTGCTCTACTGCTGCTATGGCACGGTGCTTGCTCAGTTTAACGTGCGTCTTTGCAGGGAGCACCCCAAAGCTTGGCAATATGGACCTGCTTTTCCTCGGGCGTACAATGCACATCGAAAAAATAAGATTGATTATGATGCAGAGGATCCTATCAGCGCTCCTGATTGCCCGGACTATATAAAATATATGGTTGACGCAACCATACAGCATTTTGGCAAATGCAAGGCTTGCGAATTATCCGATTGGACCCACCGGGAAGGATCGCCTTGGCATGTTTCATCTAATAACGGCGAGCACTTGTATGAAGATATAAGCGATAGTCTGATTAGAATATATTTCAAGAAAATCATCAAAAGTTACGACGGCCCCTCATGTCCCGGGCAAGAGAGGCAGGCATAGCATGGTTAAATTTGCAGACAATCCTCAGAGTGTATCGCGAACTGACGAAAAAGGTGCGGCATCCGAAGATGAGGTTGATGGTTTAAAGAGTTTTGTCGCAAGTATTTGCACCGGCGCCTGTTCAGCTTTGGCGGCCGACTATTTTTTTAGGCAATAAGCAGTCCAATTTTAATGATGTCAGGCTTTAAATCACGCTTTATGAAGTTTGAAAGAACTTGACATGATAGCGGCATATTTGACCTTAAGGTCAAGCCAAGATGATCCTAAGTTTGATTTGCCGGCCTCAAGCCTGGCGGAGCGGCTTGGCAACTATATAAGCCTTTGATGACCTGTTGATGAGAGAGAAGCCTATGCGGATAAACATCCTGATATGCGGTGCGGCGGTGCTGTCGGCGCTGATGCTTGTCTCTTGCACTCAAGAGCCCCAAGGCAGGGTTAAAAAGGACAGCGTAGAAGTCAAAACCGTCACCTTGCAGGTCAAAGCATCGCCCGTATCTGAGATCTTAAACGGCAGGATCACAGCCGTGCGTCAGGCCGATATCCGCCCGCAGGCGGACGGAACCATCATCAAACGTTTCTTCAAACAAGGCCAAATCGTCCAAAAAGGCGATCCCCTCTATAAGATAGATGATCGTCAGTACCGCGCCGCCCTCAATGAAGCCGAGGCTGCATTGGAGCAAAGCGAGGCGACCTTGGAGATCAGGCGCAAAAACTATGAAAGACTGGAGCGCCTCTACAAGCTTGAGTCGGTCTCCGAACAAGAGCTTGACAACGCCTATCTTGAATACAAATTAAGCTTGGCCGAAGTCAAAAGCGCCAAGGCAGCCTTCGATGCGGCCAAATTGGATCTTGAATACACCAATGTGTTAAGTCCCATCAGCGGCACTGCAGGCATAAGCACGGTCACCGAAGGCAGTCTTGTCTCTTCCCATCAAAGCGAGAATCTGACCACCGTGGTGGATTTAAGCGAGATCTATGCAGACTTTGAGTTAAGCGTCTACAGGTGGCAGTACTATTACGATCGCATCCTAAACGGCTCTTTGGTGCAAGATGAAAGCACCATGGCCCAGCTTTATTTAAGCGACGGATCTTTTTACGAGCACAAAGGGGAAATCGTGCTCATGCAGCCTTTGACCGACGAGACCTCAGGCTCGGTGACGGTGCGCTGCCGATTTGCCAACCCAAGGCATTTGTTTTTGCCCGGAATGGCTGTCAAGGCCAAAGTGGGCATGGGTCTTGACCCCAATGTCCTGCTTGTGCCCGTGGCGGCAGTGCAAAGAGATCCCAAAGGCCGCACCTATGCTTATGTCATAGCCTCCGACAGCCGCGTGGAGCGGCGCACATTGGAGCTTGGGCTTTTGACCGAGATGGGCTATGAGGTGCTGTTGGGCCTTTCAGATGGCGACGAGGTGGTGGTCGAGGGCGTAAGCAGGCTGCAAGACGGCTCGGCCGTAACCATTCGCAATTTAAGCGGCGACAATCATGCTCAGTAAGTTTTTTATCGACCGCCCCGTCCTCACCATCGTGGTGTCCTGCCTTATCATCATGTTCGGGCTGATGGCTCTGCCGCGCCTGGAGCTCTCCCGTTACCCCAATATCGCCCCTCCTTCGGTGCGCATCTCTTTTTCTTACCCGGGGGCCTCTGCCGAAACCTTGGAGAACACGGTCTCTCAGGTGGTAGAGCAGCAGATGACGGGCCTTGATAATCTTTTGTATTTCAGCTCCAGGGCCAATTCCGAGGGCAGGGTCAATATAGTTTTTTCCTTTGAGCCGGGCACCGATCCGGACATTGCGCAGATGCAGGTGCAAAATAGGCTTGATGCAGTATTGAGCAGCCTGCCTGAGGCCGTGCAGGATCAGGGCGTGCGCATCCGCAAGGTCTCAGACGACACTTTGCAGACCATTGCCTTTTACTCAGAAGACGGCTCGCTCAACCAAGAAGATGTGGCAGATTTTTTGGCCTCCGTCGTCCAAGATCCTTTAAGCCGCGTCAACGGCGTAGGCTCGGTCACCTTGTTCGGCTCCCAATATGCCATGCGCATCTGGCTTGATTTGAGCAAGCTTCATTATTACAGCCTCAATCCCTCCGATGTCACCACCGCCATTTCCAATCAAAACCAGCAGGTGTCGGTGGGGCAGCTGGGCGCTCTGCCCAACGTTGACGGGCAGCCCATCAACGTCAATGTCAAATCGCGCGAGCTTTTAAAGACCATCGAGGATTTTGAAAATATCTTAATCAAAACCGATGTCTCGGGGGCGGCCGTCTATATCAAAGATGTGGCCCAAGTTGAGATGGGGCGCGAGAATTACACTTATTTTGGCAATTACAATGCCCGTCCCATGGCCGCCATTCAAATCGAGCTTTCAGAAGGGGCCAATGCCGTTGACACTTCAGACAGGGTGGCCGCGCTTTTGGAGAGCATGAAGCCCTTATTCCCTTCGACCATGGTTTACAACTACCCTTATGACACCGTGCCTTTTGTCAAAGCCTCGCTTATCGAGGTGAGCAAGACCCTGATTGAAGCTTTGGTCTTGGTGGCGCTGGTCATCTTTGTGTTTTTGCGCTCGCTCAGGGCCACCTTGGTGGTGGCGGTGACCGTGCCTGTGGTATTAAGCGGCACCCTGACCGTCTTGTGGGCCATGGGCTACTCCATCAATACCCTCACCATGTTTGCCATGATCCTGGCCATCGGCCTTTTGGTGGACGATGCCATCGTGGTGGTGGAGAATGTCACCCGTCTGGTCACGGAAGAGGGCTTGGAGCTGTATGACGCCTCCGTGCGCAGCATGAAGGAGATCTCATCGGCCCTGTTCGGCGTGGGCCTGGTCATTGCCGCGGTCTTTACTCCCATGAGCTTCTTTTCGGGGGCCACGGGCAACATCTACCGGCAGTTTTCGGTCACCATCGTCTCGGCCATGCTCCTGTCCATTTTGACGGCGATCATCATTACCCCGAGTTTTTGCACCCATTTTTTAAAGCTCAAGCCAAAAAGGCTGACGCCTGACGAGCAACATCGCAAGGAAGAGAAGCACAAGCTGCAAAAGCAGGGTTTTGGTCTTGGCAGTGAGCCGCAGGGCATAGCCAAGATCAAGCAGAGCTCCAACAATTGGTTTTTTGCCCTAAGAGAGCTTTATTTGAAGTTCACCCATGCGCTGGTGCGCCGCATCAAGTGCATGACGGCGCTGCTCATATCTTTCTGCGCTGCGGCAGGCGTGATGTTTTACTGCATTCCCACCTCCTTTTTGCCCGTCGAAGATCAAGGCTTCATCTCATCGCGCATCGTGCTCTCCCCGGGATCTACGCAGCAGATGACGCAGGCGGTGGCCTTGGAGATCCAAAATTACTTTTTGACAGAAGAAAAGGAGCACTTGGAGGGCGTCATGCTCTCCTTGGGAGCAGCAGGCGCCTCAAGCTCGGGCCAAAGCGCAGCTCAGCTTAACATCCGCCTCAAAGACTGGGATGAGCGCGATCTGGTTTCAGGCTCGGCGCAGGCCATCTTGGATCGGGCCAAACGGCGTTTTGACGGGGTGTTTGATGCCAAGGTCAACTTTTATCTGCCCCCTTCGGTGCGCGGCTTGGGCTCTTCCTCAGGCTTTAGCGTCTATGTGCAGAATATCTCGGGCAATCCTCACGAGGATTTTTTGTCCGACGTGCAGGAGATAGTGCAAAGGGCCAACGACAATGTGCACCTGTATAACGTGCGCTACGATTCGCAAGACGACTCTCCGCAGTTAAACGTGATGCTCGATGATCACATGGCAGGGCAGCTTAACTTGGATGTGAGCACGGTCAACACCAACTTGTCCATTGCCTGGGGCGGCCGCTATGTCAACGATTTTATAGACCGCGGCAGGATCAAGAGCGTGTATGTCCAAGCGCTGCCCGAGTATCGCTCCTTGCCGCAAAATCTTGGAGATCTGTATTTGCGCAATGAAGACGGGCTGATGGTAAGTTTAAGCGAGTTTGCCACTCCCAAGTGGTCTTATGGTCCCGTGCAGCTTGAGCGCTTCAACGGCGTCAGCGCCATTCAGATCGTAGGCGATCCTGCCGCAGGCATCAGCTCAGGCGAGGCCATGTCCGAAATTGCCCGCATCATCAGGGCGCACCCGGGCAACTACAACTATGCCTGGTCAGGCGCCTCCTATCAGGAAGTTTTGGCAGGATCGCAGGTGCCGATCTTGTTTTCAATCTCAGCTTTAATCGTTTTTATGTGCCTGGCGGCTCTCTACGAGTCCTGGTCCATTCCTTTGGCGGTGATCCTGGTGATCCCGGTAGGCGTGGCAGGGGCCTTGCTCTTTGTGATCTTGCGCGACATGACCAACGATGTGTACTTGCAGGTAGGTCTGCTTACCACAGGAGGCCTTGCGGCCAAAAACGCCATCTTAATCGTGGAGTATGCCGAGCAATTTCGCGCTCGGGGAATGACCCTGGTCAAAAGCGCCATGCTTGCTGCCAAAGTGAGATTTCGTCCCATTTTGATGACCTCGGCGGCCTTTTTGCTTGGCATCGTGCCTTTGGCCATGGCCCAAGGCGCAGGCTCCGTTTCGCAGCAATCCATCGGCACCGGCATCATCGGCGGCACCTTGTTTGCAACCTCTTTTGGCATTGCCATGGTGCCATCGTGCTTTGTGCTGATAAGCCTGATCTTCGACAAAAAGCTAAGACGAAGATTAAAAGGCCAAAAAGGCTAGGGCGCAAAGCGGGTTTGCCATATATAGCTTGTCATTAAAGCCATAAAATGTCTGTCAAAGATAAATATGACAG
>CAZYXT010000109.1:0-7767 GCA_964651505.1 uncultured Enterobacterales bacterium
TTAGTTTGCAAGAGGGTAAAGAGAAATGTGATCTAGATCACAAAATTTAGAATGTGCGCCTGCCGAACAGTTGTCGCGGTGCGGCAGAATTACTGTCCGGACACCTTGCGATGGGACCAAAACCATCATGAGGGATTTTTGCCTTGCAACCTTATTCTCAAGCCAAATGAGGGGAGCTTGCCAAAAAAACTGCCGATGCAGGCAATGTCTTTTAAAGATGGTGACATGAGATGGCAATGATGAGCCTGAAACGAGGAATGTTTAATTGCAGCGCTGTTTGGGCCTTTTAAGATTGACAGGCAGGATCCTGCCTCAAAGATCTTTATAAAAGCGACCCGCGGGCTTTGGGGGCTTAAAGTTTGCCGGCCCAAAGAGGCTTTCAAGCGTCAGGCAAAGGCATGATGGTCAATTAAGATCTTGACCCCGATGCCAAAGAGCACGGCGGCGCCGCACAGATTCAAAATCCTGTTTAATTTGGCAAAGCGGCTTAAAAACTGCCCGAGCATGGCTCCTGCAAAGGAGATGCAAAAACAGGTAACCCCGATGATGAGAGCGGAGATGAAGATGGCATCTGACAGCAGACCCACGCTCACTCCTACGGCCAAAGCATCGATGGAAGTGGCCACGGCCAGGGCGAGGATGGCAAGATAAGAGATCTTGGCGCACACATCTTTTTCTTCGTCGGGCTTAAAGGCATCCTTGGCCATTTTAAAGGCCACAAAGGCCAGCAGGGCAAAGGCAATGTAGTGATCAAAAGAGGAGATGAATCTGACGATGGCCACGCCTGCAAAAAAGCCCGCCACCGGCATCAAAAACTGAAACAGCCCGAAACTTGAGCCCAGCAACAGGGCCACTTTGACCCTCAGGCCCGGCGCGAATCTGCATTTGCTGTAAAGCACGGAGCAAACAAAGGCGTCCACGCTCAGGGCAACGGCCATAAAAAAGCTTTCGGCGACTCCCATTTTTCTTTATTTTCTTACCCACAAAACAGGCTTCATTATAAAAAAATCTCAGATCCTTTAAAAGAGAGCGGGCCTTTAATCGATGATGCAGCAATGAACTTGAGAAAAAAATTTCGTTTAAAATCAACAGGTTATCTTATTGAAAATCAGCATTTTCAATAAGTTTTTATTGGTATGTAAAAGCATCTCTGCCTGCCTGCCGGGTTTAAAAAAGCTTTTGCATGGTGCTAAGATCTCAAGTGCTCACAAAACATAGGGTACACTTGTCATGACACCAACAGCCTTGCAGAGCATCAACGACAAAATTGCTTTAAACGACGGCCGCTTCATCCCCTGCGCAGGTTTTGGCACCTGGGAGATCGGCGATGAAGCCCAAGGCGATCAGATCATCGAGATGGCCATTGAGGCAGGCTACCGCCATATGGATACGTCCCCCTTATACCATTCGGAAAAATCCATCGGCCCGGCCATTGAGCGCAGCTGCCTTAAGCGCGAAGATTTTTTCCTCACCACCAAGATTTGGATAGACGACATGGAGCCGCAGGCGGCGCGCCGCTCCCTGATGCGCTCTTTGGACAATCTTAGATCTTCTTACGTCGATTTATTGCTGATCCATTGGCCAAGGCGCAATTACACCGATCTTGACTGGCCCTTGCGCATTGCCGCTTTGTGGGAGGAGATGCTTAAAATGCAAGATGAGGGACTGACGCTGTCAATCGGCGTGGCCAACTTCCTGCCCCATCATCTGCAAGCTTTGCACACCAAACGCCCGGCAGTGGATCAAATCGAGTGGCATGTGGGCTACGAGCAAAGCGAGGTGACCGAGTATTGCAAGGCAAGCGGCATCCTCGTGGAGGCCTGGGCGCCTCTGGGCCGCGGCTCGCTGCTGACCGATCCTCGTCTGATGGAGCTTGGCCAAATGCAGGGAGTCAGCACCGCGCAATTGTGCTTAAGATATGCAATCGAGCAGGGGGTGGTTGCGCTGCCCAAAAGCTGCAATTTGCAGCACATGCAGGATAATGTCGATATTTTCGGCTTTGTCCTCAAAGAGGAGGTCAAAGAGGCTTTAAAAAACAGGCCGCTGTGTGCCTATTCGGGCGAGCACCCCGATAAGGCCATTCCCATGATGGAGCCTGATCTTAAGCTTAGAATGCGAATATGATTAAGCACTCCTCAGGCCCGGGCGCCGTGCGGCGCTCTGCCGCTCTTGCTCATCATAGATTTTGGCTTCTTGCCGCTTTTGGGCAGGTGCGGCGCCTTGTCGGCCTTGGCAGCTTTGATCTGCGGCGCGTATATCATTCGTTTGAGCCATGAGATTAAAAATACGGGACTGCTTTTAAGCTTGGCTTTGAAAATCGGCAAAGATAAAAGCGAGCAAAAAATCAGGCTCCCCTTGCATCAGAGCCTGTTAAATCGTGCAGGCCATGCCTTGGATCTCGTTTATGAAAAGCTCGTTTGGCTTGGGCTCAAAATTAAGCTCTTCAACTTTAGTCAGCTTTTCATCGATAAGAGCCTGAGCGTGCGCTCCGATCTTGCGGTTCCCGCAGGGGCAGCGCTTGACGCAGGACAGACAGGTCATGCACAGATCTTGTTTTTTAGGATCGACAAGACGGGTGTCTTTGTCGATGATCCCCATGGGACAGGCTTTGACGCACAAACGGCACGCTGCGCACTTTTTGATGTCTTCAACTGCGGGGATCCCCATGGGCGCGCAGAGGGGCTTGCGCGGCAGGCTTTGATCAAAGACCACGTCTGCAAGGGATTTGGCATGCAGCTTGACCAAAAAGCTTATCATCAGCTCCTTGATGGCCAGGCAATCGTCGCCATCGGGCCTGCCGCGGGCGAGGGAGCGGTGCAGGGAGTGCTCGGCCACGGCCGTAAGATAGCCTTTGACCTTAAAATTAAGGGAGGTCAAAAGCTCGGTCAGATCGCGCGGGGCATCTTCACAGGCCCGGTTGCCGTAGACCAGAACGCCCAAGGCGCAGGCTCTGTCGGATTTGAGATTGTCAATCTCAAACAAAGCTCTGGGCAGCCGTCCTGCGTAAACAGGCGCGCATAAGATCAAAAGATCGTTTTTGCAGAAGCTGTAGGGCATTTTTCTTTGCACGGGAGTCAGAAGATTGATGAGGCTGACGCTGTGGTGCAGCTCTTGACAGCAAAGCTTGATGGCGTTGGCTACGTTTTTGACGCCCCCGGTGGGGGAAAAATAGGCAATGGTTATCTTGCTGATCATTGTGTGTTTTTCTTGCAGCGGTACATTCTTTTACTATAACCCCAACAAGCCTTTGCCCTCTATGCTCAAACTCACAGATTTATGCCCCGGGCGTGCAAAATGCCCGATGAATAAGGCACAGCCATGCCCTAAAGCGGCATCCCGGGGCTTGGCAAGTCTTCTTGCAAAGAGCAGATCTTTGCTCCATAATACCCTGCGTTTTTGACAGCCCTCTTAATTATCCAAGCTTAAGCTTAAATCTTTAAATCTGTCCTATGCCCAAGCCCTTTGATTTTTCCAAGATCACCTTTATTGATGAGTTAAAGCTGCGCCGTCTTTTAAAGCAAAAACTAAAGCAGGATCCAAAAGAAAAGCAGCAAAAGATTGTGCCTGCCTGTGATCTTGACGAGTTTTATGCAAACGCCTGTTTGAGGCTTGAGGCTTTGCGACAATCAATGCCCAAGATCTCCTACCCTGAATCTTTGCCCGTGAGTGCGCGCAAAGATGAAATACTTGAGGCCGTCAAGACCCATCAGGCAGTGATCGTGGCAGGAGAGACAGGCTCGGGCAAGACCACGCAGCTTCCCAAGATCTGCCTTGAGGCAGGATTGGGCCTGCGCGGCATGATAGGCCACACCCAGCCAAGGCGCATCGCAGCCCGCGCCGTGGCCTCGCGCATTGCAGGGGAGCTTGACCAAAGCCTGGGGCAAAGCGTGGGTTATAAGGTTCGCTTTTCAGATAAGATTGGTCCTGACTGTCTTATCAAGCTTGTCACCGACGGCATTTTGCTCTCTGAGATTGCCTCAGACAGGCTTCTTTTAAATTACTCGTGCATCATCATCGACGAGGCCCACGAGCGCTCCTTGAACATCGATTTTTTGCTTGGCTATTTGAAGGGCGTTTTAAAGGTCAGACCCGATCTGAAGCTCATCATCACCTCGGCCACCATCGATGTGCAGCGTTTTTCGGAGCACTTTGACCATGCCCCGATCATCGAGGTGTCGGGGCGCACTTACCCCGTGCAAATCGTTTACCGCCCGCTGCTGCCCGATGCCGACACCCCTGAGGATGATGATCTTGAGCAAAGCGAGCTTGATTTGGAGCACGCGGTTTTAAAGGCCTTTTATTACGTGCAAGATCTCGGGCGCGGGGATGTGCTGGTCTTTTTGCCGGGCGAACGCGAGATCATGGACATGGCCGCCTTTTTAAACCGCAGCCATTTAAAAGATACCGAGGTGGTTCCTCTGTATGCGCGCCTGGCAGCCTCCGAGCAGCAAAAGATCTTCACGCCCCATACGGGAGTGCGCATCGTGCTTGCCACCAACGTGGCCGAAACCTCATTGACCGTGCCTTACATCAGGTATGTGATTGACCCGGGCACCGCGCGCATCTCCCGCTACAGCGCCCGCACCAAGGTGCAGCGCCTGCCCGTTGAGCCCGTGTCGCAGGCTTCGGCCAATCAAAGAGCAGGCCGCTGCGGGCGCGTCATGGACGGCGTGTGCGTGCGCCTTTACTCCAAAAGCGATTTTGAGCAGCGCCCTTTATACACCGATCCTGAAATTTTGCGCACCAACCTGGCCTCGGTCATCTTGCAGATGATTGCTCTGCGCTTAGGCGACATCCGCTCTTTTCCTTTTATCGATCCGCCCCATGACAGGCAGATATCAGATGGCTTGAGACTTCTTGAGGAGCTGGGCGCCATCGATCGGCGCAAAGGCGCACAAGAGCCGACCCTCACGCAGGTTGGCAGATCGCTTTGTGCCATCAAGGCCGATCCAAGATTGGGCCGCATGCTCTTGGAAGGCGCCAAATACGGAGCCTTAAGCGAGCTTTTGATCATTTGTTCGGCTCTGGCTGTCATGGATCCGAGGGAAAGGCCCCTTGACAAAAAGGAGCAAAGCACCCTGCTTCATGCGCGCTTTAACGATGAGCAATCGGATTTTCTGGCCTATCTTAAGCTTTACGATTACATAAGTTCATTGCAGCAAACCCTCAGCAATTCTGCTTTGCGGCGCACCTTAAAGCGCGAGTTTATCTCGTATTTGCGCGTGCGCGAGTGGTTTGACGTGCTGCGACAGTTAAGGGCAACCTGCAAGGGCTTGGGTCTTGCTTTTAACACCGAGAAAGCCTCTTATGAGAGCATTCACAAAAGCATTTTGTCGGGCCTGCTCTCGCAGATGGGGTGTTTGGATGTCGGGGCCAAAGCCTATACGGGGGCGCGCGGCATCAAGTTTGTGATTCACCCGGGATCTTCCTTGAGCAAGAAACCTCCCAAGTGGATCTGTGCCCAAGAGCTTTCTGAGACCTCCAGGCTGTTTGCCCGCACCGTCGCCGTCATTGACCCTGGGTGGGCCGAAGGCACGGGGGCACACCTTGTCAAAAAGCACTACCACGACATGCACTGGTCCAAACACAAGGGTGCGGTTGAGGCTCTGCTTGACATCAATCTGTACGGCCTTGTCATCGTCAAGGATCGCAGGGTTTTGTACACGCAGGTTGACAAGCCTTTTTGCAGGGAGCTTTTGATAAGAGAGGGCCTGGTCAACAATCAGGTGGCGGCAAGCTTCGAGTTTTTAAGGCACAACCTTGCTTTGGTCAAACAAATTGAAGATCTTGAAGACAAATTAAGAAAGCGCGACGTCTTAAAAGACGAGACGGCCTTGTGCGCCTTTTATGATGCAAGGCTGCCCTCTGACATCGTTTCGGTGCAGCACTTAAAAACCTGGTGGAATCAGGCCAAGCTTTCTGATCCCAAGCTTTTGGACATGAGCTTTGATGATGCTGCCAACTATGATCCGAGCGCCAAGACCGCCCAAAGCTACCCATCTTTTTGGCAGTACGGCAGTTTTAAGCTTAAATTAAGCTACAAGTTCAGCCCGGGCGAAGTGCTTGACGGTGTGAGCGTGCATCTGCCCGTGACCATCATCAATCAGATAAACCCCGAGATCTTTGCCTATCAGATCCCGGGATTGCGCCTTGAGCTTTTTGCACAGCTTATTCGCTCTTTGCCCAAAAGGCTCAGGCGCAATCTCATTCCGGCCCCGCAATTTGCGCAGGCTCTGTGCGAATCTCTGGAGCCCCCCTCGGGCAATTTATATGTGCGCGCGGCCAAAGAGCTTACCAGGATGGGAGGGGAATTGGTCGAGCCTGACGATTTTGATCTGACGGCCATCCCCGAGTATTTGCGCCTAAACTTTGTGATAGAAGATCTTAAAGGCAAGATCTTGATGTCGGGCAAGAATTTTGCGGCCATGGCCTCGCAGCTGCAAGGGCAGGCCGAGCAGTCGCTGCAAGAGGTGCTGGTATCCGACAAGCGAGCCTCCAAGCCCTCGGCCACCTGGAATTTCGGGCAAATTAAGCAAGTTGAGATCACAGCCCAAGGCTCTTTGAAGGTCAAAGCCTATCCTGCCCTGAGCGTGCATAAGAATGCGGTGCGAGTGGAGCTCTTTGACAGCCCGCAGCGTCAGCAGGAGGCCATGCTGCAAGGCACCGTCAAGCTTTTGCTGTTATCCATCAAGACCCCGACTGCTTATTTGGAAGAGCATCTGCCCAACAAGGCCAAGCTTGCCATGTATTATCAGGCCTTGGGCAGCGTGCACGAGCTCATCGACGATCTGGTGCGCGCAACCTTGATAAAGCTCATCGAAAATTTCGGAGGGCCTGCCTGGGATCAGGACTCATTTGGCCGCCTGTTGAACTTTGCCAAGGCCAATTTGAACGAGGAGGCCTTGCAGACGGCTCTTTTGGCAGAAAAAAGCCTGATGAAGGCCCATGAGCTCAAAAGGCTGCTTAAAGGCAATATCGGCTTTGAGGCAGCTTATGCCTACAGCGATATTCGGCGCTGCCTGGACAGACTTATTTTCAAAGGATTTATCAGCTTTTGCGGGGTTGGCAGGTTAAACGATCTGCCCCGTTATCTGCAGGCTTTGATCGAAAGGCTCAAAAAGTGCGCGCGCGATCTGCACAAAGACAGGGTGCTCTCAGGCAAGATAGAAGAGATAGAAAACAAGCTTGACGGCGTCAAAAGCCGCTATCCCAAAGACAGGGTGCCCAAGGAGCTTGACGAGATCTTTTGGATGATAGAAGAGCTTAAGGTCTCATACTTTGCCCAAACCCTGGGAGTCAAAGGACCCATTTCCGACAAGCGCATCAGCCATGAGCTTGACCGCATCGTAAAAGAGTACCCGCCTTTGCATTAGGCAAGACTGCCCGCTCTCCTGCTGCGGGCAGTTCAAAGCCATGTGCCCCGAATTTTTGGGTCTTGTCAGAAATGATGTGAAACATGCCGGACACCTCTTCATCAGCGTCTGATTGTCTTACGGGAACTGCCCTTGGGATCATGCAGCCCTGCGGCTCTCGTTGTCATTTGCTTGCCCTTCCCCCTCTTGGAATTGAATCTACTATAGCAGAAAGATCATCTTAGATGATAATTTGGCTCTTTCAGCCTATCATTTTCCAGCTCCTCGGCCATGGGGGTTAATCCCAATGACTTAAAATCGCCGATGACCTTTTGCTGATCGTCTAAAAGAACTGTCTGAGGCATATAATTGCTCCTGTTTTTTATCGTTTTTTGGGGTTTAAGCACAGATTGTT
>CAZYXT010000110.1:0-7747 GCA_964651505.1 uncultured Enterobacterales bacterium
CTTTAACCGATGAGCAGATGGCCAACCTTACATGCAGTTCTCTTAATTAAAAGGCCGGGACGGCCGTGACGGATCGCACTCAAGACAAGCTTCAGCTTAGCTTGCAGCCTGCGGCGACAAGCATTCGGCCTCTCTTTAAGAAGAGGCCCGGGGTGATTGCATGAGCGAATAGATTATCGCCCTGCTCGATGGGGTGCAGACGCCTGCAAAGCCTTATTTTTTCTTTGTTTTCATGAAAAAGATGAAAGAGCAAGGCAAGAGGATGTCGATCAACATGCTCAAGGAGATGTGCACTTCTCCGCTGCAGGCTCCTAAGATCTTATCGATTTATTTTGACGCAACAAAATCTCGGGCTAATATCAAGTAAAATCTCGTGCAATCACCCTGGTCACTTGAGCCGGTATCATCTGTTTTAGGCCATAATCAGCTTGAAACGACGCGCGTTTATGCTATTCCTTCGACCGATATGATGCGCAAGGCTATTGAGGCAGGACTGATGTCAGGGCAGGATGAAGAGCCGGACTGGAGGAGCAAAGAAGATTTAATTGCCAAGCACTTCGGGATCTAAGACAAAAGATCGCATAATCCAAAAGATCGCCTAAATTGCGCCACCTTATAAGGGCAGCTTGCGCTGCCCATTGTTTTGGCGAGATCTTGGGTTTAAGCCGTCTTTTTAAGATAATCCAAGAGCTCTGTGAGAGTCTTGCGGCCAAAACTTACCTCCTGTTCGTTGGTGACCAGACAGGGCACCGACATCACCTTGTAGCGCTCGCGCAGCTTCGGATAGAGGTTGACATCGTAAACCTCGGCGCTGACCTTGTCGCTCAAAGAGGCAATGCGCTGCGCGGCGGTGACTAGATCGGGACACATGGTGCAGGAGAGGGAGATTAAGATCTGAAGCTTGATCTCACTGTCGATGGCCTTGATGGCGGCCAGTTCTTGATCGTCAATCTGCTGCCCAGGGCCTGCGGCATTGTACAATCCCAAAATAAAGGAAGTAAATTCGTGGCCGCCCGGCACCCCGTGGAAGGCCAGGCCTGTGAAGGCGCCGTCCTTTAAAATCCGCACCAAGGGCAGCTCGGTGCCCTCTGAACCTGTCGCAACCTCAAGCTTGTCGGTCAAAGCCGAGAGCTCCTGCATGGCATTTAAAAGCTCCCTGCCCTTGTCAGAGCCGTCCGTGACCACTTCCAAGGTCAGCTTGGAGCTCATGCGCTCGAAAACGGCATTTAACTGAGGCTTCATGTCCTCGCTGATAAAGCTGCCCGACGGGGTATCGGGGGTAAAGGTTGCCCGGCCTTCCTCGGGAGCCTTGCGGATGGCATTGGGCACCTGCGGCACCAGGCCCGTCTTCTCGTGCATGAGGGCTGCAACCTTTTCCATGGCGCAGGCGGCCAGGGCGCCGTCGGCCGTGGCGGTTACCACCTGACGCAAAGGCTTGATGCAAATGTCGCCTGCGGCAAAGACGCCCGGGATATTGGTCTGCCGGCACTGATCGGTGATGATATAGCCTGACTCGTCCAAGGCAAGCTTGTCTTTGACCAAAGCGGTGTTGGGCACGTAGCCTGCGAAGACGAAGACGCCGAAGGCATCGCCGTCTTGTGCGGCGTAATCAAAGCTTTGGCCGGTCTTATTGTTGACGATGACCGCCTTGGTGACGCCCATGTCGGTGCCTGCGACTTCTTTTAACTCGTGGTTGAACAAGACTTTGATCTTGGGGTGGGAGAGGACCTCATCCGCTACAGACTTTGCGCAAGAGAAGCTGTCGCGGCGCACCAGAATGGTGACCTTGGAGGCATAGCGGGTCAGGAACATCGACTCTTCAGCCGAGGCAAAACCGCCGCCTATGACCAGCAATTCCTTGCCCGTGAAGAACTCGCCGTCGCAGGTGGCGCAATAAGCCACGCCGCGGCCGCGAAATTCGTTTTCGCCTGCAAATCCTACCTTGCGGGGGTTGGCGCCCGTGGCAATCAGCACGGCAAAGGCATGCAAAACCCCGCGCTTGGTGGTGATGGTCTTGATGTCCCCTTCCAAATTGAGATCGGTCACTTCGCTCAACAAAAACTCGGCCCCGAAGTTTTGGGCCTGTCTGCGCATGGTCTCGGTCAGTGCTTCTCCGGAGGTGCTTTCTACGCCAGGGTAATTGACCACTTCATGGGTGATGGTGATCTGGCCTCCGAACCTGTCCTTTTCCACCACCAAGACGCGATAGCGGGCGCGGGCCAGATACAAAGCTGCCGTCAGGCCTGCAGGGCCGCCGCCAACAATGACGGCATCGTATAATTCTTGATTAGCCATTACATATCCTCACGCGGGGATTGAGTGCCAAAAAGGCCCCATGCGCCTGCATGAAGCCTTTTAAATCGCTGATTGAACTTAAAAATGAAATCTTATGATTAAAGCTTGCCTACCAGATCCAAACCGGGCTTTAAGGTGGCCGCATTAGGCTGCCACTTGGCAGGGCAAACCTGATCGCCGTGCTCGTGGACAAATTGCAAAGCCTGTACGCGGCGCAGCAGCTCGTCGGCATTGCGGCCGATGTTGCCGGCAACTACTTCGTAGGCTGCGATCTTGCCCTCGGGATTTACCACGAAGGTGCCGCGCTCGGCCAAGCCGTCTTCCTCGATCAAGACTTGGAAGTCGCGGGCCAGACGGTGGTTGGAGTCGGCCAGCATGGGATAGGTGATCTTCTTGATGCGCTCTGAAGAGTCGTGCCAGGCCTTGTGAACATAGTGGGTGTCGCAAGAGACCGCGTAGATTTCGCAGCCGATGGCCTTGAACTTGTCGTAGTTGTTGCCCAGATCTTCAAGCTCGGTGGGGCAGACGAAAGTGAAGTCGGCAGGGTAGAAGAAAAATACCGACCACTTGCCCATGATGTCAGCCTTGGTGATTTCCTTGAAAGCCTCGTTCTGATAAGCCTGAACCTTGAAATCTGCAACTTCTTTGTTGATTAAAGACATGTGAGTAAACTCCTGATAATTTTGATTCTTTGTTTTTTAAAGCGAAGACTTAATTGTCCGTCTTGCTTTGTTGAGGGCCATTATAGCCTTTGCAAACAGTCCTTATCTTAAACTTGAGAAACTGTGTTACCTGCTAAGATTTTGCGATTGAGACAGATTTTTAATCTGCTCTCTTGACTAAAATCAAAGCCTCAGGCAGAGCCCTGCCGCAAGACTTGGACAAAACTTGGTTAAGCTGCGTTTGCAGGGGTAAGATATGCTTAAGTTAGGTATCACGTCGGAGTTTTCATGCCCCAATCAGCTTTTGCCTTGGCCGCCATGGGCACGGCCTTTACCTTTGCCATGACCGTGCTCGGAGCAAGCGCCGTCTTCTTGTTCAAGCGCCAGCCCTCGCAGCTTTTTACCAAACTTTCCTTGGGCTTTGCCGCAGGCATCATGATCGCAGCTGCCGTGTGGTCTTTGATAATTCCTGCCATCAAGGCCTGCGAAGACATGGGATTGGCTTTCTCTTATCCTGTGATCATAGGGTTTAGTCTGGGCGTGGGCTTTTTGATTGCCTTGGACAACATTTTGCCCCACCTGCACGTGGGCTCGGTCAAAGCCGAAGGCCCGGGCGTCCCCTTGAGCAAAAACAGCCTGCTCTTTTTAGCCGTCACCATCCACAATATCCCCGAAGGCATGGCCGTCGGCATCACTTACGCCACAGCCTCGTTTTTGGGCACCGATGAGGCCATGTCCGCCGCCGCAGCCTTGGCTTTGGGCATAGGCATTCAAAACATCCCCGAAGGCACCGCCGTCACGCTGCCCATGTATGCCCAGGGCAAAAGCAGGATCAAGGCTTTTTTGATGGGCGGGTTCTCGGGCATCGTCGAGCCGATCTCGGCGCTGCTGGTGGTCATGGCAGCCTCAAGCTTCTTGTCCGTCATGCCGTGGCTGCTGGCCTTTTCGGCAGGTGCCATGCTCTACGTGGTGGTCGAAGAATTGATCCCCGCGGCCCATTTGGGCGAGCACAGCGACATAGGCTCGCTGTCGGTCATGGCAGGCTTTTTGGTGATGATGATCTTGGACACGAGCCTGGGCTGACAAGAAGCTCCCGCAGATTAAAGGATCTTGCCTGGCGCATCTTGCTTCCTAAAAGAGGAGAACGGCATGGCTCTTGGCTTGATGAGGCAAAAACTGCTAAATGAAGACTTTGCGCAGTTTGCGTGGAGGCTCAAACGGCCTGAGCCCCGGGCCTTTATATCTTGTTGCCTGCGGCTAACCCACGATTTCCCTGATAGTAAATCACAAGATCCCACCGTTTTTCCCACAGATGCTCAAATACCCCAATCTTCCCTATTGACTTTCATAAATGTAAATTATGGCCAAAAATCGCGCCCGCTTTAATTTTCCAAGTAAAATCAATAAGTTAACCTCAATTACCTATCTTGGGGCATTTTTAAGGATAAAGCCTTAAAAGCCTTCGATCTTATCTTGTGCCCTGAATATCCCACGATGCAATGCGAATGACGCACAAAGTTTCCATATTGGTGCAATGCCTGATTTAATAAGGGTTTTATAAATGTCAAATCTTTTTTTGGTAACATTCTTAACATGAGCTTGGGGGCGATGGACAAGCCATTTGCCCACACTTTTGACAAAATTCCACAACTTTGCCCACAGCCTTGGGAAAAATAAAAATTAAATCGCTTGCAAAAGGCATAATTACTGTTTTGAAAGCAAAATTTGAGGTTTTTTGACCCTTAAAACGCGTTCGCAGCGCTCTTAAGCCCTCAAATTGAGGCAAGAAACCCACAATTTTTAGAGTGCAATCTTAAAATTTGCATTTTTTAAAGTTTCCCACAGTTTTCTGTGGGCAAACAGTTGGAAAAACCTGAGGAAAGCTGATGGTTGCGATTGCAAATGCGGTTCTTAAGCCGTTTTGCAGTCCTAGGGGGCGGGGCCCCGGGCTGTTATCAGGCCTTCTGCAAAAACTCTGTCTTAAAGGAAAAAGAAAACGTACGGCCCACAGAGACCAAACCCGGGATGTGTCCCGGGCTTGATGGAGAGGAATGCGAAATCTTAACCGCGGCTTCGGCGCGGGGCCTTTTGCGGCACGGCCTTGCGCGCAGACCTGCCTTTGAGCTCAAAGTTCAACCTGCCTCTTTTTCGGCCTTTGAAGCTGCGATCGGGGCGCTCTTCAAAAGAGCGGCTCGCCCCTTCGTGCTCCTCATCGCCGCGCGGGTGTTTTTTGGGCGGGATGGCAGTGTACTCCCTTAACTCCAAAGGACGTCCGCACACCCTGGCCTTGGCCAGGATTTGCCTGGTCTGAGGCGGCATGCCGTCGGGCAGATCGACTGTGGAGAAGGAGTCAAAAATCGAGATCTCGCCTATATAGCGGCTGTCCATGTCTGCCTCGTTGGCGATGGCTCCCACGATGTGGCCGGGCTTGACCCCGTCGCGCCTGCCCACGGCCAAGCGGTAGCGCACCATCTTAAGATCGGGAAAGTCCTTTAAGGGCACGGCCTCGGCCGAAGGCTGACGGCCGCGGCGGGAGTGCTCCTGCTCATCAAAGCTTTTCATCAAAGGCTCAGGCTCGCTTTCATCAAGCAGCAGATCTTTGCCGCCCCGAGCCATCTTGGCCAATGCCGCCGCCAAGATCTCAGGCTCCAGGCTGTCATCTGAGAGGATGTCTGAGACCACCTCAAGATACATCCCCAAGCTCCCCTCTTCTATGATCTCCAAGATCTCGTTTCTGAAGTTTTCAAGACGGCGCTTGTTGACATCGGCCACGGTGGGCATGCGCATGGGCTCGATGCGCTGTCTGGTAACTCTTTCGATCATGCGCAAGGCGCGGCGCTCGCGCGGAGAAACAAACAAGATGGCCTCGCCCGTGCGTCCTGCGCGGCCGGTGCGCCCGATGCGGTGCACATAGGACTCGGCATCATAGGGAATGTCATAATTGAAGACGTGGGTGATCCTGTCCACATCCAGACCGCGGGCGGCCACGTCGGTGGCGATGATGATATCGAGGACGCCCGTCTTGAGGCGTTCGATGATCTTCTCTCTTTGCCTTTGGGGAATGTCGCCGTGCAAGGCGGCGCAGGAAAAGCCGCGGCCCATCAGCTTGTTGGCCACATCCTCGGCATCGGTCTTGGTTCTGACGAAGACCAGCACCGCATCATAAGGCTCCACCTCCAGCATTCTGGTCATGGCATCGATCTTGTGCACGCCCGATACCACCCAATAGCGCTGGCGCACCGTGGAAGCGGTGGCCGCATGGGTTTCGATGCGCACCTCAACGGGGTTTTTCAGGTGGGAGGCGGCAATGCGTCTGACCGCCTCGGGCATGGTGGCAGAAAAGAGGGCATTCTCCCGATCGCCCGGGGTATGGTCCAAGATCCAATCGACATCCTCGATAAAGCCCATGCGCAGCATTTCGTCGGCCTCGTCGATGACGAGGTATTTGACCTTTGATAGATCGATTTTGCCCCGCTCGATAAGATCGATGAGGCGCCCCGGGGTGGCCACCACGGCCTGAGCCCCGTGCCTTAACGATCTGATTTGATTTTCATAAGAAGCGCCGCCATAGATGGGGGCCACCCTGAACCTTGGGAGGAACTTGGCAAAGGTCATGAACGACTCGGCCGACTGCAGCGCAAGCTCGCGCGTAGGCTCGAGGATCAAGGCCTGAATGCTTTTATCGGAGCAATCGATCTTGGACAAGATGGGCAAGGCAAAGGCTGCCGTCTTGCCGGTGCCGGTTTGAGCCTGCCCTATCATGTCGCGTCCGGACAGGACCACGGGGATGGCTTGCAGCTGAATGGGGGTGGGACTTTCAAAGCCCAAAGCCTCCACGGCCTTTAAGACAGGGACGCTCAGGCCTAAAGAGACAAAGCTCTCCTCAGGCTTGGCAAAATCTTCGCACTCATCCTCATCTTCGGGCTGTTCAATCTCTTCTTGCTCTTGCTCAAGGCTCTTTAGGCCGGCCTCAAAGCTTCTTTTGGATGAAGGCTCGGACTTGTTTGACCTCTGAGGCTCTTCCAAGACAGGATCGCAATCGACCAGCTCTTTGACCATAAAGTCTATTTCATCTTCATCAAGACCGCGCTCTTGCAAAACTTCCTTTAACAAAGCCGCGCTGTCGGCTGCGGCCATGGCCTGCTCTTGTTCTTTTTCCTGTTGGCTCAAAGAGTCTTCTGCCTTATCGCTCAAATCTTTGATGATAAACTCTATTTCATCCTCATCAAGGCCGCGCTCCTGCAAAACCTCTTTTAACCTTGCTTCCTGCTCGAGATCTTCGTTCTCTTGAGGATCGGACTCATCATCGCTTTTTGTTTGCTCAAGCAGATCATTGACCAAAAATTCTATTTCATCATCGCTCAGGCCTCGCTCTTGCAGCACCTCTTTTAAGGCTGCATCTGCCAAAGCCTCAGAAGAGGCACTCTCATGGCCGTGTTTAATCTCAACGCGGACGCGATTATCCTCAGGCTGTCTTTTAGGGGCCTGTGCCTCATCTTTGGGAAGGCCCTGTTCTTCTTGCGTTTTCTTTAAGCCTGCATCATTTTTTTCAAAATCTTTGGATCTTAGAAGCTCTCCAAGATCGGTGTCCCCGGCAGGGGTATCTTGACCGCTGCCGTTGTTGGTTTCATCAGGATAGGACATTGCGCTCTCTCAATAATGGGTAGAGTAATCAAGCTTGCCTGCGGCGCCGCGGCGCATTTGAACAGGCAAAGCTCCATTATATCACCTAAAGTGCAGGGCTTACGCACCAAAAAGTTTTAAAAATTAAAGAAAGTCAAGCATTTTGC
>CAZYXT010000111.1:0-7684 GCA_964651505.1 uncultured Enterobacterales bacterium
AAGATCGCATAATCCAAAAGATCGCCTAACACAAGTTATGCGAACGTTCGCATAAAATATTGAGCGCATGCACAAGTGGAAAGATGCGTTTTTGAAGGAAGATTCCTGCACTTTTATGGATAAAAACGCCATCGGAGTCATGGCAACCCTCAACAATATCGTCTACACCATTTACCAGATAGCCGCCGCTCTCTTTACCGATGGAAATATGGCGCTGACGTGGAAAAGATTTGAGCATTGCCCGGAGAATATGTTGAAGATGCTGGTGCCGCTTCTTCAAAAACAAAACCTCACCATGCTGCTTAAGCACAGCAGGCGAGGCTCTCAGCAAGAGGCCTGACATCAACAGAAATTTGCTGTTTGTCGATGCTTTGAGCCTCCAAACAAAAAACTCAGCAGTGATTTTAACTTTTTTATGATTTTAACCAAACACCTTTGATAACTTGTTGAAAAATCAATGATTTTTTCTGAGGTTTGCTATCATGCGTAACTACTACAAGATTCATCAAAGCCCCAAGTCGCGCCACGGCAATCGGCCTGCCGCGACAACTATTGGGCTTCATGGCGTAAAAAAGCCTGAGCGGATCAAGTTTTTGAGGGCATGAATGATGATTTGAGATCTGCTTTTTGGGAGCCCAAACGGCTCATAAGAATAGATCTCATGAATCCTTTTTAGCAGAGCACTTTCTGCTTTCATAATAGAACCATGCTTGCCCGTGCAGATGGCGCACGATGGGGCAAGAGTCCTTTCTTTGCCGGTTATGCAAGTTACTATAGTACAATAGCCGCGTTGTTTATTGTTAAGAGAATGTTGACTATGGAATCAAAGCTTAAGGCTCCCGCTTATGGCCGCGCCATTAGTTTTTCCGAGGGCAGGATGGAGGTTCCCTCCGAGGTGATCGTCCCTTACTTAAGAGGCGACGGCGTGGGTGCCGACATTACTCCTGTCATGCTTGAGTGCGTGGATGCGGCCGTCAAAAAGGCCTACGGCTCTCAAAGAAAGATCTGCTGGTTTGAACTGTACGCAGGCGGCCGCAGCCTTGAGATCTACGGGGAAGGGCAATATCTGCCTGATGAGACCGTGGAGAACATCAAAAAGTACCACGTGGCCATCAAAGGCCCCATGACCACCCCGGTGGGCGAGGGCATCAGATCCATCAATGTGGCTTTAAGGCAAGGCTTGGATCTGTACGTCTGCTTGCGCCCGGTGCGTTACTTTAAGGGAGTGCCAAGCCCGGTCAAACACCCTGAGAGGGTGAATGTCACCATTTTCCGCGAAAACACCGAAGATATTTACGCAGGCATCGAATGGGAGGCAGGATCCGATGGCGCTAAGAGGGTCATCGACTTTATTGAAAACACCATGGGGGTCAAGAAGATCCGTTTTGACCAAGATTGCGGCATCGGCATCAAGCCCGTCTCCAAGCAAGGCTCGGAGCGATTGTTGAGGGCGGCTTTTGACTATGCCATCGAGCATAAGCAAAAGAGCGTCACCATTGTCCATAAGGGCAATATCATGAAGTTTACCGAGGGCGGCTTTAAAAAGTGGGGCTATGCTTTGGCCGAGCGCGAATACGGCGCACTAAAAGATGAAAAGGGAGTGGTCAGCTTTGAAAATCCTCTGGATCACAGCCGCATCATCGTAAAAGATGTGATTGCCGACGCTTTCTTGCAAAACATTCTGCTCTATCCGCAAGATTATGCGGTGGTGGCAGCTTGCAATTTAAACGGCGATTACATCTCCGATGCAGTTGCCGCACAGGTTGGCGGCATCGGCATTGCTCCCGGGGCCAATATCGGCAAAGAGCACGCTGTCTTTGAGGCAACGCACGGCACCGCGCCGACCATTGCCGGCAAGAATATAGCCAACCCGGGCTCCTTAATCTTGTCTGCCTGCATGATGCTGCAGTGGTTGGGCTGGAGCGAGGCGGCAACGACATTGGAGAATGCCTTGGAGCAGTGTATAAGCTCAGGACTGGCTACAGTCGACTTAATGGAGAAAGACAAACAAGATCAGGCCTTGGGCACCCGAGAGTTTGGACAGGCCGTGATCAGGGCTTTGGCTTAAGCGCTTAAAATCTTAAGTTTTATGGATCCCCTGGGTTTGAGGGTAAGGGACGGGTTACAGCTTTGTCTTAAGGTCATTTCGGACTTTGCTTTCTCGCCACACTCTCTCTGCCAACCTGTTTTGCTCAATCTGCCCCGGGCACGCCGCAGTCATTGAGCCCTATGGCAGCTTCAGGCCCGGGTGTTTTCTGTATGGCGCATGTTAAGCGGCCGTCCGTTGAAGTTACAGGCTTTTTAAGAACTCGTGGTGGTCGGTAAAAAGCTCTTCGAGGCGCTGTAGGTACACCGACAGGTTATTGTGCGGGATGGATGCCAAAAACTTCAACCGTCTGCCTGGGTTTAGTACGCTGTTCATGGGAAACAGCTTTTTAAAGCCTGATTCAAAGGAGCTGTAGCCCTCGGTTTCCATCAGATGTTCTGAGTTGCCGAACCTGTAAGAACAAAACAAAGTGATCTCCAATCTTACGTGAGATTTGTCGTGAGGCCTGTCTGTGTAGCACTTGAGGGGGATCAATGAGACTTTGCACATGTAGGATAGATCATTGCAACACAATTGAATGGCAGGATAATTATTCAAAGGCTCAAGATGAAAATGGCGGCTCTTGCTGAAAAACTCTATGAGTTCAGGAAGAGCTTCATTGTAAAAATTGGCAAAGTTTATTTTATTTAAAATTTCAAACTGCGGATTCGTGTTTTTGGTTAAATCCGTTGATTCAAGTTTTGAAGCACTCAGGGCTGCTTGGATTTTAAGGGGGATGTCTTCAACCTGCGCAAGCTTATTAAGAAGACGCCGGATAGTTATATGCCAATAAGGGAAGCACAACTGCATGTCTTTATTGTTCCATAACTTGGTCCCTAAAAAGTGAACCACCGATAGCGAATTGATGTGTCTGGCATTTTCAAAAAAACTAGGGCTCATGTGGATGCTATGATCCAAGGGAAAAACCTTCCAGTTATATTTGTTTATTAAAAAGAAAATGATAACTTCATCTTCAAAATGACTCATGTAATCGGTTCGCATTGAGAATGCTTTTTTAAAGATTGTTGTCAGATATTCTATGCAGTCATGATAGGAAACCTTATTTAAAATATTTTTTGTGTAAATGTAGAAGCAACCGAGATACTTGGAAAAATTCTTAATATCGCAATTTAACAGACCAAGCCTTGTAAATAACTGATGCTTGTGCTTAAGTTCAAATAAAAAATCAATATTATTAGGATCTATGTCATTAGGCAAAGCAGCAAAGTCATAAGAGTCAAGATCGAGTTTATCAAGTCTTGCTTTAAGATCTCCTGCCATCCATAAATCAACGCCAAAGCATATTGTAATATCATAACTTTCTAAAAGCTTGATTGCGTATATTCGCGGGCTCAGGGTGGCAGCGCTGCGAGTATGGCTCATGCACTCAATAAGCTCAGATAGGGAGTCCAGGCCCATAATATCAACCAGCTTCAATTTAGGGAATAAAGCGCTTGCCAGTTTTATCTGATTTTCATTTAAATCGGCATAGAAGTAATAGACATCATAATCTTCGTCCCATGAAGAGCAGTTATATAACTGCTCAAAGAAAGCCAATGTATATTCATAATAGCCTGAGTTTGACGCAGCTATGATCGCTTTGCGCTGAGTGCGTTTTGTTTGTAGATATTCGCATAGTTGCGCTTCAGTTTTAAAAATATCGGGCATCGTTCTCTCCTAATTTGTATAACTGTGATAACCAAGATCTTGCAAGGTGCATTTTTTTATTGAGTTGTTGTTTTTTAGATTTTTAATTTGTTGTATGACAATGCATAAAAACATAAACCGCTTGCGATCTGTTGTTTGAAAAATCGATCAAATATCCGAGAAATATCCGAGTTGAAAACCCAAACAAATAAGATTAACCTGAGCTAAAAATGATTTTTCGCGTTGTAAAATATCAATCAAAATTTTATACGAAAAAAAAAGTCAACATTTTTCTTCGTCTTAAAAATATTCTTCATATCTGTCATTTATGTTTGAATCCCATGAGTTTTGATTTTGGCAATTTGCGGCCGTGCTTTGTGTCAAAGGCGGGGGGATTGAGATGTATTAGGTGAGGAGCGCAAGCGTCGGAGGCAGCTTATCGGCTTTATTGGCAGCAAGACAAATTGCATGAGCCAAGATGCAATGTGCGCGATTGCGTGATCAGAGTCTCAGATCGGAGTATACTTTCATGCCAAGTGCGTGCCTCCAAAGAGCTTGCAAGTCGGCAGCTTTAGTGAACCAGCATGCGTAACATCAACTTATTGTGGAGATCTGAATGGTGCGAGTAGGCACCGCAGATTTTGAATCTATGCCTAAAATTACCCTTCCTGACGGCTCAGTCAAAGAATTTGAGCAGGCTGTTTCCATATACGATATCGCTTTGTCCATCGGCCCCGGCCTGGCACGCAACTGCGTGGCAGGCCGCATTGACGGGGTGGAGCATGATGCCTGCGATTTGGTGACGCAAGATGCCAAGGTTGAGATCATCACCCCCAAGGATCCTGCCGGCATCGCCATCATCCGCCACTCCTGCGCGCACCTTTTGGGGCATGCCATCAAGCAATTGTGGCCGCAGACTCAGATGGCCATCGGTCCTGTCATCGATAACGGCTTTTATTATGATGTCGATCTTGACCACAAGCTGACGGCAGAAGATTTGGCTGCTTTGGACAAGCGCATGCACGAGCTTGCCAAAACCGATTACAAGGTCATAAAGGAAGTGGTTGATTGGCAAAAGGCCCATGACGTTTTTGATGAGCGTCACGAGCCTTACAAGAAGCTCATCTTGGAAGAGAATATCGACAAGTCCGATCACCCTGCCTTATATCATCATAACGAATACACCGACATGTGCCGCGGCCCTCACGTGCCGCGCATGGGTTTTTGCTCGCACTTTAAGCTGACCCACTTTGCAGGCGCCTATTGGCGCGGCGACTCCAAGAACAAAATGCTGCAGCGCATCTACGGCTGCGCCTTTGCCTCCAAGGATGAGCTGGCAGCCTACATCAAGCGCCGCGAAGAGGCGGCCAAGCGCGATCACCGCGTTTTGGGCAAAAAGCTTGACTTGTTCCACTTCCAGCAAGAAGCCCCGGGATTGGTGTTCTGGCACAATGACGGCTGGACCATCTACCGCCAGATTGAAGATTTCATGCGCATGATGCTGCACAAGTATCGCTATATCGAGGTCAAGACCCCTCAGATCATGGATCGCGTGCTGTGGGAGCGCTCGGGGCATTGGGATAAATATGCCGAGAACATGTTTACCACCCAATCTGAAAATCGCGATTACGCCATCAAGCCCATGAATTGCCCGGGCGCCATTCAGATCTTCAATTCGCGCACCCGTTCTTATCGCGATCTGCCCATCCGCATGGCCGAGTTTGGCAACTGCCACCGCAACGAGCCCTCAGGCTCTCTGCACGGTCTGATGAGAGTGCGCGGTTTTGAGCAGGATGATGCCCATATTTTCTGCACCGAAGATCAGATCATGGGAGAGGTGAGCGACTGCATCGCCATGGTCTATGAGGTCTATAAGGCCTTCGGCTTCACCAAGGTGGATGTCAAGCTCTCCACCCGCCCGCAAAAGCGCATCGGCTCGGACGAGATCTGGGACAAGGCAGAAGAAGATCTGAAGATTGCCCTCAAGCAAAATCACCTTGAATATGAGTTGCAGCCGGGCGAAGGCGCCTTCTACGGCCCCAAGATCGAATTTACGCTGCATGACAGCCTGGACAGAGCCTGGCAGTGCGGCACCGTGCAGCTTGACTTCTCTCTTCCAGGCAGACTTGATGCAAGCTACATCGGCGAGGATAACAAAGAGCACACCCCGGTTATGATCCACAGGGCGCTGTTAGGCTCCATCGAGCGCTTTATCGGCGTTTTGACCGAAGAGTTTGCAGGCTCCTTCCCCACCTGGCTGTGCCCCGTGCAAGCCGTGGTCATGAGCATTACCGACAAGCAGGCCGATTATGCCAAGTCCGTCGAGGAAAAACTCAATGAGGCCGGGATCAGGGTCAAGGCCGACATTCGCAACGATAAGGTCGGATTTAAGGTGCGCGAGCATACCATGATGCACATTCCTTACATGCTGGTGTGCGGCGATCGCGAAGCCGAAAGCGGCATGGTGGCAGTCAGAACCCGCAAGGGCAAAGATCTTGGTGCAATGAGCGTTGAAGACTTGATCAAGATGATTAAATCGGATACTATACAGCGCTGTCTTGTGCCCATTGCAGATCAGGAGACTGCATCTGCCTAAAGGGCGGTGATTTTTACGGATTCGATTAAGGAGCTTACTATTAACAACACCAAAAAAACCGGCAGGCTGGCGCCTAAGCACCGGGTTAATGGAGACATCAGATGCAAAGAAGTGCGTCTGTTGGATCAAGACAATGAATTAGTCGGGGTTATGCCCACGGTTGAGGCATTGCGCATGGCCGAGGATGCCGGGGTTGATTTGGTTGAAATCAGTCCTAATGCCGAGCCTCCGGTATGCCGCTTGATCGAGTATGGCAAGTTCCTTTACGAAAAGAGTAAAGATCAGAAAAAGAAGAAACAAAAGGTAGTCCAGATTAAGGAAATCAAATTCCGTCCTGGCACCGACGAGGGCGATTATCAGGTTAAACTGCGCAACCTGGTGCGTTTCCTCGAAGACGGCAACAAGGCCAAAGTGACTTTGCGCTTCCGCGGTCGCGAGATGGCGCACCAGCATTTAGGCCTTGATGTCTTAAAACGCGTGGAGCATGACCTCTGCGTGGAAAAGGGCGTAGCCGTGGTTGAGTCGGCCTCCAAAGTTGAAGGCAGGCAGGCAACCATGGTGTTGGCGCCCAAAAAGAAATAGCGCTTAAAGGGTTGCAAGTGCCAAGAGGCCCCCTTTAGGAGTTTGTCAATATATTTAATGCGGAGTTATTAAATGGCTGGAAAAGTCAAGGTCAAAATGAAGACCGATAAGGGCGTTGCAAAGCGCTTTAAGAAGACCGGCAGCGGTCACTATAAGTGCCGTCACCAAAATTTGCGTCATATCCTGACCAAGAAGAGCCGTAAGCGCAAGCGTGCACTGCGCAAGATGACTTACGTTCACAATTCCAACTTGCGCGCCATCATGCGCCAGTTGCCTTATGCTTAATTTGGGAGGATTTGACTAAATGGCAAGAGTAAAGCGCGGCGTTGTCGCTCACGCCCGTCACAAGAGAGTTTTAAAGGCTGCTAAGGGTTATTACGGTGCACGTTCGCGCACTTACCGCATTGCAGTGCAGGCTGTCACCAAGGCAGGTCAGTATGCCTATCGCGATCGCCGTCAAAAGAAGCGTCAGTTCCGCGAACTGTGGATCGTGCGCATCAACGCTGCTGCTCGTCAGCACGGTTTGAGCTACAGCCGGTTCATTCACGGCTTAAAAGTTGCCAACATCGAGCTTGATCGCAAGATCCTCTCCGATATCGCCATCTACGATAAGGAGACTTTCAAGGCCATCGCCGAGCAGGCTCGTGCAGCTTTGAGTGCCTGATTGCATAATATTCTCCTATGATTAGTTGTTTGCAAAGGCCCCACGGGGCCTTTGTGTGTGCGTGGCATGTACACGATCCAACGGGTGAAAGTCCCGAGGTCGGCCGTAC
>CAZYXT010000112.1:0-7653 GCA_964651505.1 uncultured Enterobacterales bacterium
AAACGCGACTTTACTCATTAATTACTCCTGAATTTGGCAGAACGTGAGCGTCTTAAACGATGTCTTTTATAAGCAAAAAACGTGGTTAATTGAGGTAACTCTCTGTTATTCAGATAAAAATATTAAAGTAAGTTTTAACTTTATATGTTTGATTTTGGTTGAATCTGCAAGCAATGCCACAATAATTGCTCAAAACCGAAAAATAACAGTCTCAAACACCCGCTTTCAATTACAATTGTCTCAATATCCTTTGAAGAATAGGGTTAAGGCAGCAATTGAGCATTTTTGAGTGCTTAAAACAAGGCAAGACGGTTATGCTGCGCAAAAAGCAGGAAGCGGGGGAAATGAGAACCGCGGGGGGTTGTTTATGAGGGATCTTTTGTAATCTCACTGACTGTGATGATTGGACAGATAAGCTGTTTGCAAGGGTAAGTTTATGCTGAGTACGCAGGTTGTTATCATCGGCGGCGGAGCCACCGGCATGGGAATTTTGCGCGATCTGTGCATGCGCGGGGTCAAAGCCATTTTGGTTGAAAGAGGAGATCTCGGGTGCGGGACCAGCTCGCGCTTTCACGGTCTTTTGCACTCGGGCGGTCGTTATGCGGTGCGCGATGAAAACGCCGCGCGCGAATGCATTGAGGAGAATCTCATCTTGCGCAAAATAGGCCGCCATTGCGTGGAGGCCATAGATTCTGTCTTCATCAGAACCAAAGAAGATGACGAGGCTTATGAAAAGCAGTGGGTGAGCGCCTGTCAAAAGGCCGGGATCAGCGCCAAGCCTTTGGACGTCAAAGAACTGCTCAAAAAAGAGCCCAATCTTACAGACTCGGTGCAATCTGCCTATTTGTGCCCGGGCGCTGCCATCGACGGCTTCAGGCTGATGTGGCAATTGCACGATTCTGCCAAACGCTACGGCGGGCAGACCATGACCTATACTGATGTGACGGGCATAGACGTCAAAAACGGCCATGTGCAGGGCGTAAAATGCGTGGACAAGCACACGCATGAGCAGATCTACATTGCCTGCGAGTATGTCATCAATGCCGCAGGTCCCTGGTGCGGCAGGGTGGCTGCTCTGGCAGGAGTGGAGATCAACGTGCGCCCCTCCAAAGGCTCTCTCATCGTCTTCAATCACAGGCTTTCAAGGAACGTCATTCACCGCCTGCACAAACCATCCGATGCCGATATCTTTGTGCCGCACGGCACGGTCACCATCCTGGGCACCACCTCCATGGACAGCGATCCTGACGACAACTCCACTCATCAGTCGGAGGTTGAAACCATGATGAAGATAGGGCGCGTCACCTTCGAAAAACTTGACGAGGCCAGGATTTTAAGGGTGTTCGCAGGCTGCCGTCCCCTTTACGTGGGCGCAGGCGGGGCAGGCGGACGCGAGGCCTCGCGCGATTTTGCCGCCTTAGATCATGAAAAAGAGCACGGCCTGGTCGGCATGATGTCCGTGTGCGGCGGCAAGTTCACCACTCACCGCCAGATGGCGCAAAAAGTGTGCGATCTGGTGGCCCCCATTTTCGGCTGCAACGCTCCCTGCAAGACCGCCGAGGTTCCTCTTGTAGAAGAGACCGATGAGGCCCTTCTAAGCCGTGCCCGCAAGGTTTTCCCTGCCTATGGGGTTGAGACCTGCAACAACCGCCAAGGAGCGCAAAGACTGCACAATATAGTCGAGCGCATCGAGCATTACCCCGAGCAGGGGGAGGTGGTGTGCGAGTGCGAAAACATTACCCGCGCCGAGATTGAAGAGGTGGGCTCTGAGAGCTTCACCCACTCGGTCTCCGACGTGCGCCGCCGCACCCGCCTGGGCATGGGAACCTGTCAGGGTACCTTTTGCACCTACCGGGCCGTGGGCACGGTGCAGTCTCTGCATCGCAAATGGACCGAAGATACCCATGTCTTATTTCGCGAGTTTTTGGAGGCTCGCTGGAAAGGCATCAGGCCTGTGCTGTGGGGCAATCAGTTTCGCGACATCGAGCTTGCCCGCGGCATCTATGAAGTGTCCTTGAACATCAATCAGCGCAATAACAAGCCAAAACCAAAAGAAGAGCAAGAAAAAGAAACCGGCAGGGGAGGCACAGAGTAATGCAGCACAGCGATATTTGCGTGATAGGCGGGGGCATAGCAGGTCTTCTGTGCTCCATTTGGGCGGCCCAAACAGGCAAAAAGGTGCGGCTGCTCGCCTTTGGCAAGGGAGCCCTGACGGTGGCAGGAGGGATCATCGATCTTTACGGCTATGACGAACAAGGCGATGAGATCGCAAACCCAAGCGAGGCCATCTTAAAACTGCAAAAGCCCCATCCTTATGCCCTCGTAGGCCAAAAGACGGTCTTGGAGGCTGCCCGCGCTTTTTTAAAGCTTACAGAGGATGCAGGCTACCCTTATGTGGGGGACGCTCTTTGCAATCTTAAGGTGCCCACGGCCATAGGCGGCTTTAAAAATTCGGGTCTTATCCCCAAGTGCCTTGACGGCAGGGCTTTTGATGATGCCTCCTATATCATTGTGGCAGGCTTTGACCTTTTAAAGGATTATTTCCCCGAGCTTATTGCCAACGGGTACCGCAAACTTTACCGGGGGGAAAAGCATGTCTTGGAGCGCAAGATCTCCTTGGCCTTCAAACAAGGGCAGGGCTACCGCGATGTCAGCGCTTTGGACGCGGCCCGCGAGCTTGACAAGCCCGAGCAGCTTTTAAACGTGGCCGGGCAGCTTAAAAGCTCGATTAAACCCGGCTCTGTCGTGGTCTTCCCTCCTGTTTTAAGCGAGAAGCCCGATTATGGCGTATGGCAAATGCTTGAGCAGGAGCTAAATTGCAAGGTGGTGGAAACCTCCTCCATGCCCCCTTCGGTGACGGGCCTGCGCCTTGATGCCATGTTGCGCTCTTATGCCGAAAAATGCGGGGTGGAGCTTGTGGAGAAGGCCCATGTCATAGATGCCATGGTGCGCGACGGCCGCTGCGAGTATGTGGTGACTCAAAACTACGGGCGCAAGCTTTATTACAGCGCAGGCGAGTTTGTGCTGGCCACAGGAGGCGTGTTCGGCGGAGGACTTAAAGCCTCGATGGGCCGCATGCAGGAGCCCATTTTCAAGTTTGAGGTTGAGGTCCCCCAAGATCAGGCCGATTGGTCCTACCCTTATTTGTTTGCAGGCAAACCCCAGCCTTTTGCCTCCTACGGGGTCAAAGTTAACGAGCAGTTAAAGCCGGTGTCCTTGGATGATGAGGTGTTGATTGACAATTTAAGAGTGATAGGCAGGCAGCTTTGCGGCTACGATTTTTGTTTTGAAAAATCAGGCAACGGGGTGGCTTTGGCCACTGCCTATGCAGCAGCCAAGCTTATGCAGGAGGAAGCATGAGCAAGAACATCAAAACTTTATACCGCGATAACCCCGATGCCTGCATCTGCTGCAATATCTGCTTGACCGCTTGTCCCGTGGCCCGCGCCACGCAGGAGTACCGCGGCCCCAAATTAAACGGGCCTGCATTAACGCGTCTGCGCAAATTGGTCAGCGACTCTGATCCCATGGTGCAGTGGTGCTCCAATTGCAAAAATTGCGATCGCGTCTGCCCTTCGGGCACTCCCATCTCCTCTTTGAACATGAAAGCCCGGGCCCTGTATTTTCAAGATCACGGCCACAGCATGGCAGACATGATGCTCTCGCGCAATGAGCTTATGGGCAAAGTGATGTCTTCTAATGCCCTCTTGGCAAATACCGTCAACTTTGGCATGAAGGCTGCCTCCATCTTTAAGATCTTGGGGCTTATCGGCCTGTGCAATGACGCGCCTTTTCCCAAGTATGCCAAAAAAAGCTTCATGCAGCTTTTCAAAAAGCTTGAACAGCCAAAAGAGTGTCAAAGGGAAGTTTTGTTTTTCCCGGGCTGCTACGTCAATTACAATGAGCCGCAGCTTGGGTTGCTGCTCGTTAAAATCTTAAATTACCAGGGGGTCAGGGTCATTGTTGACAAGCATTTGCGCTGCTGCGGCTCTCCCATGCTCTCCACGGGCTATTTGAACGAGGTTGAATGCAATGCCCGCCGCAACATCAAGATCTTATCTGCCTATGCAAAGCGCGGGGCGGACATCGTCACCACCTGCACCACCTGCTCGCTTTTTTTAAAGCAAGAGTACGCAGAGCTTTTTGATCTTGAAGATGAGGTTGGGCAATACAATCAGCATCTTTATGAGATCTGCGAGTATCTGCTCAAGCTTGATGAGGAGGGTGAGTTTAAAAAAGAGGGCTTGGGCCCGGTTGAGCGCTCTTGCATCTATCACACCCCCTGCCATTTGAAGGTGCAGGGAATGGGGATCCCATCTTTAAAGCTTCTATCCATGATCCCCCATCTTAAACTTGAGAGGGCAACTGCTGCCTGCTGCGGGCTTTCGGGCGTCTACGGCTACAAGCAGGGCACTGCCTTGATCTCCAAGATCATAGGAGAGGCTTTGCGCCATCAGATAGTTGATTCGTCTTGTCAAATGGGAGTGTGCGAGTGCAATTTGTGCCGTCTGCAAATGCAAAACGGCACGGGCAAAAAAGCCGTGCACCCTTTGCACATCCTAGATGAGGCCTATCAAAACGGCAAGGCGCAGGGGTATGCGCCAAAGCTTTTAGAAGAACACAAATTAATACAGACCAAAGAATAATAAAGCATGCTTTAAGACAGGCCAAAGCCTGTCTCAAATGTAAGGAGTTTTTATGTCAGCTCAATATGTGATGGCCCTTGATGCCGGCACCACCAGCAATCGCTGCATCTTGTTTGACAAGTCAGGCAGGGTGTGCTCGCTGGCTCAACGCACCTTTACCCAATACTTTCCCAAGCCCGGGTGGGTGGAGCATGATGCCGATGAGATCTGGGCTTCCATGCTCGGCGTGGCCGTGGAGGCCATGAATAAGATCAATGCCGATGCCAAAGACATTGCCGCCATCGGCATCACCAATCAGCGCGAGACGGCCATCGTCTGGGACAAACACACAGGAGAGCCTGTCTACAATGCCATTGTCTGGCAGTGCCGCCGCACCTCAGCCTTTTGTGACAGCCTAAAAGACAAAGGCCTGACCCAAAGTTTTCGCTCAAAGACGGGTCTTGTCATCGATGCCTATTTTTCTGCCACCAAGGTGCGCTGGATCTTGGATAACGTCGAGGGGGCCAAGGAGAGGGCAGAGCGCGGCGATCTTCTCTTTGGCACGGTTGATGCGTGGCTTATCTGGAAGCTTACCAAGGGGCGGGTGCATGTGACCGATTATTCCAACGCATCGCGCACCATGCTCTTTAACATCAATACGCTGCAATGGGACGATGAGATCTTAAAAGAGCTTGATATCCCCCGTTCCATGCTGCCTGAGCCCAAGCCTTCAAGCTGCATTTACGGCTATACCGATCACTCGTTTTTGGGCGGGGAGATTGTCATCGGCGGTGCGGCAGGAGATCAGCAGGCAGCCTTGTTCGGGCAGACCTGCTTTGAGGCAGGAGAGGCCAAGAACACTTACGGCACAGGCTGCTTTTTGCTGATGAATACGGGGCAAAAACCCGTGTTATCGGACAACGGCCTGGTCACCACCATTGCCTGGGGCATCGACGGCAAGGTTTATTATGCCCTGGAGGGCTCCATCTTTGTGGCAGGGGCTGCCATTCAGTGGCTGCGCGATGAGATGAGGCTTATAGATTCAGCCGCAGACAGCGCCTACATGGCCTCCAAGGTCCCTGACACCAACGGCTGTTACGTGGTGCCTGCCTTTACAGGCCTGGGGGCTCCGCACTGGGATCAATATGCCCGCGGCACCATCGTGGGCATCACCCGCGGGGTCAATAAGAGCCATATCATCCGCGCCGTCCTGGAGTCTTTGGCCTATCAAACCCATGATGTCATCACCGCCATGAAGGCCGACTGCGGCATTGAGCTTTCTTCTTTGAAGGTTGACGGCGGGGCCAGCGCCAATGATCTTTTAATGCAGATCCAAGCTGATGTCATCAATGCCCCGGTGCTGCGGCCAAGGTGCGTGGAGACCACGGCCATGGGCGCTGCGTATCTGGCAGGATTGGCCTCAGGCTACTGGTCCGATCAAAACGAGGTTTTGAGCAATTGGGCGGCAGATCAAACATTTGAGCCTCAAATTGATGAGAAGAAGCGCTCCAAGATGCTCAAAGGCTGGAAGAAGGCTTTGACCTATGCCCACGGCTGGGCTGCCGATGAGGAGGATTAAAAACCCTCTTATCAAAGGCCCCCCGCGATCCTGCCAAGCGGCCATGGCAATTATAGATTGTCTTGGCCGCTTTTAAAGACATAAGTCCTGTTCTGTCCCGGGGCTGCTTTTATCGCTTGCGTATTCGACCCCAAACTGTCTGCGAAGTTCATCCATGATCTTCATCACCTGCAAAGTATGAGCATAGGGCATGGAGGGAGGCTCTGTGTTCCCCTCTTCAAGGCAGCTTAAGCACTCCAAAAGCTCATGCTCGTAGCCTGTGACCTGAGATGGGATCGCATAGCTTTGCACAAGCTTATGATCGGCATCAAAACGCTCTATTTTCTCGGGGTTATTGATGTTGGCAACCGCAAGATACCCTTTGGTGCCGTATACATAACCCATCCTGTCCGTTGGTCCGCAGGCATAGGCCATCAAAGATGCGATGGCGCCGCCCTCGAAGGTAAGGCAGATGTTCTCGCAAAGATCCACTGCGCTGTCTCCTTTTATGCAGGTGCCGCTTGCGCTTTGCACCTTATGCCCAAGCACCATCAGGGCAAAGTTGATGGGATAGACTCCCAAATCAAGCAATGCCCCGCCGCACAGCTCCTTTTTGAGGAGGCGCTCTTTGTGGGTTACGGGGTAGCCCAGGTTGGCCTGCACGGCTTTGACTTCGCCCAACACTCCGCTTTGCACAATGTCATCTATGATGCGGCGCGAGGGCATGTAGCGCGTCCAGATGGCCTCGGCGGCCAAGAGTTTGCGCGCCTGAGCTTTTTTGATGACTTGCTCTGCCTCGGCCCGATTGGCCGCATAGGCCTTTTCGATGAGCATGTGTTTGTCATGCTCAATGCACAAAAGGGCATTTTGACAATGCTCAGAGTGCGGGGTGGCAATGTAGATAAGATCGATCTCTTTGTCCCGGGCCAGGCTCTCATAGGAGCCGTAGGCCCTCTTGATGCCGTACTCTTGAGCAAAGGCCTGAGCTTTTTCAAGGCTGCGCGAGGCGATGGCCTGCAATTGCACCTTCTCATGGTGCATGCCGATGATGGTTTGTGCCATGATGCGGGCAATGCGGCCTGCTCCCATAATGCCTACTTTCATAAGATCTCCTTTTAAAGGCTGCGAATATCGGTTATCAAAGCTCAACATCGCTTATCTTTGTGCTAAAGCTTGTGCAAAAACGCACGATGTGCCTGCCATCTTCAAGCTCACCCTCTTCTTCAAACAGATGATGGGAGGCAAGCTTGTGCATCTGCTCTTTTTTAAGCAGCACAAACTGCTGATTGGTGGGGCTTTGCGAGTAAAGCTTCACTCCTTGTTCCAAAAAGGCCCGGCCAATTTGCATGGCATGGGCTGTTGCCTGCTTTGCAAGCTTAAATCATTATCAAGCAGTGCTTCAAACTGCAAGCCCAAAAGCCGCCCTTTGGCAAGCAAGGCTCCGTTTTGTTTCATGCAAGATCTGAAAAA
>CAZYXT010000113.1:0-7525 GCA_964651505.1 uncultured Enterobacterales bacterium
GCCAAATGATGCAGGCCTCTGTGCAATTAAAGTGCATAAAGCCTCACAATATTCTTGATCTATGCAGATCCTTATGAGTAAAATAGGCGTTTCATTGAGGGCCCTTCACGGGCCGGTGTTTAACCAAAACTTTTAGTTTGATTAAAGGAGGCGCGATGTCTGCTGTTAAGCAGGATCATTGCGTATTTAAGCATGAAGCGTACTTATCAGCCCAACAAATTAAAGCGTAAGCGCACCCATGGCTTCCGTGCCCGCATGAGCACCGCCGACGGCCGCAAGGTTCTTGCCCGTCGCCGCGCCAAAGGCCGCAAGCGTTTAACTGTCACCGTACATGCCTGATAACTCTTTTCCCCGCTCTTCAAGACTGTTGAAGAAAGGAGATTACGATAAGGTATTTAAAAATCCTGTCCGTGTCTCGGCACCCGGCGTGGTGGTTCTGGCAATCAAAAATGATTGCGGACATGCCAGACTCGGGCTGGTTGTCTCTAAAAGGACATTAAGGCGGGCCGCCTGGCGCAATTTGGTCAAGCGCATCGCCCGCGAAGCGTTCAGGACCTCTCAAGATTCCCTCCCTTCGGCAGATTTGGTGGTCATCGCCAAGTCAGGCATAAGGGAAATCGGCAAAGAGCAGTTAAGTGCCAACTTGAAACGACTATGGGATCAAATATCTCGCCGGCTCAAAAATCGGCAGTTTTAATGATCAAAGCTTATCAAAAGGTTTTAAGCCCCCTGATAGGCCCGCGTTGCCGTTTTTATCCCAGCTGCTCTCAGTACACCTTGGAAGCCATCTGCGAATGGGGTTTGCCCAAAGGGATCTATCTTGGGGCTAAAAGGATTTGCCGCTGCCACCCTTTAAACGAGGGCGGCATCGATCCCGTACCTAAAAAGCCGCAAAAAGGCCAATAGCGATGGAACAACAAAGAAACATACTTTTAATCTTATTCTTGGTGCTCTCTTTGTTCCTGTTTTGGAACTGGGAAAGCGATAAACTGACCGAGGCCAGGCGGGCCGAGCAGGAAGCGGCCAGAGCCGAGCTCATCAATACCAATGCCCAAGCAGGTTCCATCGGCAAATTAATCACCTTAAGATCGGACACTTTGGATCTGACCATCGATTTGAACGGCGGCGACATCGTCGATGCCAAACTGCCCATGGTCAGGCAGGAGCAGGACAAGGATGATCCTTTCCATCTGTTAATGAACGAGTCTGATTTCACCTACATCGCCCAAAGCGGCTTGGCAGGCAAGGACGGCCCCGACTCCAGAGTGCGTCCCTCCTATGAAAGCGCCCGCTCAAGCTATGTGATGGGTCAAGGCGAGGATATGGTCAGCGCCGTTTTGACTTATATGGAAGGCGGCGTTGCCTACACCAAGACCTTCACCTTGCAAAAAGGCTCCTACGTCATCGATGTCAAGACCACGGTTGACAATCAAACCGATCGCGCCTTGTCCATGGCCTTTTACGGTCAGTTAAAGCAGACCGTTGAAGTTCCCAAGACCAATGCCGGTCCCTTCGGCATGGTGGCAGGCGCCTATCGCGGCACGGCCTACTCCACCGACTCGAGCCGTTACGAAAAAGAGACCCTTGATGATCTTATCGAGCTCTCAGAGGACAACGCAAACTTAAGCGAGGCCACCGGCAACGGCTGGATTGCCATGATTCAGCACTACTTCGTGGGTGCCTGGATTGGCGATGCCAACGAGAATGTCACCAACGTCATCTACTCCAACTCCTCCAACGAGGGTCGCGAGGCCATCATCGGCATCCGCACCAATGCCGTCACCATCAATCCTCACGATTCCTTCGAGTTTGACAGCAGAATGTGGCTGGGCCCCAAGAACCAGGATGCCATGGAGCAGGTAGCAGACAATCTTGAACTGACCGTCGATTACGGCTGGCTGTGGTTCATCTCCATTCCCCTCTTTAAGATCTTGGAGTTCATTCACGGCTATATCGGCAACTGGGGCTTCTCCATCATTCTTTTGACCCTCATAGTAAGAAGCGTGCTGTTCCCTCTGACCAAGGCTCAGTACACCTCCATGGCCAAGATGAAGCTTTTGACCCCCAAGATGCAGGAGCTGCGCGAGCGTTACAAGGATGATCGTCAAAAGCTTGGCCAAGAGACCATGCGCCTGTACAAGACCGAAAAGGTCAACCCGATGGGCGGCTGCTTCCCGCTTTTGATTCAGATGCCTATCTTCATCGCCCTGTACTGGACGCTGATGGAATCCACGGAGCTGAGGCACGCACCCTTTATTTTGTGGATCACCGACTTGTCGGTCTATGACCCCTACTTTGTCACCCCGATCCTGTACGGCATCACGATGTTCTGCATCCAAAAGATGTCCCCGACCCCGGTCAACGATCCGCTGCAAAGAAAGGTCATCATGGCCATGCCTTTGATCTTCACCTTTATGTTCTGCACCTTCCCTGCAGGTCTGACCGTCTACTGGGTGGTCTCCAACTGCTTTACCATCTTCCAGCAGGTGGTCATTTACCGCTCCTTGGAGAAAAAAGGTCTGCACGTCAGGGAGCCCAAGGCAAAAGCTGAAAAGAAGGCTTCATAATTTAATGTCAGTCACCGATACCATTGCCGCCGCCGCAACCCCCCAGGGACGCGGCGGCGTCTGCATTATCAGAGTCTCCGGATCCGAGGCTTTGGAAGTTGCCCGCCGCGTCTGCGGCATTCAAAACCCCAAACCACGCTATGCCTACTTTCGCACTTTCAAAGACGGCGGGCAGAGCGTCGATGAAGGGGTGATGCTCTACTTTAAAGCGCCCAATTCCTATACAGGAGAGGATGTCCTCGAGCTGCAGGGGCACGGCGGCATCGTGATCCCTCAGGAGATCTTAAAGGCCGTTTTGAAGATTGACGGGGTGCGCCAGGCACAGCCAGGTGAATTTACCCGCCGCGCCTTTTTAAACGGCAAGATGGATCTGACCAAAGCCGAGGCGGTGGAGGATTTGATCTCGGCAGGCTCGGCCCGCGCCGCCAAGGCAGCCTTAAATTCCCTCGACGGTGCCTTTAAAGTCCGCATCGACGAGCTTAACGAGGCTTTGACCTCCTTTAGGGTCAGAATTGAGGCCTGTCTTGATTTTCCCGAGGAGCATGAAGACTTTTTTGACTCAGGCATTGCTAAAAGAAAGCTTGAGCAAATCATCGCCCATGCCCGCAGTGCCGCAAAAACGGCTCATTGCGGCGTGCTCTTAAACGAGGGCGCCAAGATAGTGCTGGCAGGCTCGCCCAATGCAGGCAAATCAAGCCTGTTAAATGCCCTTGCAGGCAAGGAAAAAGCCATCGTCACCAATATCCCGGGCACCACGCGCGATGTGCTTGAGGTCAATCTTGAAATAGACGGCATTCCCGTCACCCTCACCGATACGGCAGGCCTGCGCGACACCCCCTCAGATGAGATTGAGAAGATAGGCATCGACAGGGCGGTGGAGACTTTAAAAAGCGCCGATCTCATCATTTTGATGGTCGACTCCTCAAAGGAAGCCCCAAAGGCCCCTGAGATCTTAAAGATGATAGAATCGGCTTGCCAAGACTCGCTCAAGCTCATCATCTGCAAGGCCAAGGTCGATCTGCCGGCGTGCCAAAAGACTTTGGAGCTGCTATCCTCACATGACTTTGCCAAATATCCTCAAGTGCAAAGCTCGGTTAAAGTGCAGGGGGGATTGGATGCGCTTAAAGAAGAGCTCAAACAGGCCTTGGGCGTCATCCCCGAGCAAGGAGTATTCTCGGCAAGGCAAAGGCACATCAGCGCTTTAAACGACACTCTTGAGGCCTTGGAGAGGGCCAAGGACATGCTTGGTCTTGGAGATTTGGTCTTGTGCGCCCGCGAGATCATATTGGCCCAAAACAGCTTGGGCATCATTACGGGGCTTATAACCTCCGATGATATCTTAGGCAAGATCTTCTCGACTTTTTGCATCGGCAAATAGCAAGAGTTGCCCCGGGATCCTGCAAAAGCAGAGGCTCGCCCGGGCTTAGGGGCCTGATGCAAGACAATAAAACAAGGCATGACCTTATTTAACCTGAGGGCCTCTGTTTGCGCCGATTGACGGCAGTAAACTTTGAGGCGTCTAAAGAGCGCTTAAGGCCTCGTCGATAAGCTCCTCATAACTTTGCTTTAATTTGACCACCAGCTCCGTAAAGCCGTCATTTTCAAGATCGGCGCTCTTTTCTTTGGCATACTCGTGCACCTTTTTGCCTTTGTTTTCAACGACCAAGGAGATGGCGCAGACGGCCTCGCCTTTTGTATTGCCCCAAAACTTGGTGACGCCAAGCTTGTAGGCATAATTTTGATTAAGCTCATGCTTTATGATATGCGAGGCCAAAATGAGCTTAAGCTGGCCTGCAAGACCCGTCGCATAACGGTAATTGGGGCTTTCCACCAAGGATACGTCTGTTAACTGCATCAAAACCCCGCCGCTGTCGACCGCCAAATTGGGCTGCACGCTGATGTTATCGAGCACGGGGCTTTGATAAACGCCCGCGCCGACGTCCATGGTCAGGTTATAGCGCTCGTAATTGATGTTTGAGGAGGCGCAGGCGCACAACAAAATCGATCCGATAAGTGCAGACAGGATTGGCTTATTCATAGGCTAATTCTCTTGTTTCTTTTTGGGCACGACATCCGTCCTGCTGCTGCCAAAGATCACAGAGCCGGGATCTTGACCAATCTGCACCATGGCAGGGGAGATATCATCAAGCAGGGCTCTGACATCTTCAACGGCATTGTTTAACTTCAAATAAAGCTCAGAGCCTTCAGAGTAGCTTTGCAGCATGGTCGAAAATCTCTCAAACGAAGCAGTCATCTTGGGGAGGAGCTCTAAGCGCTTTAATTCGTCATTTGAGCTTGTGAAAGAGTGCATGGCCAAGCTGAAGGATTGCAAAGCCTCTCTTAAGTCATCTGAGATCCCTCCCAAATCAAGCTTCTGTATGTTCTCGGTAATAGAGGTCAGCCTGTCGTCAATGGAGGCAGAAGATTCGGCCCAAAGCGCTATCAGCCCGCGGTAGTTTTTAACGGGGCACTTGCCTTCAATATCAGAAAAGAAGAGGTTTACTCTGTTGTCTCCTGAAATCAAATTGGTCGGGCCGATATTGGCGCACAAAGATCCGCGATAGGCATTGTTTTCAATGAGCATGGCCACAAAGTTGCGCTCGTCTTCGGCAATATTCAAGGAGATCAAAACGGGCAGTTCTTCTGCGGTAAAAAGCTCTTCCATGGAGGCAAACCAGGGGGCTGCAATCACCTCTCCTATGCGCACGCTGTTGAAAAACACGCCCGATCCCTGTCTGATGCTCTTAAGATCTTTTTTCAAAAACACCACGTACTTAAGGCCGGTGCTCAATGAGTCTGATTTGGCATCGGAAAAAGACGCAAACAATTCCTTGGGCTCGGCAAAGTCAAAAGGCACCTTGGTTTCATCCCCGATGGTGCCGAAGGCCAAGCCTGCCCTCAAAATGTTATCAAGAGAATCGGTGGCTATATCCAAGCCTTCTGCCGACAACGAGAAATTGACTCCCGATGCGATCCAAAAGCGCGTGTTGGCATTTAAGATGCTGTCAAAAGGCTTTTCGATAAAGATCCGATAGTCAACCGTGTCGCTTTGCAAATTCAAAGCGGCGTTGACCACGCGCCCTACCGTAAATCCTTTGAAACTGACCGCATCGCCGGTGCTCAGGCGCTTGGTTGCCCTCGAGTAAAGATCGATGGTCACGCCCTGCACGCCTGACACCACAGGCGGGACGTCATCCAAGGCTTTAAACGTGCGGGACATGGTGGGGCTCTCGCCCTTGTCTATTTGCAAGTAGGCCCCCGAGAGCAGGGTGTCAAGTCCAGAGACGCCGGTGTTTTCGATGCGCGGCCGCACCAGCCAAAACCTGCTGTCTTCGCTTAAAAGGGGCTCGGTGTCAGGCTCCATTCTGATAGTCAGCACAGCTTGCGTGTAATTTTCATCAAGTTTGACGCTTTCCACTCTGCCCACCGTCACCGAGCGGAACTTGACCAGGGTTTTGCCTGCCTCGATATTCTCGGCGCTTGAGATGGTGACCTCGATTTGCTGTCCTTTATCGAAGGTGTTTTGGTACAACAGCAAGCCTGTGACAATCAGGGCGATTAAAGGCACCAGCCAGATCAGGGACAAACGCCCGGCTTTGACCGCAACGGCCTGCTCTTTATCGTTACTTTCAACATCATTGCTTGGTGTCATGAGCATTATCCCAAATTAAGCGTTCATCGAAATTTTCGGCGGCAAACATGGTGATTATCACCACAGAACAAAAGGCTATGATGGCAAACCCGGGGTCAATGACCAGAAGGCCCGACATTCTGACCACCGAGGACATGATGATGACCACAAAGACATCTATCATGGACCATTTTCCGACAAAGGCAATCAGCCTGTATAAACCTGACAACAGCCCGGGTCTTTTGATTTTCTTTAGTCTTACCATAATCAGCAAAAAACTTAAGGCCATTATTTTAAGCACCGGGATAAAAATGGAGGCAAACAAAATCACCAGGGCCACAAAGTAAGAATCCATGTTCCACAAGGCGATTACGCCGTCAACGATGTTGGAGCTTGTCTGCGATCCCAAGTAGGTGGTGAACATTACAGGATAGAGGTTGGAGGGCAGATACAGGATCAAGGCGGCGCTTAAGAGCGCAAAAGTCTTTTGCTCGCAGGAAAGATCGCGATTATTGGCAGCATGATGACAGCGCGGGCAACGCCTGCGGCTGCTGCGCAGCACCATGCCGCAATGGCGGCACAATTTAAGCCCCTGCCTGATCCCCTGCACCCCGGTTTGGCCGTAGCGGATCTCATTGCTCATCATAAGATCCCACACTCTTGCAGGGCGCACCTTTGAGACGCAATACACCAAAAGCACCGAAAAGACGGCTGCTGCTGCAAAGCCTGAATAAAAGCCGACGTCTGCCAAAGAGGTCAGTTTGATTAAAGAGACCAAAACTCCCAGGATAAAAACATCGACCATGGAGAAGCGGTGACAGAAGCTGTAGATATTGCAAAACAGGCGCCCGGGCTTGTAATGAAACAGGCCAAGCAGCACGATATCGCACAAAACCACGGCCGGCATGACAAAGGATGACAGGATAAAGACGTACAGCAGCACCGACCAGTCCAAGCGCAAAACCTTAACAATCGAGGTTAGGGCCATGGTTTGCTTGCCCAACAAACTGTCCACGGACAAAAAAGGATTGGTTATGGCGCAAAAAAGCAGGATCAAAGCGGCAATGGCGATGGCCGAGACATCTTTTAAAGGGGTGATGTAACCTGAACGCAATACCTGAGCGCAGCGGGGGCACACAGCCTTATGCCCTTCCTTGTAGTCAGGCAGGGCGCTTACCAGATCGCACGATGGGCATAAAACAAGCTTTGAGGGCATAATCACATTCTCTTTGTTTTTGATTGTAGCACCATCAAAGTTGGAATAAAGATCAGAACCAGGGTGATTGCATGATTTAACACTTGACATTGCATGGCACCTGACCATTTG
>CAZYXT010000114.1:0-7422 GCA_964651505.1 uncultured Enterobacterales bacterium
CAGTTTAAACGAAAAACCCGAGACAAAGCCCGGGCCGAAAAATCACTGTTGTCTTTAGTGCCTGATGGCTGCCTTGCCGGCTGCCCGAGGCTCTGCTCTAAAGCTTACAGAGCCCAAAGCATCGCGGATGTTGCCGTTAAGCACGATCTTGATTGAGCGCCCCGTGATGCGCGCTTGTTGGCATCAATCGTTTGGTTTAGAAATTCGGCGGCGATTATGCGACAGGCAATATTACGGACGGCGCCAAAGACCGGATCGCGGCAGTGCGCTTTTTCATCAAAACGGCAGAGGCAGGCGCAGATCTCCTCACAACCTGCCGCCTCTGCCAAGGTCATCAGCTCTTTAGCCTGCCAAAGGCACAGCACATCTTCGCTTAAGGGGCGGCGACGACTGACCGATTTGCAACCGTAAAACCATAGAGCGACAGGCAGCCATGGCCAAACGCAGGATCGGCAGCCCCAAAAAGACTAAAAGCAAGAGCAGCTCGTCTGATGCCCGGTTAGTTACAAAAGAAGCGTACCAAAGCTTTTGCTTTGTGATCTTAGAATATGATCTTGATCGCTATTGTAAGCATTGAAGACTTTTGGTTCGGCATTTTGGGATATGCCGAATGTTTTTTTGACGAATGCACGATAAAATAATACTTCAGACAGTGTGTGCCCGGGCTCTTGCAGATATTGCCCAAAGCTCACGATTAACAAGATGCTAATTTAATAACAATGATAGACATTCAGTCATTTGCCGACGACGTCGGCATCAGTCGCAGTTATATTGACAATAACAATGCGCAAGTTGAGATCTCACAGCAGGCTCGGGAGGCCGCTTTGCAGGCAATGGGCTATGACACCTCTGATCTTGATGGGCTTGAACAAACCGCCTTGCGCGAAGAACTGCTGCCTTACGAGCAGATCCTCGATCCTGTGACCGTGATCCGCGACGGCGAGCATCATTGCGTTTACTTAAGAAGCAGAGCCGATCTGAGCGAGGATGCCCTCATCGAGTACTGCATGACTTATGAAGACGGCACAAAGTGGGGCGATGCTGTCCCTTTAAGCGAAATCGAGATTGCCTCCTACAAAACCGTGCAGGGCGTCGAGTACGATACCCGCCGCATCTTGCTGCCGCACGAACTTCCTTACGGATATCACGAATTCACCGTCGTCATTGCCGACAAGGGCAAGACTTATCAAAGCATTCCCATGTCGCTCATCAAAGCTCCGCTTGAGTGCTATGTGCCGCCTAGGCTGAGGGCCGGCACCAAGGTGTGGGGCGCAAGCGTGCAGCTTTATGCCTTGCGCTCAAAGCACAATTGGGGAGTGGGCGATTTTCATGATCTCAAAGATCTTTTAAAGTACATCTCCCGCCGCGGCGGACATTTTGTGGGGCTCAATCCTCTGCATGCAGGGTATCCTGCCAATCCCGATCCCGACATGGTGTCGCCGTATTCGCCCTCCTCGCGCCGCTTTTTGAATTTCATTTACATCAGGGTCGAGGACATTCCCGAGTATGCCTCCTGCGACAAGGCCGTGGAGATGGTGTCCTCCAAGGCTTTTCAGCAAAAGCTCAAGGCCCTGCGCGACAGGGAGTATGTCGATTACCGGGCGGTGCTCGAGTTGAAGCTGCAGGTTTTGCGCACTTTGTTCAGATCTTTGCGTCTTGACGACAAGCGCTCCACCCGCGGCAAAAAGTTTTTGGAGTTCATGCAGCAAGGCGGCAAGAGCCTTTTGAACATGGCAGCATACGATGCCTTGCAGGCTTCTTTGTTTGCCAAGGGCAAGAATGCCCGAAGCTGGACCGAGTTTCCCAAGGAATATCAAAACGCAGGCTCTCCTTTCGTGCAGGCCTGGTGCCGCGAGCATGAAGATGAGGTGCGCTTTTACTGCTATTTGCAGTTTATCGCCCAAGAGCAGCTTGACGAGGCTTACGAGACGGCCCAAAGAGAGCAGATGATCATAGGCCCTTACCGCGATCTGGCCGTGGGCGTCGCCAAGGGCAGCTGCGATGTGTGGAGCGACGAGTTTGAGATCTACCGCGGCGACTCCTCTTTGGGAGCTCCGCCCGATCCGCTGGGGCCTTTGGGTCAGTCCTGGGGTCTTGCGCCCATGGATCCCAAGCGCCTGCGCCGTCAGGGCTACCGCGAATTGATAGAACTTTACCGGGCCAACATGCGCTCCTGCGGCGCCTTGCGCATCGACCATGCCGCAGGCTTGAACCGCATGTGGTGGGTGCCTGCTGAGGGGAATTCGTGCGACGGGGCTTATGTCAAAAACCCCATGCACGATCTCATCGGCATCATTGCCCTGGAGTCCCATCGCAACAAGTGCCTGATCATCGCAGAAGATTTGGGCACCATTCCAAAAGAGCTCAGAGAGGCCTTAAAAGAGGCGCGCATGTTCTCTTACAAGCTCTTTTTTGGCGAGCGCGCCTATGACGGGGGCTACATTGCCCCCCAAGATTACGAGACTTTTGCCATGTCGGCTCTGACCACCCACGACATGCCCACCCTGGTCAGCTGGTGGGGCAATGCCGATTTGAAGCTTGGCGTCAAGCTTGGCATTTATTCGCAAGAACAGGCAGAGCATATCGGCCATGAGCGCGATTACGGCAAGCAGCGCATCTTGGACTCTTTGCATGGTTTGGGCTCCGTGGGCAATGACGTTCCTGCCCGCTTTGAAGAGCTGCCCAAGATGACGCGCAAGCTTCAAGAGGGTTTGCAGGTTCACATGTGCCGCGGCGCGTGCGCTTTGTACAGCGCTCAGATTGAAGATTGGATTGGAATTGAGAAGCCGGTCAACATCCCCGGCACCTGCAGCGAATATCCTAACTGGAGACGCAAGCTGACCTTGAACCTCGATGAGATTTTCTCAGATCCTTATGTAAATGCATTAACCGAGCAGATGAGCAGGGCAAGACGGCAGGCCGGCACCGGCTGCCCTTGAAGCCTGCATGCATACAAGGAATTATCATACTTAGGAGACATTCAGATGTTGATAGATGAGTTAAATGGTGCAAGACTGACCAAGCCTTTTGAGGTATTGGGCCTGCAGCCCAATCATGACGGTCAGGGCTATATTTTGAGAGCGTGGCTTCCCGGCGCAAAGGAAGTCTCCTGTGTCTCCTTAAAAGGCAAGGAGATCTGCACCTTGGATTGCGTCAGTCCCGACGGCCTGTTTGAAAAGGTTTTGCCGGATTGCAAAGAAACCTTCAACTACAAATTCAAGGTAGGCTATCCTGATGCCAAGGTTGAGACGACAGACCCCTATCAGTTTCGCGACGAGGCTTATTACGGCCTGTCCACCATGTACGAAACCCCGGCCAACATCTACAAGACTCTGGGCGCCCAGCTGATTGAAGTGGAAATCGACGGCGTCAAGGTCAAGGGCACCAAGTTTGCAGTCTACGCTCCTTCGGCCACCTGCGTCAGCGTCATCGGCGATTTCAACTTCTGGGACGGCAGAAGACACCCCATGGCCCGCTCGCTGCTTGGGCACTGGGTCTTGTTTGTCCCCGGGCTGGGCGCAGGCGAGCGCTACAAGTTTGAAATCAAAGATCCCTCGGGCAACAGGCTTCCCCACAAGTCAGATCCCGTGGGCTTTTATCACGAGCAATATCCTTCTTTTGCCTCCATCATTTCCGATCACTCATCCTACAAGTGGGGCGATCAGCAGTGGCAAAAAGATCAGCAAAACGACAAGTTAAAGCTCCCCATGAGCATCTACGAGGTCCATCTTGCTTCCTGGCGCCGCAAGGCCGACGGATCTTCTCTGTCTTATCGGGAGCTTGCAGACGAGCTGGTCAAGTACGTAAAGGAGATGGGTTACACCCACATCGAGCTTATGCCTGTCATGGAGCATCCTTTCTCGGGCTCCTGGGGCTATCAGCCCACCGGCCTGTTTGCTCCGACTTCGCGCTTTGGCACCATTGACGATTTCAAGTTCTTTGTCGATATGTGCCATCAAAACAACATCGGCGTGATTTTGGACTGGGTGCCTGCCCATTTCCCCACCGATGCTCACGGCCTGGCCCGCTTTGACGGCACCCCGGTTTACGAATATGAAGATCCCCGCCGCGGCTGGCACCCTGATTGGAACTCTTTGATTTACGACTTCGGGCGCGACACGGTCAGAAATTTCCTTTTGGCCTCGGCCCTGATTTGGCTTGATTACTTCCACGTGGACGGATTGCGCGTCGATGCCGTGGCTTCCATGCTCTACTGGGATTACTCGCGCAAAGACGGCGAATGGGTGCCCAATGTGGACGGCGGCAACATCAACTATGAGGCCGTATCGTTCTTGAAGTTGTTCAACGAAGAGGTTTACCGCAGGTTCCCCGGGGCCATGACCATCGCCGAAGAGTCCACCGCCTTTACGGGCGTCTCCCGTCCCACCTACACGGGCGGCTTGGGCTTTGGCTTTAAGTGGAATATGGGCTGGATGCACGACAGCACCGAGTACATGAAGCAAGATCCTTTCTTCCGCCGCTATCACCACGGCGAGATGTCCTTCTCGATGATCTATGCTTACAACGAAAACTTTGTCCTCTCCATCTCCCACGACGAGGTCACCCACGGCAAGCACTCGATGCTCTATAAGATGCCGGGCGACGAGTGGCAGCAGGCTGCCAATTTGAGAGCCTTCTTGGGTTATCAGTACGGGCACCCTGGCAAGATCTTAAACTTCATGGGCACCGAGTTTGCCCAAAGCTCCGAGTGGAATCACGATTCGCAGCTTGAGTGGTGGCTGTTGCAATTTGACAAACACCGCGGCAATCAGGAGCTGGTCAAAGATTTGAACAACATGTACAAGAGTGACAATGTCTTGTGGGAGTTTGATTACGATCCCAACTGCTTTAGGTGGCTTGATGTCTCGGATGCCGACCACTCGATTTTTGCCATGTTGCGCACCAACCCGCAGAAGACCGACGAGACCATCATGGTGTCAAACTTCACCCCGGTGCCGTACATCGCCTACCGTTTGGGCGTGCCGCGCCCCGGCATCTACAGGATTGTGCTCAACACCGATGACAAGAAGTACTGGGGTTCAGGCTATGTCACGGGACCCGAGCAATTGCAGGCCTCCAACATCTCCTGGCACGGACAGTATCACAGCGTAGTTTTTGATCTGCCGCCTTTGGCCACCGTCTTCTTAAAGAGGATTTCAGATTAAAGCGCAATCTGCATCAAAAAGCCCCGCCCTGCGGGGCTTTTTGTCATGGCTTTCACAAGACAGGGCAGGGGCCTGCCTGCAAGACGGCATGCGGTTCAAAAAGATGTGAGCAGCAGAGGCGATTTTGCCCGTTAAGACGGCTTTTTTAAAATTCAACTTAAAAAAGCCTCGCGCAAAATTTAATTTTTGAATAAGAACAAAGCAGATTAAAAAATAAATCTTTGATTTTTGCGATAAATTTCAATTTTTTCTTCAAATATTGGGCAATAAAGTGTGATATAGAGCAAACTTATGTCGGGAGAAAGCCTGTCTTATGTGATCTAGATCACTTGTTTTGGGCGCCATGATTGCCCTATTGCGCCGATAAATAAGTGAGGTTAAATTTAGTGAAGTTTTCGATCAAAGGGCGTCACAAAATAAAAATTCATGCATGTAAGTGCATATACAAAAAATAAATTCGCCACTAAAATGAAAACACAGGGAGCAGGGTAAGTTTACGCATGCTAAGATGCGGACAGATGTCTGATGGAGTTTAGAATGATAATAAAAAGCACCAACCACAACATCGTCAAGACCGAGTATGCCGCAGGAGCAGAATACGATGGCGAGGGTTTCTCCTTTGTGCTGTGGTCTCCCAATGCCAAGAAAGTGCGGATCCATTTTTACAATCCCTCAGAAGAAAAAATCGGGCAGGTCGAAGTTACCGAGCGCAAGGGCGGTTTGTGGTTTGCGTATGTCACGGGCCTTAACGTAGGCGATCTGTATGCCTATGAATTGCTTGGCGACAACGATCCTTTGCGCGGCCTGTATTTTAAGGAAGGCAGATTTATTGTCGATCCTTATGCCAAAGCCTTAAACAAGCCCTTTATCTACGATGATGACGAGTACCATAATCACTCCGAGCGTTTTATCCCCAAGGCCATCTTGCAAGGCCATGACGACTTTAACTGGCAGGGGGTCAAAAAGCCTCTTATCGAGCGCAACGGGGCCATCATCTACGAGACCCACGTCAAAAGCTTAACCAAGCTGCACCCCGCCATTGCGCCGCATTTGCGCGGCACTTACCTGGGCATTGCCCAGCCATGCATCATCGAGCACTTAAAGCGCCTGGGCATCACGGTGGTGCAATTGCAGCCGGTGGCAGCTTCGATGACCGAGCCCGGCATCGCAGCCAAAGGCCTGGTCAATTACTGGGGCTACAACCCCGTGTGTTTCCTTGCCCCTGATCCGAAGTACGCCTGCGATCCCAAGAATGCGGTCAACGAATTTAAGATCATGGTGCGCGAGCTTCATCGCAACGGCATCGCCGTGATTTTGGATGTGGTCTACAACCACACCGCAGAAGGGGGCTTTGGAGGTCCGGTCTTATCGTTTAAGGCCTGCGACAACATCAATTACTATGCCTTTGAGCGCAATGCCCAAGGCGGCAGCGATTATGCCAAATACATAAATTGCACGGGATGCGGCAATTCTTTCAACGTGGACAGCCACATCGGTTTGTCGGTGGTGCACGATGCGATGGTCTACTGGTCGCGCGCGATGCAGGTGGACGGTTTTCGCTTTGATCTGGCCGTCACCGTGGCGCGCGAAACCCACAACGGCACGCCTTTGTTCAGGTTCGAGCCCAACAGCGCCTTCTTCAAATCCTGTCTGACCTCTCGTTACCTCAGAACCCTCTTTTACGTGGCAGAGCCGTGGGATATCGGCCCGGGAGGCTATCATTTGGGAGGTTTCCCCACCGGCTGGTCCGAGCAAAACGACAAGTTTCGCGATACCGTGCGCAGATTCTGGCGCGGCGATCAGGGATTGCTTGGCGAGATGGCCACGCGCCTGATGGGCTCTCGCGATGTGTTTTTAAAGGGCGTGCGCTCCATCAACGCCTCGGTCAACTTTGTGACCTATCATGACGGCTTTACCTTAGAAGATCTGGTCTCTTACAGCTTCAAGCACAACGAGCTTAACATGGAGAACAATCAGGACGGGGCCTTTGAAAACTATTCGACCAATTGCGGTCAGGAAGGACCGACCGATGATCTTAGGATCATTGAAAGGCGCGAGCAGTTAAAGCGCAATCTGATGGCCACGGTCATCATCAGCCAAGGCATTCCCCATCTGTTGGGCGGCGACGAGCTGTCGCGCACGCAGCTTGGCAACAACAATGCCTATTGCCAGGACAATGATCTTAATTATTACAACTGGAACATCACCAACAAGCAGACCAATTTCATCGACTTTATCGGCAATCTGACCAGGCTGC
>CAZYXT010000115.1:0-7418 GCA_964651505.1 uncultured Enterobacterales bacterium
CAAAAAGAAAGCTGCCATGGGGCAGCCTTCTTTTTCAGGCCAAAGCCTGATGTGAGGTTGAATTAATGCTATTCAACTACGTCGATTTCACCGTCAACGGAGATCTCAACACGGCGATCGGGAGCCAGGCACTTGATCAGATCTTTGCGGGCCAAGCCGTCGCACTCGCTGCCGGTTACAGGATTGGCAGGGCCTTTGCCTTCAACCGAAACGATTTGGTGAGGAGCAACGCCGGATGTTACCAAGCCGTCGGCGGCAGCTTGAGCACGAGCCTCAGACAACCTCTGGTTGTAAGCCTCGGAACCCAATCTGTCGGTGTAGCCGGTTACGGTGTAGGTGGCGTTGGTGACGTTGGCGGCATTGACCTGGTGGACAACGTCGGCGATGGCTTCAGAGCCTTCCTCGCTTAACTGAGAGCCGTCAAACGGGAACAGAGCGCCGGCCTGCAAGGCAAAGGTCTTGGTTACGTGCTGAGGAGCAGGGGCAGGCTCGGGAGCAAGAGCGGGCTTATCGCCGCCGAAGGTCAGCTGCAAAGCTGCATAGACCAAACCGAGATCGGTGTCGGAGTAAACTTCGCTGTCGGGATCATAAACGTTGAAGTAGTAATCAAAGCCTACGCGTACGCCAAAGTTCTTGGTGAAGGCGTATTGAACGCCGGCGCCCAATAAGGGGGCGATTCTATCTTCGTGGCCGCTCTCGATATCATTGTCGGCGATGACATACATGGCGCCTGCGCGCAAGAAGATGTCGCTGCCGTCATCGGTCAAAGGATAAGCAAAGCGCAGAGCCAGCTCAGGGCCTTGTAAGCTGAAATCGGTGGTATAGGTGTTGTCGCCGTTCTTGCCCTTAACGCCAAAGTCGTCAAAATAGTTGTAGCCAAACTCAACGCCGAACCATGACTTGACGTTGTAGCCAAAATAGATGCCTACGCCGTAGCCGTTGTCATCGTCAGATGAGGTATAGCTTGTATCAGAAAAGTTGGTGAAAGCCCAACCGCCGCGTACGCCGACATCAAATGAATCTTCAACGGCAGCCATTGATGCAGTAGAGCCTGCAGTCAAGATTGCTGCTAAGGATAAAGCCAATAAATTCTTCTTCATGATTTATGTCCTACTTAAAAAAGCCTAATTTAAGCCGGCCAAGCTGACACAACCTCTTGCAGACAATTGTGCACATGAGATTATATCACCGTTTTTTCAACGGATCTTTTGACAATTGAGCCATACAGGAAAGACATCATCAATATCGTGCACTGCTAAAACGTTTGCGCACAGTTATCATTATTTAACAATAACCTTGCAATGTTTGAGGCATTTTTTGCTGTGCCTTGTGCAGTCTTCGGCACATTTTTAAACAGCCCCGGGCAAAATAATAAATTAAGGTTTACCTTTACCGCTAACTTATTGATTTTACGCGGATTTTTACGTCACAATGGCTTTTAAGCGCTCCTTGACCGATGGCAGGCAGGCGCATAATGCAGGCAAATCAGCTTGATGGCATGCGTGATCCCGGCCTTAAATGCCGCCTGTTCTTGTCTTATAATAGACAGACAAGTTTGAGAGCGCTCTTGGTGCCGCAACGCTTGAAATTGAAAAAAGCAGCTGTGTAACCGGTGGTTTCGGCTGTATTTGGAGAGATTGCACTCAAATAATGCAATAAAAAGAGATTGGTGCTGGTTGAAGGTCTCGAACCCACGACCCCCTGTTTACAAAACAGGTGCTCTACCAACTGAGCTAAACCAGCATGAAAAGCATGATCTATTATATCAGCTATTGATCATTATGCAAGATTTTACACAGGATAAACGCGTAGCCGTCGATGCGCGCGGCCTCAGCTGCCCCGAGCCCTTGATGCTGCTGCGCAATGCCATCCGTACCCACGAGGGAGGGACTGTGTTTGAGCTTTACTCCGAAGATCCTGTCTCTTTGCGCGACGTTCCCGCCTTTTGCTCTTTCATGGGCCACACCCTTGTGAGCATGCCTGACGATGATCACCCCCACCGCTTTGTAATCCTTTCAAAAATCAAGTCCCAAAGCGGATCTTTGTGAATGCTGAGCCCCTCTTTTTGATAAAATAGAACATCTTTTTCAGTCGTTTTTGGAATTACAAAAAATGTCGAATAAATACGACCTGCAAACGTTTCAAGGTCTGATCTTTACATTGCAAGATTACTGGATGAGACAAGGATGCATGATTGCCCAGCCTTTTGATCTGGAAGTTGGTGCAGGCACCTCCCATCCCATGACTTTTTTGCGCTCCTTAGGTCCTGAGCCCATTTGCTGTGCCTACGTTCAACCCTCTCGCCGCCCCACCGACGGTCGTTACGGCGAAAACCCCAACCGCATGCAGCACTACTATCAGTTCCAGGTTATCTTAAAGCCCTCCCCCGATGACATACAGGATTTATACTTGGGCTCTTTAAAAGAGCTGGGCTTTGACCCTAAGGCAAACGATATCCGCTTTGTCGAAGACAACTGGGAAAACCCCACCCTGGGCGCCTGGGGCTTGGGCTGGGAAGTATGGCTCAACGGCATGGAGGTCTCGCAGTTTACTTACTTTCAGCAAGTAGGCGGCCTTGAGTGTTTCCCGGTCACAGGCGAGCTTACTTACGGCCTCGAGCGTCTGGCCATGTACATTCAGGGCGTCAACAGCATCTACGATCTGATTTGGGCGCACACCAAGACCAGCGATGTCACCTACGGCCACATCTTCCATCAAAACGAAGTAGAGCAGTCGGCCTACAACTTTGAGTACGCCGACACCGATTTTCTGTTTAAGATGTTTGATCAGATGGAAAAGGAAAGCACAGATCTCATCAACCTTGAGAAGCCTCTGCCTTTCCCTGCCTACGAGCGCGTCTTAAAGGCTGCCCACTGCTTCAACCTCCTGGATGCCCGCCATGCCATTTCGGTCACCGAAAGACAAAGATTTATCTTGAGGATCCGCACCTTATCGAGGGCGGTGGCACAGGCTTACTATGATTCGCGCAAAGCCTTGGGCTTTCCGATGTGCAATCAGACTAAGAATGAGGAATGATCATGGCAAAGCACAATCTTTTATTGGAATTGGGCACCGAAGAACTGCCGCCCAAAGCTCTGCGCAAATTAGGACAGGCCCTCTGCGATAATATGACAGGCCGCTTAAAGGATGCCCAGATTTTATTTGACTCGTGCAAGTGGTATGCAACCCCCCGCCGTCTGGCTTTATTTGTCACGTCTCTTGAAGACAAGCAGCAAGACAGGACCATCGAGCTTAAAGGCCCCTCGGTTAAGGCTGCCTATGACGCCGAAGGCAAACCCACCAAGGCAGCCTTGGGCTGGTGTCAGGCCAACGGCGTTGACATCAACGATGTTCAGACCCTTAAGACCGACAAGGGCGAATGGCTTTACCTCAAGACTTTAAAGCAGGGCGCGCCAAGCGTAACCCTGATCCCGGGATTGTTCAAAGAATCCCTCGCTTCTCTGCCCATCCCCAAGCTCATGCACTGGGGCGATAAGCGCGAGGAATTTGTCCGTCCGGTACACACCTTGTGCATGCTGTACGGCGATGCTTTGATTGAAGGGCAGATCTTGGGCGTCAAGTCCTCAAAGACCATCAAGGGCCACCGCTTTGTGGGATCTCAAGAGGTTACTTTAAATAATGCCGACGAATATCTGCAAGTTTTAAGACAGAGGGGCATGGTCATTGCCGACTATGACGAGCGAAAAGCCATGATCGCAAAGCAGGTCAATGATCTGGCCGCAAGCGCCGGCGGCGAGGCTGATCTTGATGACAGCCTGTTGGAGGAGGTTGCCTCCTTGGTCGAGCATCCCTATGTCTTCTTGGCCAAGTTTGAAGAGAGCTTCTTGCAGGTTCCCTCCGAGGCACTGGTTTACACCATGAAGGGCGATCAAAAGTACTTCCCCATCTACAAGGATGGCAAGCTTTTGCCTGTCTTCGCCTTTGTCTCCAACATCAACCCTGAAGATCCGACCAATCTGATTTCAGGCAATGAGCGCGTGGTGCGCCCTCGTTTGTCAGACGCTCAGTTCTTCTTTAACACCGATCGCAAGCATAGCCTCGAGCACTTCCACAAGGCCTTGGAGTCCATCGTCTATCAAAAGGACATCGGCACCATTGCCTACCGCTCCGAGATAGTGGCAAAAACGGCTGCTTATCTTGCCGATAAACTGGGCGCCGATCCTGCTTTGTGCCGCCGCGCCGCCTACCTTGCCAAGTGCGATCTGGCCACCACCTTGGTGACCGAGTTTACCGACACCCAGGGCATCATGGGCATGCATTACGCCAAGCTTGACGGGGAAGATCCCAATGTCAGCGAGGCCATCTTCGAGCAATACCTGCCCAGGTTCGCAGGCGACAAGATCCCGATCAAGCCCGTGCAGATGTGCGTATCCATTGCCGAGAAGCTCGTCTCCCTGACCGGCATCTTCGGCATCAATCAGCTCCCCAAGGGCGACAAAGATCCCTATGCTTTGCGCCGCGCTGCCATCGGTTTGATCAGGATCGTGCTTGAGAACAAGCTTGACTTTAACCTCGTTGACGCCATTGAGTTTACCAATCAAACCTTGGGCGATAAGGTTGTGGTCAAAGAGAATGTGCACAATGTCAGCGACTTTGTCTTCAACCGCTTAAAGGCTTACTACCAAGAAAAAGGCATCGGAGCCGAGATCTTTTTGGCAGTGCTGGCCAATCACCCCGTCAACCTGTTGGACTTTGACAAGCGCGTCATGGCGGTCAGATCGTTTAAAGACTTGCCCGAGGCTCAAGATCTGGCAGCTGCCTACAAGCGCGTGGCCAATATCCTCTCCAAGTCTCAAGGCGGATCGGACAACATCGATAAGAGCCTTTTGACCGATCCTGAGGAGATTGCTCTGGTAGAACACTTGGAAGCCATCATGCCTGCCATAAGCGATTGCTATGCTCAAGGCAACTATGCCAAGGCTTTAAGCACTTTAGCTGAGATGAAAAAGGACGTCGACAACTTCTTTGACAAGGTGATGGTTAACGCCGAAGATCCTGCTTTGAGGGCAAATCGGCTGTCTATTTTGTTAGCAATGTCACAAATATTCTCCAAGACTGCGGATATTTCTATATTATACTAAGCAGCAAGTGATTATTACTCTCTCTATTTGTCCGGGCTTAAGCTCGGATTTTTTTTGCCTCAGGCCTCCAAAATTAACCCCAATTGCCCAAAGTTCCTCAGGCAGGCTGCTTTTTCATGCCCCTGCTTAAAGCTCCTTTCCTTTTTTATGAAGCACGCAGACACGGCCCGGTCTTTGAATGCCCGGGGTTTGTTTGATGGTTTAATGGTTTATCACCGTGCAGGTAAGCCCTGCACCGTGTGAATGAAGCAGCTGCTTAATCGCCCAGATTGAGTTTGCCCGTCATCTGCAAAGTGCGCAGACACATGGAAAGACAGCGCGAAGCAAAGGGCAAATCGGCCTGCAGGATCTCTGGCATGTCTTTGACCGAGACCTTTTTATCCTTGCCATAAATCATGGCCGCAATTTGCTGCGTGGAGTCTTTAAGCTTGTTTAAGATCTTGGCATTCTCCACATAATCGCGATTACGGTTGAGAGACTTGTAAGGCCCAAAGTACAGATCCCAGATGAGGTTATAATCTTTGGAGAAGAGACTGTTCTCGCGAATGATGTTAAGTGCGTACTCGGCAATATCAGGCTCTTCAAATGACAATGAGCTTGCGTAGTAGCGATGGCGGCCTTCCTCTGAGCTTAATTCCTCGCCGTTCTCATCCAGAGCAGGCTCGCACAAGATGGTCTGCACATCCTTACCCCAATAGTCTGCAGCCTCGGCACCTAATAAAGAGGACGGTGCGGCGATGATTTTGCGCGGTTTGATCTTAAAGTGATATTCGTCGTAAGGCTCTGTTTCGGCAGTCTCGGCCAGCTCATCAATAACTTTAGGATCTTTGAAGATCTCTACGGCGCTGTTATAGGATGCCATCGAGGGCTCCATTTCGATGATGTAGTCGGCCCCGGCTTCAATCAGCACGCTGCACAGCATATTGCTGATATGATGCGCATCGACCTTGCACACGGCCCCGCGGATGTTTAGAACATTGAGCATCTTGGTTAAGATCCCCTTTTTGGCATACATGTCAAAGGGTATATTTTGATGCTGAATGAAGCTCACGCATGAGCGACCCAGGTTTAAGATGCAGGAGTCGGCACAGTAAAGATAGTTCTTGCCCGAGTGACTGTAATTGTCTGCCAGAGCTGAGATCTTTTTGAGCAACTCCTCTTTGCCATAATCCTGCATAAACTCCACTTCCTTGGAGAAGTCGGCCAGGATGGGCAAGAGTTTATTGAGCTTGACGAGTTTGATGAGCAGGCTGACATCATTATTGATCAAGGGTGGCTTATCAATCATGGCAGGGAGCATTTCATACAACTTCTCGCCATTATCCCAAAGAAAGTCTGAGCACTTGGTGCAACTATCGGCACCTGTCACCCATGAAAGCACCAGAGCGTAGAGAGTGGGAATGACGTTAAATGTACAAGGCTCCTCGTGCATGATTTTCTCTCCTCTAAAAATCCCGTCAATTTATAATCTTGGGATCTTGTTATCGGCTTTTTATATTCTCAATTAACCTTAATCTTAGCACAGTTGATGCAGCTTATCTCCGTAATGATGAATGATCTGTTCCTAACTCTTAAACAGCGAATTTTAAACAGTGCTGATGCGATGATTTAAATTTTGCCTAGGATACAGTGTCTGTTTTTTATAAAACCAGGGGCAGTTTTTTTTCGTTAGACTTGCAGCACCTATTTTGTTCCACGTGGAACATTACTACTTTACAAACCTGCTTTCTATTAACAACACAATCGCCCATTTAAAATTATTAAGGTAATCGTTCAATTGTTCCACATGGAACAATTTCCTTGATGTTGATGGCTAATTCCTAATAACCGTTTGCAGATACATCATCATCTAAATGTTCTCCGTGGAACATTTCATATGATCTAATTTAAAGGAATATCTTCCCCCTCCCCTATTAAATAATAGTTACATTCTTAGCAATCTTTCGATTCGGCAGTCTTCATTGTTCCTCGTGGATCATTACTACCTTACAAACCTGCTTTCTACTATCAATACAAAAGCCCATTTATAATCATTAACATAATCATCTGCAATTGTTCCATGTGGAACTTTTCTTATAATCGATTTAGAGGAATGTCTTCCCCCTATTAAATAGAAATTAAAATTTTAGGATCTTTCTATTCAGCGCCTAGATTGTTCCACGTGGAATATTAATTGAAGAAATTAAACAGCACTATATAGCTTAGGTATTCTTGTTTTTCTAATATGACAAATAGGACAATTTCATAACATCATCATAATAATGGCAAATATAGAGGCTCTCCCATCATCTGTAGGCATGGATTCTCATAAGCGGA